>NZ_JBITBU010000003.1:0-524824 GCF_044452545.1 Nocardia sp. NPDC051900 | reverse complement strand
AGGACGTGGCGGTCCACGCAGTTGTAGGCGACGTTGAGCTTTCCGCCGACGAACCATTTCGCCACCGGAGCCTCGCTCCAGTCCAGCACCTGGGTGAACGGTTCGTGCCAGTGCAGCCGCCCGGCCTGTTCGGCCCAGAACGCGTCGCGATCGGCCGCCGCCCGCTCGTAGAGTCCGGCGTCGGCGTTCGCCTGGGCGGCGAACTCCGCGTTCGGCGGATACGAGTCCCTGTGTTCGGCGCTGGTTTCGGTCATCTCGTCTCTTCTTTCCACGTAGCCTGAGCGCACGATTCGACGCAGCCGAGTTCGACAGTAATCAACTGTGACCCATGCCGCGTGCGGTGTGTCGATCGGGTTTCGCCCGCGTCACGCCGCCGCGCCTGCCTCCCGCGGCGAACGCGATGCTCCGGCCGCGCGGCCGTTTCCGCACGAAACTCGGGGTGTTTCGGCGATGTTGCCAGATCGGTAACAAGTACAACGAACTCGGATCAATCAGGTGACAGTGCCCGCGCCGGTGGTTACTCTGCCAACCACACAGGGGGATCGCGTCGGCATGCGCTGACGGGCCTCCTGCGGGTGCCGATCGGCTACCCCCTTCTCG
This sequence comes from Nocardia sp. NPDC051900, assembly GCF_044452545.1. NCBI lineage: Bacteria > Bacillati > Actinomycetota > Actinomycetes > Mycobacteriales > Nocardiaceae > Nocardia > Nocardia sp. NPDC051900. Next base: position 524,224 of record NZ_JBITBU010000003.1, on the reverse strand, counting down.
CACCGGGAGGACGCGTTGAAATTCCACAGAGCGATGGCGCTGACCGCGGCGGTCGTACTGGCCACGAGCCTCGGGCTGTCCGCATGTTCCTCGGGCGACGGCGCCGATGCCGACCTCGTCACGGTCAACGGTGGCGAGCCGCAGAATCCGCTGGTGCCTACCAACACCAACGAGAATATGGGCGGCCGCGTGGTCGACCGGCTGTTCGCGGGCCTGAAGTACTACGACGGGAGCGGCAAGGCGCACGACGAGATGGCGGAGTCGATCCAGACCACGGATCGGAAGAGCTACCGGGTGACCATCAAACCCGGCTGGAAGTTCACCGACGGCACCCCGGTGACGGCGAAGTCGTTCGTCGACGCGTGGAACTACGGCGCGCTCGGCACCAACGCCCAGTTGCAGAGCTATGTGTTCAGTCCCATCGTCGGTTTCGACGAGGTGTCCGCGGAAAAGCCTACGGCACAGACGATGTCGGGCTTGAAGGTGATCGACGACCGCACCTTCACCATCGAGCTGAAGGCGCCCTCGATCGATTTCGAGACCGAGCTCGGGTACGCGCCGTTCTATCCGCTGCCGGAGGCCGCGTTCAAGGACGTGAAAGCGTTCGGAGAGAACCCGATCGGCAACGGCCCCTACAAGTTCGCCCGGTCCGGGGCGTGGGAGCACAACGTCAAGATCGATCTGGCGCCCAACCCGGACTATCCCGGCGGCCGCCCGGCCAAGAACAAAGGGCTGCGATTCGTGATGTATCAGTCCTTCGACACCGCCTACGCCGACCTGCAAGCGGGCAATCTGGACGCGCTCGACACCGTGCCCGACAGCGCGCTCACCTCCTACGAACGGGATCTCGGTGACCGCGCGATCACCAAGCCGACCGCCCAGAACCAGCACATCGGCATCCAGTCCAACGTCGCGCACTTCGCCGGCCAGGAAGGGCTGTTGCGGCGCCGGGCGATCTCGATGGCGATCAACCGGGAACAGATCGCGCAGAACATCTTCCACGGCACCCGGATCCCGGCGCGCGACTTCACCGCGAGCACGCTGCCCGGCTTCGACCCGAACCTGCCCGGCTCGGAGGTGTTGAAGTACAACCCCGACGAGGCCAAGAAGGTCTGGGCACAGGCCGACGCGATCTCGCCGTGGTCGGGCCGCTACGAGATCGCCTACAACTCCGACGGCGGCCACCAGGCCTGGGTGGAGGCGGTGGCCAACAGCGTGAAGAACACCCTCGGTGTCGACGCCATCGGCGTGCCGTACCCGACGTTCAAGAACATCCGCGACGAAGTGAACGCGCGCACCATCAACAAGGCCTTCCGCTACGGCTGGCAGGGTGACTACCCGACCATGCTGCAGTTCCTCACTTCGCAGTACTACAGCTACTCCGACACCAACAACGTCGACTACAAGAACCCGGAATTCGATCGCCTGCTCGATGCCGCCTTGGCCGCGCCGAGCCAGGACGAGTCCTACAAGATCATCGCGCAGGCCCAGTCCCTGCTGATCAAGGACCTGGCCGACGTCCCGGTGTTCGACTATGTGGCCGCCGCGGGCCGCTCCGACCGGGTGCGCAAGGCCGAACTCGCCTGGAACGGACTGTTCGACTTCGAGAACATCGAGAAGTAGCCGCCGGCCGCCGGGCGTCCGGGTGACGCTCGGCGGTCCTGTTCAGGAGGCGAAATGGCCTGGTATGTCGGGCGGCGTCTGCTTCAGATGATCCCCGTGTTCCTCGGTGCGACCCTGCTCGTCTACGCACTGGTGTTCCTCGTCCCTGGCGACCCGATCCACGCGCTGGCGGGTGACAAACCCATGACGCCCGCGGTGGAGGCGCAACTGCGGGCGCGCTACCACCTCGACGAGCCGTTCCTCGTGCAGTACCTGTTGTATCTGAAAGGCATCGTCACGCTGGACTTCGGCACGGCCTTCTCCGGCAGGCCTGTGCGGGACGAACTCGCGCGCGCGTTCCCGATCACGATCAAGTTGGCCTTCATGGCGGTGCTGATCGAGTCGGTCTTCGGCGTGCTGTTCGGCCTGATCGCCGGACTGCGCAAAGGCAAGCTGTTCGACTCCGCGATGCTCGTGATCAGCCTGGTCGTGATCGCGGTCCCGGTCTTCGTGGTGGGCTTTCTCGCCCAATTCCTGCTCGGCGTGAAGTGGGGCATCGCGCCCGTGACGGTCTCCGGGAAGGCGACCGTCGGCGAACTGCTGGTGCCCGCGATCGTGCTCGGCTCGCTGTCGTTCGCCTACGTCCTGCGCTTGACCCGGAATTCGGTGGCGGAGAACATGTCCGCCGACTACGTGCGCACCGCGACCGCCAAAGGCCTGCGCAGGCCACGCGTGGTGACCGTGCACATCCTGCGCAACTCGATGATTCCGGTGGTCACGTTCGTCGGCGCTGATCTGGGCGCCCTGATGGGCGGCGCGATCGTCACCGAGGGCATCTTCAACATTCCCGGCGTGGGCGGCACGCTCTACCAGGCCATCACCAGGGGGGAGCCGCCGACCGTCGTCTCCTTCGTCACGGTGCTGATCGTCATCTTCCTGCTCACCAATCTGCTCGTGGACCTGCTCTACGCCGCACTCGACCCGAGGATCCGCTATGCCTGACCGCACCGAGGCCGCGAGTCCGCGCCGCGGCCAGGAGCATTTCGTCGCGCCGCCCGACGAGGTCGAGGTGCTCGCCACCGACGCCGTGCTGGATGCGGGCGCGCCGACCAGCATCTGGCGCGACGCGTGGCGGCAGCTGCGGCGCAACCCGATCTTCATCGTCGCGGCGGTGCTGATCGTGTTCGTGCTGATCGTGGTGATCTGGCCGGGGCTGTTCACCGATCAGGACCCGCGGTACTGCAACGGCGACTTCAGCATGGACCCGCGCGGCGCGGGGCACCCGTTCGGTTTCGACAAGCAGGGGTGCGACATCTACGCCCGCACCGTCTACGGAGCGCGGGCTTCCGTGCTCGCCGGAGTCGGCGCGACGCTGCTGTTCGTGCTGATCGGGGGAACGCTCGGCGCGCTGGCGGGCTTCTACGGCGGGCCGCTGGACTCGATCGTCTCGCGGGTCGCGGAGGTCTTCTACGCGATTCCGTTGATGCTGGCCGCCATCGTGATCATGCAGCTGCTGGACGCAAGGACGATCTGGACCGTGATCGTCATCCTCGCCTCGTTCACCTGGCCGCAGGCGGCGCGGATCGCCCGTAGCGCGGTGATCCAAGCGAAGAACAGTGACTATGTCACGGCCGCGAAAGCATTGGGCGTCTCTCGACCGCAGACGCTTGTGCGCCACGTGTTGCCCAACGCGGCGGGACCGCTGATCGTGGTGACCACGCTGTGGCTGGGCGTCTTCATCGTCACCGAGGCGACGCTGTCCTATCTCGGCGTCGGTCTCCCGCGCACCGTGGTGTCCTGGGGCGCGGACATCGCCACGGGGCAGAAGGAGATCCGCACCTCCGCCATCCTGTTCTATCCGGCGACGGCGCTGGCGCTGACCGTGCTGAGCTTCATCATGCTGGGCGACGCCGTGCGCGACGCCCTCGATCCGAAGGCGAGGAAGCGATGAGCGAGGCCGACCGGCCGTTGCTGGAGATCACCGATCTGAACGTGAGCTTCACCGCCGACGGCAAGCCGGTGCCCGCGGTCCGGGACGTGAGCCTGTCGGTGTATCCGGGGCAGACCGTGGCCATCGTCGGGGAATCGGGCTCGGGAAAGTCGACCACCGCGCACGCGATCATCGACTTGCTGCCCGGCACGGGCCGGGTCACCTCCGGTTCGATCAGGTTCGACGGCAAGGAACTCACAGCGGCCTCGAAACGAGAGATCGTCGCGGTCCGCGGCAGCGGCATCGGCCTGGTCCCGCAGGACCCGATGTCGAATCTGAATCCGGTGTGGAAGATCGGTTTCCAGATCCGCGAGACGCTCGAAGCCAACGGCATCGCGAAGGGCAAGGCCGCCGAGAAGCGAGCGGTGGAACTGCTCGAGGAAGCGGGCATGCCCGACGCCGAACGCCGGGTGAACCAGTATCCGCACGAGTTCTCCGGCGGCATGCGCCAGCGTGCGTTGATCGCGATCGGCCTGTCCTGCCGGCCGCAACTGCTCATCGCCGACGAGCCGACCTCGGCGCTCGACGTGACCGTACAGCGGCAGATCCTCGATCATCTCGAGCGGCTCACCGCCGAACTCGGCACCGCGGTGCTGCTGATCACCCATGACTTGGGTTTGGCGGCGGAGCGTGCCGAACACCTGGTGGTGATGTATCGCGGCCGTGTCGTGGAGTCCGGGCCCGCTTTGCGGATTCTGCGTGATCCGCAGCACCTGTACACCAAACGGCTGGTGAGTTCGGCGCCGTCGCTGGCCGCGCAGCGGCGGTCGGCGGTGCGGCGTCGGGCCGAGATCCACGCGCAAGCCGTGCAGGTGGCGGCAGCCGACACGGTGGTGCCGGACGACGTGCTGGTAGCCGAGCATCTGACGAAGACGTTTCACATCCGCGATCGCACGCCGTGGAAGTCGACCGAGTTCGTCGCGGTGGACGATGTGTCGTTCCGGCTGCGGCGCGGGTCGACCACGGCGATCGTCGGCGAATCCGGCTCGGGCAAGACCACGGTGGCGCAGATGGTCCTCGGACTGCTCGCGCCCACCTCCGGCGCCGTCACATTCGACGGCAAGGACGTGACCACCCTGGACCGTAAGGATTCCTTCGCCTTCCGCCGCCGGGTGCAGCCGATCTTCCAGGATCCCTACGGCTCGCTCGATCCGATGTACACGATCTACCGCACCATCGAGGAGCCGTTGCGCACCCACCGGATCGGTACCGCCGAGGAAAGGGAGGCGACCGTGCGGGAACTGCTCGACAAGGTCGCGCTGCCTGCCGGTGTGCTGCGGCGCTACCCCAACGAACTGTCCGGTGGACAGCGTCAGCGCGTGGCGGTCGCGCGGGCGCTCGCCCTACGGCCCGAAGTGGTGGTGTGCGACGAGGCGGTGTCCGCGCTCGACGTGCTGGTGCAGGCCCAGATCCTCCGCCTGCTCAACGAGCTGCAAGCCGAGCTCGGGCTGGCGTATCTGTTCATCACCCACGATCTGGCCGTGGTGCGGCAGATCGCCGACGACGTGCTCGTCATGCAGCGCGGCAAGGTGGTCGAGGCGGCGACGACCGACGAGGTGTTCGACGATCCCCGGCAGGAGTACACGCGCAAACTGCTCGACGCGATACCGGGACGCGATCTGCTGGCCGGATAGCGAGCCGGTCGCGCGGATCGGTCCGCGCGAGCGCAAGTAGCCTCGTATGCCGTGACCGATCCGCTACAGCCCCTCGTCGATCTTCCCGGTGTCCGGGACGCGGCCGACCGTGCCCGCGACGCGCTCGCCGAGGTGCACCGGCACAAGGCGAACCGGCGTGGGTGGCCCACCACGGCGGCCGAGGCCGCGGTGCGTGCGGCCCGGTCCTCGGCGGCCATCGACGGCGGCAGCACGGATATTCCCGCCGACGGCCGGGTAGCCGACCCGATCCTGGCCGGCTCGCTGCGCGTCGGGCAGGCGTTGGACGGGGACGCGCTGCGGAATCTGGTGGGCACATGGCAGCGTGCCCCGCTGCAGGCGCTGGCGCGGCTGCATCTGCTCGCCGCGGCCGATCTGATCCCGGAGCAAGAGGCGCTCGGCAGGCCGCGCGGCGACTCGGGCGTCGCGCAGCGGCTGGATCTGCTGGCGCAGACGGTGCTCGGTTCGCGAGCGCCCGCGCCGGTGCTCGCCGCCGTAGTACACGGTGAGCTACTGGCGCTGCGGCCGTTCGGCACGGCCGATGGCGTAGTCGCGCGGGCGGCCTCCCGGCTGGTCGCGGTGTCGAGTGGGCTGGATCCGCACAGCCTCGGCGTACCGGAGGTGTTCTGGTTGCGCAGGCGTCAGGCGTATCTGGACGCGGCCGCGGGATTCGGAACCGGGCAGGCGGAGGCGGTCGGCGGCTGGGTGATCCTCTGTTGCGGGGCGTTCGAGGACGGCGCGCGCGAGGCCACGTCGATCGCAGACTCGGCGGCGGGATAACCCCCGTACACGTCAAAGCGGGCGGCGTTGTCTCTCGACCTCACCGCCCGCTAGCACGGACTACCCGGTTACCAAGCGTGCTAGGTGGGTTGTGTTCTGCGGCCTCGGCGACAATCCGGACATCGGCCGGTTCATCCCCGCAACCTGTGCGAGGCCTTCGCCGTCGACTATCCGAATTTCGCAGGCCCACAACGCTTCTGCCCTTGTCGCGGCGCGCTCCGCGTGGGTGCCTGGTGCCCGTGCTGGGAAGAAGGGTCGGGAGACAGTGCCTTCTCTTCCGGTGCTGCCTTGGCCTTCCGTCCTTCCGTAGTTACCTTTCTACACCTGTGACTGCACTCACATCAAGGGATGCGAGAACATTGAACAATCGGCGTTTTTCTCGGCGTTTCGTGGTTAAATGCCTGGTCCGCAGCGCCATCGGTCAAGTTGGCTGAGTTAACGGCAAGCCGCTGGCGACCCGGATGGGACGGGCTGCTCGAGCGTCCGATCTCAGCGTCGGCGGCGCAGCATCCGGTAGCTGATCGCGCCGGCCACGACCGCGCTCAAGCCGACCGCCGCGGTGGCCGCGAGCGTCGTCGAGGACGGCGCTTGGAAGCGCGCCCACAGCGACACCGGGTTGGAGAAGGTCAGGATCGGCCAGCCCCGCGTGGTGGCCTCACGGCGCAGATTGCGATCCGGATTGACCGCAGTGGGGTGGCCCACCGCGCCGAGCAGCGGCAGGTCGGTGATCGAGTCGGAGTAGGCGTAGCAGCGGGACAGGTCGTACCCCTCGTCTGCGGCGAGTTTCTCGATGGCGGCGACCTTGCCCTCGCCGTAGCAGTAGAACTCGACCTCGCCGGTGTACTTTCCGTCCGCCACGACCATCTGGGTGGCGGCGGTATGTGAGGCGCCGAGCGCTTCGGCGATCGGGCCGACGATTTCCTCGCCGGAGGCCGAGACGATCACCACATCGTGCCCCCGGATCTTGTGGTCGGCGATCAAGTCGGCCGCCTCCGCGTAGATCAGCGGATCGACCAACTCGTGCAACGTCTCTGCCACAATGGATTTCACCTGCTCGACGTCCCAGCCCGCGCACATGCTGGTCAGGTGGGCGCGCATCCGTTCCATCTGATCGTGATCGGCTCCCGACAGCAGGAACAGGAAGTGGGCGTAACTGCTTTCCAGTACGGCGCGGCGGTTCAAAAGCCCCTGCGCGTAGAAGGGCTTGCTGAATACGAACGTGCTCGACTTCGCGATCACGGTCTTGTCCAGATCGAAGAAGGCCGCGACGCGTCCACCTGCAGTGGCTGACTTGTCCACCCGACCAGGATAGGCGGCGGTATGGTCTCCGCTCGGCCAGGCGTCAGGTGCGGTGCGGCTGCTGTGTCCCCGTGGTCGGTCCGCCCGCGGGTTGTGGCAGCGCTCTCCGGCCACCGCGCCTGTTGTGTGGCCGTCCTGCTTTCGATCGGCCGCAGCTGGGCGGCGACTGCACCACGGCTGCCGCTGGTCGGCACGCGTGTGCCCCGCCGTGGCGCGGCTGCGGCCGGCGCGGCGATGAAGTTTGCCCCGCAGACGCCGAAGCCACGACGGCCACAAAGATGTCCGTCGGCAGACTTGCGTGGTGGCCGGGGCTTAGGTGTAGTATTGCTGGCACCTGGACATGGTCCAGGCGCGTTCAGCCCGACCCCCCGGGGCTGAACCCCGACGGCCCCAGCCTCCTCCCCCCCCGGCTGGGGCCGTCCTCTATTTCAGGGACAGTGCGGTACGGCATCGGGTTCGGATAGCTGTCCACAACCCCGGAGTTGTCCACATTCGGCATATCGCCCCTTCTGTCCCTGCTCCCGTTCCGCGACGCTGACCTGCATGAACCTCGATGCATCGGAGCCGATCGGGCCGACGCCCGCCCTGGTGCTCATCGATGACGACCGTCTGCGCGACGAAGTCCGGCGTATCGCGGCGGCCGCCGAACGGCCACTCGATGAGCGGACGCGACTCGTCGGCCGACATGCCTGGACCGGCGCTCCACTGGTCATCCTGGACACCGACACGGCGCGCGAAGCGGCCGCCGCGGGCTACCTGCGCCGCGCCGGCGTCGTGGTGGTAACCGATGGTGAGCCAGGTTTGCTCGACTGGCAGGCCGCCGCCGCGGTCGGCGCGGAGCGGGCTATCGCCTTGCCCGGCGCGGCGGTGGGGCTCATCGAGATGTTTGCTGAATACGGCGAGCAGCGTGCGGGTGACGGCGTGGTGCTCGCCGTCGTCGGCGCGGGCGGCGGGGCCGGCGCGTCCACCCTCGCCGTCGCGGTCGCGCTGCGCGCCGCCGCGGAGGGGTTCCGGCGCGAGACCTTGCTGGTCGATGGCGCACCCTTCGCGGGGGGTCTCGACCTGCTGCTCGGTGTCGAGAACGCGGCGGGCCTGCGCTGGCCCGACCTGGTGGTGGAAGACGGGCGCGTCTCAGCGACCGCGCTGCACGGCGCCCTACCCGTCGCGGCGCCCGGGCTCGCGGTGCTGTCCTGTGGGCGCTGCGGTGCGGGACGATTGCCACGTGAGCTCGGCGCGCCCGCGGTCCGCGCTGTCATCGAAGCGGGCCGTGTCGCAGGCGATTTCATAGTTTGCGATATTTCCGGTGAGCGCGGGCCGCATGCCGACCAGATGCTCGACTCCGCGGATCTCGTGGTTCTGGTCGTTCCGGCGCGGCTGCGTGCGGTCGCCGCCGCCGAAGCGGTGTCCGCCCATATCGCGCGGCGAAACCCGAACCAGGGCCTGGTTGTTCGCGGTCCGGCGCCCGGCGGCCTGCGCGGAGCCGAGGTCGCCGAAGTGCTCGATCTCCCGCTGCTCGCCGCCGTTCGCGCCCAGTCCGGTCTCGCGCACCGGCTGGAGCGCGGCGGGATGTCGGTAGGCCGCCGCGGGCCGCTGCGCGATGCGGCCGACGCCGTCCTCGGCGTACTGAGTGCACCACCGGGACAACGGCGGTGAGGAGGGGGCGATGAGCGCGATACTGACCAGCGAGCTGCTGGACCGGGTGCGGGAGCGCCTGGCTGGCGAGACCGGCGACCCGGATCCGGCGCAGGTCGCCGCCGCGATCCGGGCCGAAGCGGGCGGGGTGCTCGGCGACACCGACCTGCTGCGGGCTCTGCGACTGCTGCAGACCGAACTCACCGGCGCCGGTGTACTCGAACCGCTGTTGCACGATCCGCGAGTGGCCGACGTCCTGGTGACCGGTCCGGACGCGGTGTGGATCGATCGCGGGCACGGTCTGGAGAAGACCTCGATCACCTTCTCCGACGAGGCCGCGGTCCGGCGGCTGGCGCAGCGCCTGGCACTGTCGGCGGGTCGCCGACTCGACGACGCACAACCATGGGTGGACGGTCGGCTGTCCGGAATCGCTGCGGCATCAGGGGATTCGTTCGGGGTCCGCTTGCACGCGGTACTCGCGCCGGTCGCGCACGGCGGCACTTGTCTGTCGTTGCGGGTACTCCGTCCGGCCACCCAGGGGCTGTCCGCGCTCGCCGTGGCGGGCTCGGTGCCCGCCGACGCGAAGCTCCTGCTGGAACGAATCATCCAGGCGAGGCTGGCGTTCCTGATCGTCGGCGGCACCGGAGCCGGGAAGACGACGCTGCTGTCGGCCCTGCTCGCCACGGTGGGCCCGTCCGAGCGGATCGTCTGCGTCGAGGACGCGGCGGAGCTCGCGCCACCGCATCCCCACGTGGTCCGGCTGGTGGCCAGGACCGCGAATGTGGAAGGCGTCGGCGAGGTCACCGTCCGTGACCTGGTCCGTCAAGCGCTGCGCATGCGGCCGGACCGGATCGTGGTCGGTGAGGTCAGGGGCGCCGAGGTGGTCGACCTGCTGACCGCGTTGAACACCGGACACGACGGCGGGGCGGGCACCGTGCACGCCAACTCGCCGCAAGAAGTCCCCGCCCGGCTGGAAGCCCTCGCCGCTCTGGGCGGCATGGATCGAGCGGCCTTGCACAGTCAACTGGCCGCCGCGGTGCAGGTCGTCCTGCACGTGCACCGCCGATCCGACGGCTCGCGGGGGCTGCGCGAGGTCGGCCTCGTGCACCGCAACGGCGATGGGCGCGTGCGGATCACGCCCGCCTGGCATACCACGGCTGCGGCCCCCGCCGCCGCGGACCTGTCCAGCCTGCTCGCCGAACGGCTCGACCGTTGAGCGGCGCGGTGTTGTGTCTCGCGCTGGCGTTGGTCCTGGTTCCGGCGCCCCGGTCGCAGCGCCGGTTCGGGCAGCTGTTCACCGCGCGCGTCGAGTATCGAATACCGGACCGCGGCAGGCTGTTCCGCGTCTGTGCCTGCGTAGGCGTGGTGATCGTGCTCGCCGTCTTCGGTACGGGTGCTTTCCTCGCGGCCGGCCTGGTCGCCGGAACGGCCGGGCTACGGGCTCGCCGGGCGGTACGGGACCGGCGCGGGAAAGCCGAGCAAGGGTACCTACTCGATGCCTTGGAGGCTGTGATCGCGGAATTGCGGGTGGGGGCGCATCCGAGCGCCGCCGCCGAGGCCGCCGCACATGAGGTGTGGGGCGAGTCGTCCCGCGCGTTCACCGTTGGCGCCGCCCGCAGCCGACTCGGTGGCTCGGTGGCCGAGGGCCTGCGCCGACCGGATTCCCCGATCGCCGCGGAGCTCGCCCGGGTTGCCGGGGCGTGGCAGGTGGCCGAGCAGCACGGCTTGGCACTGGCGGAGTTGCTGTCCGCGGCCCGAACGGATCTCGCGGGACGCATCCGATTCCACGGCCGCACCACTGCCGCGCTGGCCGGCGCACGGGCCACCGCCGGTGTCCTGGCGTGTTTGCCGCTCCTCGGCATCGCTCTCGGCCAAATGATGGGCGCCGCGCCGCTGCACGTCCTGTTCGCCTCGTCCGCGGGGGCGGTGCTGTTGCCGGTAGGCGCGGGCCTGGCCTGCGCGGGCCTGCTGTGGACCGATGCCATCACCCGAAAGGTGCTGATATGAAGTCTTCTTCGATGGCTGGTCGCGGCCGGCCAAAGCAGTTGTCGAACTCGAAGCCGGTTGCGATCGGCGGGGAGATGCGGTTTGCGCGCACGCCGGTTCGAAGGGTTGTGTGTGCCGTAATCGCAGGCGGTGCGGCCCTGCGAAGCCGCCGCCCCGTCGGCGATCCAATCGGACTGCAGCGCATGGCGGATGCGCACCACCTCGACGGCGCGTTCAACCCTGGCCACCCGCAGACCGGCCGAATCTACGGTCGCGCTGCTGAGCGACGACGGGTCAGCCTCATCGGTTCGCTCTCCGGCTACGGCACGCAGGTGACGCGTGGTGTGCCGTCGCATGGCCCGACTGTGGGCCGTGCACGAGGTCATCGCACAACAGGATCGCTGAGGAAGGCTGCTGATGGCGTTCACTTCTGGTGCGGCACTGCCGTTGCTGCTGATGGCGGCCGCACTCGCATCGCTGCCGGGACGAGTGGCCGTGAGCAGGCGGTTGCATGCCCTCGGCCGGACGCGCAACGCACCGGCCGAGACGTCGCGCCGGGTGAACCGGGAGACCGATCCGCTGGCTGTCGCCTCGGTGCTCGACCTGCTGGCCGCCTGCCTGCGTGCTGGGCTTCCCATGGCAGGGGCGGCGCGCGCCGTGGCGCAGGAGGCGCCGGAACCACTCGGCGAAGCACTGCGACGGGCGGCGGACCTGCTCGCGCTCGGCGCCGACGCGGCCACGGCCTGGCACCAAGTGGCGCGGGATGCGAAGGGGCGCCCAAGAGCCGACGAGATCGAGTCGCTGGCCCGGATGGCGCGCCGTTCCGCGCGGTCCGGATCGTCGCTGGCGGCAGCGGTCATGGAACTGGCCGAGCAGCGCAGGGCCGCGGTGGAAGACATCGCGGCCGCGAAGGCGGAACGCGCGGGCGTCCTGATCGGCGGCCCCTTGGGGCTGTGCTTCCTCCCGGCCTTCGTCTGCCTCGGCATAGTGCCGGTGGTCATCGGCTTGGCGGGCCGAGTCCTAGGCGGTGGGCTGCTGTAACCCCGCACGGGGCAGTGGCCACGCCGCCCATGGTGTCCGCACGGAAGCGTTCACGCGGAGTTTTCGCGCAGGTTCGGCGGACCGTGACCGGGCGGCCCGCGCTCGCGGACCCGCCTGGAATCGCATCGGGAGAACGGCGGACGGCCGGGCCCACGTCGTTCACGAGAGCGCGTCAGGTGGATCGCTCGGAGCCCCCGCACCGTCGCTGCCGCCACCGGTCGGGAAGGCCGTCGCGGGGCTGGTCGGTCCGCCTATGGCCCGGCAGCTCGGCGGTGTGCCGCACACTCGGCGCTTCGGTGGCTGCTTTGCGTGCTGAGCCGTATCCAGCGTTCGGTCGCTCATGGAACCCGTCGCTGCCGCTGATCGGCACCCGCCGGCGGTTCGTCGTGGACCGCAGCGAAAGCGACCGTGCTCGGGCGGCAGCGTCGCGCACTGCATCGGAGGAAGCGTGCTCGTGCGGATCGGCCGCACGGGCCGGAAAGGAGGAATCGGGTGCGTATCCAGGGGGTTGTGAGGTCCGTGGGCCGCAGGGTGCGGGCTGTATATATAAGCCTGCGTGCGCGGGCGCTGCGGGCGATGGTCGCGGAGGACGGCATGAGCACGGCGGAGTACGCGATCGGCACGATCGCGGCGGCGGCCTTCGGCGCCGTGCTGTACGGGGTGGTGACGGGCGACAGCATCGTGAACGCGCTGACGAAGATCATCGACCGGGCACTGAACACATCGGTGTAGTTGTCGCCACACCGTGGCTCGGCGACGATCGGGGAGGGGTGACGATCGAGGCCGCGCTCGCCCTGACCTCGGTCGTCGCTACCGTCGTGCTCTGTCTCGGGGCCCTGCTGGCGGCATCGACCCAGGTCCGCTGTGTCGATGCCGCCGGCGAGGCCGCCCGCCTCGCCGCGCGGGGCGACCACGCGAACGCCCGCCCGGCGGCGGAGCGCATCGCCCCGCCGTCGGCCGACATCGCACTCCGCACCGAGGGCACTCGTGTGATCGCCGTGGTTTCCGCGCGGACCCCGCTTCTGCCGCTGCTCACCCTCCGCGCGGAGGCGGTCGCGACCATCGAGCCCGGAGCCACCGAATGAAGGCGGTGCCGATGGTGGTCTGGCTTCTCGCGGGCGGCGGTGCCCGTCACGGTCGGATTCCGGTTCGCGACGCTGCCCGGAGCGAGACATGACAGGGAACGGTGAGCGGGTTCGGATCAGCGAGCGCAGCCCGCGGCGTGTCCCTCGCATGCTGCGGGTTCGGGTAAGCGACGAACAGGGGTTGGCCACCGTTTTCGCTTGCTTGGCGCTCGTGGCCCTCATCGCGGTGACGCTCTTGATCGCGCAGGTGGGGGCCGTGGTGGTGGCGCGGCATCGGGCGCAGGCGGCCGCCGATTCGGCGGCGCTGACCGCGGCGGGAGCTTTGGTCGATGGCGTCGACGTCGCATGTGCTGAGGCGGACGAGGTGGCACGGCGGATGGGTGCGCGAATCCGTGTTTGCGAGGCGGTGGAGTGGGACGCCACGGTGGCTGTGGAAAGGAATGTACCAATAGGTCTGTACGGCGATCGGATCGTTCGGGCGAGCGCACGGGCCGGACCGGTTGAAGAGTGATGGAGTTCGATACACGGTCGGCCCCGCGTCGCTTCCAGTGGCGGAAATCGGAAACTTAACTGGCGGGTTTAAAAGCGGACTCAGGGAAATGCCCGCGTGGACCCGGGATATCTAAAAGGGAGGAATGCGCATGTCCACAAACTATGCAGTGGCAATAGTCTAGTTAACATGAATCTAATCCTCTTTATTCGGCCGGGGTGAAGCGGCGGCATTCCACTGGGAGGTCTCCCAACCCTCCCAGCGTGCGCGCTGGCAAGGTCGACAATTGGTCACATGTCCGACTCTGCGCCGTCACGAATCGAGCGGCGCGTCCGCACCAGCGGACAGTTCGGCGAGTACGGCGGTGAGCAGGCGCGCCGCTGCCGCCTTGTCCAGTGGGTGGTTCCCGTTGCCGCACTTGGGTGATTGGACGCAGGAGGGGCAGCCCGCCGCGCAGCCGCACGACTCGATGGCCGACAAGGTCGCCGTAAGCCACTGGCGCAGTTGGGCGAACCCGCGCTCGGCGAATCCCGCCCCGCCGGCTTGGCCGTCGTAGACGAAGACGGTGGGCAGTCCGGTATCCGGGTGCTCGGCGGTGGAGACACCGCCGATGTCCCACCGGTCGCAGGTCGCCACCAGGGGCAACAGCCCGATCGCCGCGTGCTCGGCCGCGTGCAGCGCCCCGGGGACGTCCTGAGGCGCGATCCCCGCCAGCGCCAGCAATTCCGGTGTCACCGTGTACATGACCGCCTTGGTCGGCAGCGTCTGCGGCGGCAGGTCGAGTTCGACCAGGTCGAGCACTTCGCCGGTGAGCAGCGTGCGCAGATAGCCGATCACCTGGCTGGTGACCCGCACCCGGGCCAGGCCGGCCGTCACGTGACCGTGGGCACGGTGCTCGGTCACCGCGTCGATCACGATCGAGGTCACCTGGCGCGCGCTGGTGGTCCACCCGGGCTCGGCGGTGTGCACGAAGGCCACGCCGTCAACGAGATCCAGCTCGTCGACGACATAGGTCTCGCCCTGGTGCAGGTGCACGGCGCCCGGGTGCAGCGTCGCCCTGGCCCGCCCCGCATCGGCGGTGCCGAGCAGCCTGCCGGTCTCGCCGTCCACGATGGCCACCGGTGCGCCGATTCCGCCCCGGACGTCCACCGCGTCGTGCGGCTGCGTCTCCGCGGTCACGTACCAGCGCGCGCGATCTCCCGTTCCACGCCGCCTGATCAGTCCTTTCACGGTCAGCTCGGCCAGTACTTCGCGGGCGCCCAGTTCGTCCACCTCGGCGTCGGTGAGCGGCAACTCCAGCGCGGCGCACAGTAGTTGCGGACCCAGCACATAGGGGTTGCGCGGGTCGGTGATGGTGGCCTCGACGGGCTTGCCGAGCAGCGCTTCGGGGTGATGGACCAGGTAGGTGTCCAACGGATCGTCCCGCGCCACGAGCAGCACCAGTGACCCTTGGGTGCGCCGTCCCGCCCGCCCGGCCTGCTGCCAGAACGACGCGACCGTTCCGGGAAAACCCGAGATGACCACGGCATCCAGTCCCGCGATGTCGACGCCGAGTTCCAGGGCGCTGGTCGTCGCGGCGCCGAGCAGCGATCCGTCCGACAAGGCGGCTTCCAGCTCACGCCGATCCTCCGCGAGATAACCCGCCCGGTAGGACGCCACGCGTGCGGCGAGGTCCGGATCGACCTCGCCCAAGAGCCTTTTGGCATCCATCGCGGTCAGCTCCGCGGCTCGGCGGGAGCGCACGAAGGTCAAGGTCCGCGCGCCTTCGGCCACCAGATCCGCCATGATCCGCGCCGCCTCCGCGGTGGCGGACCTGCGTACCGGCGCACCGTTCTCGCCGGTCACGGCGGTGAGCAACGGTGGCTCCCAGAGCGCGATCGTCCGCGGTCCCTGCGGCGATCCGTCGCGAGTGACCGCGGTGCACGGCGCGCCGATCAGGCGCGACGCGGCCTCCGCCGGTTCGGCGGAGGTCGCCGAGCAGAGCACGAACACGGGATCGGCGCCGTATCGTGCGGCGATCCGCCGCAGCCTGCGCAACACCAGCGCGACGTGCGAGCCGAAAACACCGCGATAGGCGTGGCATTCGTCGACCACCACGTAACGCAGCCTGCGCAGCACCCGCGCCCAGCGCTGGTGCGATCGAAGTATGCCGAGGTGGAGCATGTCCGGATTGGTGAAGATCCAGCGCGCGTTGGCGCGTACCCACTGCCGGATCTCGGCAGGCGTATCGCCGTCGTAAGTGGCCGGATGTATATCGCGCAACGGACCTTCGTGGGTGAGCTCGCCGACCGCGCGCAGCTGATCGGCGCCGAGCGCCTTCGTCGGCGACAGATACAACGCGGTGGCCTTCGGATCGGCTTGCAGCGTCGTGAGCACCGGAAGCTGATAGCCGAGCGATTTGCCCGAGGCGGTCCCGGTGCTCACGACGACGTGCCGTCCGCGGAACGCCTGCTCCGCGGTGTCCACCTGATGCCGCCATGGCGCCGCCACGCCCGTCTCACGCAATGCCGCAATCACTTCCGGCGATGCCCAGACGGGCCATTCGGAGTGTTCGGCGGCTCGTGCGGGCAACTCGGCCACATGCGTGAGCCGGGGGTCGCCATCGAGGCCTCCGGCTAGGACACGATTCAGCAACGATGTCCCGTAGCCGAGCTCGGTTCCCGGCCGTCCGCGCAGCGCGAAGTCGGGCGGATTCACGATCGGAACCCCGCAACACGCTCGGGGAGTGTGAAACGTGTGTGTCCGGGAACCTCCACCTGCCTTTTCGATACCAAATAGCGACCTGGGTCACAGCTTCTTTGCTGAACGTCGACTCGGTTATCACCAGGCAAACGAACCCCAAGTCTGGATTCCGCCATTGTGTCCCTCACCTGCGCATTCGCAAGATCAACTTTTTTGCAAATTGTCGGTAACTCGACTGTTGAATTGCCCGAAGACATGGTTCACTGGTTCCTGGTCGCAAGCTTCTGTGTTCGAGGGACGGATCCAAAGTCCAAACCGTCAGCAGGATCGATGTTGCGAACGGTGTGCTTGGTGCTTTCCTGCAGGGGGAACCAACAGTACAGCGGTCACAACGGACCCGGTGGACGAACCCAGTTGTCCGCCGTTCCGGTAAGAAAAGAGAAGGAACAGAATGGCACAGGGAACTGTGAAGTGGTTCAACGCGGAGAAGGGGTTCGGCTTCATCGCGCCGGAGGACGGCTCCGCTGACGTCTTCGTCCACTACTCCGAGATCCAGGGTTCGGGTTTCCGCACCCTCGAGGAGAACCAGAAGGTCGAGTTCGAGGTCGGCCAGGGCACCAAGGGCCCGCAGGCCACCGGAGTGCGTGCGCTCAGCTGAGCGGCGCAAGGATCCACAGCTCGTCCCTCACCACCGGCAACGGGGTGAGGGACGAGCTATATCTGGGGTAGTCACGGCCCGTGTGCGCCGGCGGAAGGGGCCGCCGAGCATGCCGCGGCGCAGGTGTGGCGAAACGGCAAGGCATACTGATTCGAACTCACGGGCGTACGCTCGGTGGTTCGAGTCGCAAGCACTCGACCACACGCGGCGTCACGGTATAAACGTGTCTGGTGCGATGTTCAGCCGTCGCAGCCGCTCACCCCAGCCGCGCGCAGCGGGAAAAGACGCAGCGCGGGTCGATCAGGAAAGGTGTATTCGCCGGTGGCAACACGAGACCTCGGTGCAGCCGACCAGGGCCGTCCCCTGCGTCGTCTCGTGATCGTCGAGTCCCCGACCAAGGCCCGCAAGATCGCGCCGTACCTCGGTCGTAACTACACGGTCGAGGCGTCGGTCGGCCATATCCGGGATCTGCCGCGTGGTGCGGCCGATGTCCCGGCCAAGTACAAGGGCCAGTCCTGGGCGCGTCTCGGCGTGGACGTCGACAACGACTTCGAACCCATCTACGTCGTGAGCCCGGACAAGAAGGCCAAGGTCACCGAGCTCAAGAGTCTGCTGAAGGACGCCGACGAGCTCTACCTGGCCACCGACCCCGACCGCGAGGGCGAGGCGATCGCCTGGCACCTGCTGGAGACGCTCAAACCCAAGGTGCCGGTCCGGCGGATGGTTTTCCACGAGATCACCGAACCCGCCATCCAAGCCGCCGCCGCGGACACCCGTGACCTCGACAACGATCTGGTCGACGCCCAGGAGACCCGCCGCATCCTGGACCGGCTCTACGGCTACGAGGTCAGTCCCGTGCTGTGGAAGAAGGTCATGCCGCGGCTGTCGGCCGGTCGCGTGCAGTCGGTGGCCACCCGGGTGATCGTGCAGCGTGAACGCGAGCGGATGTCGTTCCGTTCGGCCGAGTACTGGGACATCGCCGCCAAGCTCGACGCGGGCAACGGCCAGGCGAGCGACGCCACCAACCCGAGAACCTTCGGCGCGCGACTGGTCACCGTCGACGGCGCACGGGTCGCCACCGGACGCGATTTCGGATCGGACGGACGGCTCAAGTCCACCAACGGCGTCGTCGTGCTGGACGAGGGCTACGCGCGGCGGCTGGCCGAGGCGCTGGACGGCGCCGACCTGGTGGTCTCCTCGGCGGAGGCCAAGCCGTACACCCGCAAGCCCTATCCGCCGTTCATGACCTCGACGTTGCAGCAGGAGGCGGGGCGCAAACTCCGTTTCACCTCCGAGCGGACCATGCGGGTGGCGCAGCGACTGTACGAGAACGGCTATATCACCTATATGCGCACCGACTCGACGACGCTGTCGGAGTCGGCCATCGCGGCGGCGCGCGCGCAGGCGACCCAGCTCTACGGCTCGGAGTACGTGCACCCGACCGCGCGGCAATACAACCGCAAGGTGAAGAACGCGCAGGAGGCGCACGAGGCCATCCGCCCAGCGGGCGACACCTTCGCCACGCCCGGCCAACTGCACGCGCGGTTGGACAACGACGAGTTCCGCCTCTACGAACTCATCTGGCAGCGCACGGTCGCCTCCCAGATGGCCGACGCCAGGGGCACCACGCTGACGTTGCGCATAACCGGCGTCGCTGGCACCGGCGAAGAGTGCGTGTTCTCCGCTTCCGGCCGCACCATCACGTTCCCCGGCTTCCTGAAGGCCTATGTGGAGAGCGTCGACGAGGAGGCGGGCGGCCAGTCCGACGACGCCGAGTCCAGGCTGCCCGCACTCGAGGAAGGCCAGGCGGTCACCGCGGTCGAGCTGAATCCCGATGGGCACAGCACGAATCCGCCCGCGCGCTACACCGAGGCGTCGCTGATCAAGACGCTCGAAGAGCTCGGCATCGGCCGCCCGTCGACGTATTCGTCGATCATCAAGACGATCCTCGATCGCGGCTACGTCTACAAGCGCGGCAGCGCACTGGTGCCGTCGTGGGTGGCGTTCGCGGTGATTGGCCTGCTCGAAGAGCATTTCGGCCGACTGGTCGATTTCGACTTCACCGCCGCCATGGAGGACGACCTCGACGCCATCGCCGGCGGCCGCGAGCAGCGCGGAAACTGGTTGTCCAGCTTCTACTTCGGCGGCGATCACGGCGTGGAGGGTTCGGTCGCGCGGTCCGGCGGTCTGAAGAAGATGGTGGGGGAGCGGCTCGATGACATCGACGCCCGCGAGATCAACTCCATCAAGCTGTTCAGCGATGCCGCCGATCGAGACGTCGTCGTCCGGGTCGGCAAGTATGGGCCCTATCTGGAGCGGATGGTCACCGATCCCGATGACCCCGAAGGCAATGCGGTGTCTCAGCGGGCCAATCTCCCCGACGATCTCCCGCCGGACGAGCTGACCCCTGAGGTCGCCGAAAAGCTGTTCGCCACTCCGCAGGAGGGCCGTTCGCTCGGCGTCGATCCCGAGTCCGGGCACGAAATCGTCGCCAAGGAAGGACGTTTCGGTCCGTACGTCACCGAGGTCCTGCCCGAACCGCAGGCCGAGGAGGGACAAGAGCCCGCCAAGAAGACCGCGAAGAAGGCCGCGGCGCCCAAGCCGCGCACCGGTTCGCTGTTCAAGTCCATGGATCTGGCCACCATCACACTCGACGACGCGCTGAAGTTGCTGTCGTTGCCGCGTGTGGTCGGCACCGACCCGGCCAGCGGCGAGGAAATCACCGCGCAGAACGGACGTTACGGGCCGTACCTGAAGAAGGGCACCGACTCGCGTTCGCTGAACACCGAGGATCAGATCTTCACCGTCACGCTGGACGAGGCGCTGAAGATCTACGCCGAGCCGAAGCGCCGTGGACGGCAGGCATCGAGCGCCGCTCCGCTGCGGGAACTCGGAAACGACTCCGCCACCGGCAAGCCGATGGTGATCAAGGACGGCCGCTTCGGCCCGTACGTCACCGACGGCGAGACCAACGCGACACTGCGCAAGGGTGACGAGATCGAATCGATCACCCCGGAGCGGGCGATGGAACTGCTCGCCGACCGGCGTGCGCGCGGACCGGTGAAGAAGACCGCGAAGAAGGCCGCGGCGAAGAAGGCGCCCGCCAAGAAGACCGCGGCGAAGAAGACCGCCGCCAAGAAGGCGACCACCACCAAGACGGTGGCCAAGAAGACCACGGCGCAGAAGGCGGCGGCGAAGAAGACCGGCGTCGGGAAGTCGTGAGTTCCCGGCTCGTGACCACAGCCGTAGCCTGAGCGCCATGAGTACCGAACAGGAGCGCGAGGATCTGATCGCGATGCTCGCCGACCAGCGCGAGCTTTTCCGGATCACGCTGCGCGGCATCGATGACGAGCAGGCGCGGCGGCGGACCACGGTCAGCGAGCTGACCCTCGGCGGGCTGTTGCACCACTTGGTCAGCTGCGAACGGCACTGGACCTCGGTGATCGTGCGACGGGACGAGAACGCGCAGCTGGATGTCTCGAAGTTCGGCGGCGAGTACGTCATGGCGGAAGCGGAGACCGTGACCGGCCTGCTGGCCAGCTGGGACGAGGTGGCGGCGGAGACGGCCGAGCTGATCCGTTCGGTGGACAGTCTCGACACCTCGATTCCCACGCCCACGGCGCCGTGGGCTCCGGAGCGGATCTGGCAGTCGGTGCGCTACACGGTGCTGCACATCTTGCGGGAGATCGCGCATCACTCCGGGCACGCCGACATCATCCGGGAGGAGCTGGACGGGGCGAACAGCACGCAGCAGCGCGCCTCCTAGTTCCGGAACAGGGCTTGCGGCCGCATGGGCCGACAAGTAGGTAGCGGTCCGACTCAGCCCGCTCCCGCCGAGCTGCGTGTGCACGGCTCAGTCGGACAGCGTGTGACCGGCCGAGCGGTGCGTGGCGGAGTCGGGTGGTGTGGGCTGGCCGGGCCGTGCGGGGGCGAGCCGGACGGTGTGTCCGGGCCTGGTGTATGTGGGCCGTCGACGGTGGCGAGCGTGGTGTCCGAGACCGTCCGGGATCTGTCGGGAGGGGCGGCTAGGGTGTACGACGTGGCGGGAGTCTTCGATCGGTTGGTCGGCCAGGAGGCGGTCGAGTCCGAGTTGACGGCTGCCGCGGTCGCTGCGCGCGGGGGCGTGGTCGAGGGCGCGATGACGCACTCCTGGTTGTTCACCGGCCCGCCCGGATCGGGCAGATCCGTTGCCGCGCTGTGTTTCGCGGCGGCGCTGCAGTGCACGGATCCGGCGACGCCCGGGTGCGGTAGGTGTCACGCCTGCACCACGACTATGGCGGGCACGCACGGCGACGTTCGCCGGGTGGTGCCGGAGGGGCTGAGCATCAGTACCAAGGAGATGCGCGAGATCGTGCAGGTGGCCTCGCGCAGGCCCAGCACGGGGCGCTGGCAGGTGGTGGTCATCGAGGATGCCGACCGCTTGACCGAGGCGGCGGGCAACGTGCTGCTCAAGGTCGTCGAGGAGCCGCCGGACCGGACGGTGTTCCTGCTCTGTGCACCCTCGGTGGACCCGGAGGACATCTCGATCACGTTGCGTTCCCGCTGCCGCCACGTGCATCTGGTGACGCCATCGGTGCCCGCCATCGCGCGAGTGCTCCGCGAGCGCGACAACCTCGACGAGAAGACCGCTACCTGGGCCGCGTCCATCAGCGGCGGACATGTCGGCCGTGCCCGCAGGCTCGCCACCGACGAGGAGGCACGCGCCCGCCGTCAGCGTGCCCTGGCCTTGGTCACCGCGGCCGGGAAGCCCGGTGCGGCCTATGCCGCCGCCGACGAACTGGTGCGCGCGGCCGACGACGAGGCCAAGCAGATGAGCGCGGCCCGCGACGAACGCGAGCGCGAGGAACTCGCGACCGCGCTGGGCGCGGGCGGCACCGGCAAGGGCGCGGCGAGCGCCACCCGCGGTTCCGCGGGCGTACTCAAGGATCTCGAGCGGCGGCAGAAGTCCCGCGCGACCCGCACCGGCCGTGACGCCCTCGATCGTGCCCTGATCGATGTCGCGGGCGTCTATCGGGACGCGCTGGCCGTGCGGTTCGGGGCCACCCGGCTCGGCTCCGGCGTCGCGCTCACCCACCCCGACCTGTCCGACGAGATTCACGATCTGGCCGACCGCGTGCGCCCGGAGGGCCTGCTGAAGTCCATCGAGGCCGTTCTGGCCTGCCGCACCGCGCTCGACCAGAACGTCAAACCCCGTTTCGCCCTCGCGGCCATGGCCGCCGCGCTCATCGCGGCCCGCGCCCAGTGACCGTGACCACCCGTTTTCGCGATCGGGCCCGCGAGACGATAGACTTCCCTGGCCGAAAGGCACGCCGCCTTAGCTCAGTCGGTAGAGCGCTTCACTCGTAATGAAAAGGTCGGGGGTTCGATTCCCCCAGGCGGCTCCATAATTCCTGGTACAAGACGTTTTCTTCGCTTGCGGGATCAACCCTGACTGCCTCGACCCGAATGGTAGTGCCGCAGCCAACACGGCCTCGTTGCCCGAGAACCGTTGTGGTCCTGGTTCGGTCGTCGCCGTACGTCGAGCTTCTGCGCAGTGCGGGGTGAGGAAGCAGCCACCTGCTGCGGGTACCGGGCAGCCGCCGAATAACCTCGGGTACACCGACGATACCGCCTGACTATCGAGCCTCGGCCTGGCTGAATCGATTAGTGTGGAGCTACCTGCTCGCGGGTGCAACTGCAAGCGAGTACGCCGTTAGCCAGACAAGTGGTCACGGGACGGCATCATGGATGACACGTCAGTGAATGGCGGGGACACCGCCCGGGGGTCGGGGCCAGCCGAGGTGTTCGGGCGCTATCGGCTGTTATCGCTGCTGGGTCAGGGCGGCATGGGTCAGGTGTGGCGGGCGCATGATTCGCTGACCAATCGGGTGGTGGCGCTGAAGGTGTTGCCCGAGCGCTTCGCCGATGACGAGCAGCTGCGCGAGCGGTTCCGCCGGGAGTGCCGGGCGGTGGCGCAGTTGACCGAGCCGCATGTGATACCCATCCACGACTTCGGCGATATCGACGGTCGGCTCTATCTGAATATGCGCCTGATCGAGGGCACCGACCTGCGCACGTTGATCGCGCGGGAAGGCGCCTTGTCGCCGCGGCGGGCAGTGGCGATCATCGTCCAGGTGGCCGGTGCGCTGCAGGCGGCTCACGACGCCGGGCTGGTCCACCGCGATGTCAAACCCACCAATATCCTGCTCGGGACCGATGAGTTCGCCTCCCTGATCGACTTCGGGATCGCCCACGCCGCCGATGACCGTACGCTGACCGCGACCGGCGAGACCATCGGCACCCTCGCCTACATGGCGCCGGAGGAGATCGATGCCCAGGTCAAGGCCGACGCCCGAGTGGACGTGTACGCGTTGACGTGCGTGTTGTTCGAATGCCTGACCGGCAGGCCGCCGTTCGCGAGCGAATTCGGGATGCAGGGTGTGATCGCCCATCACCTGCACAGCCCGCCGCCGCGTCCCAGCGCCACCACACCCGACGTACCGACTGCGTTCGATGCGGTCATCGCGAAGGGGATGGCCAAGAACCCCCGCGATCGTTACCAGACTGTGCGTGAACTGGCCGCGGCCGCCCGCGCCGCGCTGGGCGATTCGCTTGTCAGTCCCACCGTGGGCGTGGCTACGCGCGATGGGCGGCGAATCAGGTTGTCGCGCCAGACCGCCGGACTGCTCGCGGTCGCGGTCGCCGTGGTGGTGGCCGCCGTAGCTGTCGTCGTCGGTGTCCAACGGGGATCAGGCGGCGGTGGCAACTCGCCCACACCTATCGCCCCGGGCTATTCAGCACAGACTGTGCTGCCGTTCACCGGCGTCAGCCTGCCTACCGGTGTGGCGGTCGACCCGGCGGGCAACGTATACGTCACCGACATGGGTAGCGATCGGGTGCTGAAATTGGCGGTGGGCGCGTCGACGCCGACCCCGCTGCCCATCACCGGCCTGAAGAATCCCCAGGATGTGGCGGTCGACCCGGCGGGCAATGTATACGTCAGCGACACGAGTAACGATCGGGTGCTGAAATTGGCGGTGGGCGCGTCGACACCTGCCCCGCTGCCGTTCACCGGGCTGAAGGATCCCCATGGTGTGGCGGTCGACAACGCTGGCGACGTATACGTCGCCGACCGGGGGAATGATCGGGTGCTGAAATTGGCGGCGGGCGCGGCGGCGCCGACGACGCTGCCGTTGACGGGGCTCCAAGGTCCCGATGGTGTGGCGGTCGACCCGGCGGGCAACCTATACGTCACCGAATTGGGTACCGAGCAGGTGAGGATGTTGGCCGCGGGCGCGTCGGCACCGACCATGTTGCCATTCACCGGTCTCAAAGATCCCCAGGGCTTGGCGGTCGACACGGCGGGAGATGTGTACGTCGTGGACTGGGGTAACAAATGGGTGGTGAGGTTGGCGGCCGGCGCGTCGACGCCCACCCCACTGCCGTTCACCGGCTTGAAGAATCCCCAGGGCGTGGCGGTCGACTCGGCGGGCAACGTATACATCACCGATCTGGGCCTCGATCCGGTGGTGAAACTTCAGGCCGGCTGACCCCCAGACCGTCCAACGCGGATTCCACCAACCAGAAGCCGAAGCGCCTCACTCCTTCGACGACCCCGCCGGACAGGACCGACGCCGTCGCAGAACCCGGTATCTAGTCGACAAGGAGCTTGGCGGGCATGGAGCGGTAGGCGTGCAGATTCCGCAAGGGATGGGGGACCGGCGGGCCGTCCAGGCTCAAATTCGGGTACCTCTCGAAAAGGGTTCGCAGCGCGACGGCGCCTTCCAGCCGGGCCAGCCTGGCTCCCAGGCAGCCGTGTATCCCGCTGCTGAACGCGAGATGTTCCGTGGCGTTGTCCCTGGTCACGTCGAATTGCTGGGGATCTGGGAAGACCGCGGGGTCGTTGTTGGCGCCGGCCAACGACAGCAGGACCAGGGAACCCGATTTGATGCGCTCACCGGCGATGTCGACGTCGCAGTTCGCAACCCGGCCGGTCATCCGCACGGGACCGTCGTAGCGCAGGATTTCCTCGACTGCGTTAGGCCACAAGTCCGGCTGCGCGATGAGCGATTCCAGCTGGTCTGGATGGCCTGTCAGTAGGACGATTCCGTTGCCGAGCATATTCACTGTCGTCAAGAAGCCGGCGTCCAGCAGCAGGGCCGCGTTGGCCACCTGCTCGCGACGGGTGGTTTCGCCGTCTGTCGCCAGCATGCTGAGTACGTCGTTGTTCGGTTCGGCGGCGAGTTCGTCGAGGTAGTGGTCGAAGTACTGATTGACCTCGACCAAGTCTTCGATGGCGTGGCGGTAGGTGTTCCAGCTCAGGCCACGTTCGAGCAGTGGCGCACCCGTGTCTCCCCATTTCAGCAGGGTCGGATGCATGTCGGCGGGCAATCCGAGGATCTCGGCGATGACCGTGACGGGCAGCTGTGCGGAAAAGTCCTCGATCAGATCAGGGTGAGGCTTCGATTCCAGGCGATCGAGTAAGTCGTTGGTCGCTTCGGTGACTCGTCCCTCCAGCGCCGCGATCGCCTTCGGGCCGAATGCGTGCCGGACCAGGCGTCGGTACCGGGTGTGATCCGGCGGATCGGTCACGAGCATCGAAGGCGGCTCCCCGAGGTTGGGAAGCCCCAGATCCGTTTTGTCCAGCGCCCGGCGGATCGGCTTCGGCAGGGCTGGATGGAATGGGGTGACCACACCGAAGCGTCGATCGCGCAAGATGAGGCGGCACAGTTCGTAGTCTGCCGTCACGTGTACGCCCGACATGCTGGGAATACGGCCGCGCCGCCGGATCTCCTCGATATATGGCGATGAGCCGAGCAAGCGATCCTGGCCGACAGCGATTTGCCCGAGCGGGTCACCCCGGCGTGCCGCCCATCGGAGATAGGTCCGTAACAGGCCATGAGTGAGTAGCCACCGAATCCAGGCGCGAGTCAACATCGCCACCTCCTCACTCCCGACCCACTCCTCATGATAAAGAGTAGCTATTACATTGCTGAACTATTAGCGTTAACGGATGTCGCCGACTAGGCGGTGCCGATGAGCTGGGCCAGGAACGTACTGCGCATGGTCGTCCATGCGGATGCTGAAGTGTTGTGGAGCGACGTTCGGATCGAACGAGGGGCACGATGGACCGGCGTGGTTTCGTCAAGAGTGCCGGCTTGGCCGCGACGATGCTCGGTGTCGCCGGTGCGAGCACGGCCGCGTCTGCGGCGTGGGCCGACGATTTCAGCCCGAGCCCGAGAACATCGATGTACCGCATGTTGGTGCCGGAGATCTTCGCGCCGCTGCCGGATCCCGCCGACCATGTACCCGCGATCGTCATCGGATCGGGGTTCGGGGCGTCGGTCACCGCGCTGCGTCTGGCGCAGTCCGGGATCGAGGTCGCGGTGCTCGAGCGCGGGTCGCGCTGGCCGAACGATCCGTGGCGTGACATCTTCGCCACCGACACGATTCCCGATGGCCGCGGCTTCTGGCATCGCACGACTTTTACCGGGGTGAACCGAATCCCACTGCAGATCGATCCGTTCGGTGGGGTCCTCGATGTCACGAATTACCCGGGCATCGACGTGTGGCGCGGTGCGTGTGTGGGCGGTGGCTCGGTGGTGTTCACCGGGGTGATGATCGAGCCGGAGCAGCGATTCTTCGACCATGTGTTCCGCGGCGTGGTCGACTATCGCGAGATGCACGACGTCTATTACCCCAAGGTCCGAGAAGTATTGCGGCCCAGCGTGATACCCGACGATGTCTACAACTCTTTCGCGTTCGTGCACTCGCGGGCCTGGGACGAACAGGTCCGCGTGGCCGGTTATACGCCGCAACGCATCGACGGCACCTGGAATTGGGATGTCATCCGCGCCGAACTGGCCGGGCGATCGAGGCCGTCGGCGACGGTCGGCTGCTCGAACCTGGGCAACTCCAACGGCGCGAAATTCGATCTGAACCAGAATTACCTGCGCTACGCCGAGGGCACCGGCCGTGCCCGGATCTACCCCGGCCATCGCGTGGATGCCATCGCCGAGGAACCGGGAGCGTCGGGTCGCTATAGCGTCGCGGTGACCAAACTGGACCCGACCGGTGAAGTGCTCCGCACCCGGACGCTGACCTGCGACATGCTGTTCCTGGCCGCGGGCTCCATCGGCACCTCCGAACTGCTGGTGCGTGCGCGGGAAACCGGCGCGCTGCCGAACCTGAACGAGCACGTCGGGGAAGGCTGGGGCAGCAACGGCGATGTCGCCTTGGCGCGGCCGCTCAGCACGCTCGAGGTGGGCACGCAGGGCACACCGTCGGCGAGCCGAATTCTGGATGAGGCGGGCACACCCGTGTCGCTGGAGAACTGGTACATCCCCGGCACGACGCCCTTCGACACCACCCTTCTCGCATCGTTGGGCATCGTGCTCGACGACACCCGCGGCCGGTTCGTCTGCGACCCGGCCGACGGGCGCGTGGATCTGCGGTGGCCGGCCGACGGCGCTGCCGGCTATCTCGCGCGAGCGAGGGAAGTCAACAACAACGCGGCCTGCAACTGTCAGCCCATCTCTCGACCCGCCTTCGACGCGGACGCCTCGTTCACCTCCCATCCGTTGGGCGGAGCGGTGATCGGGCGCGCAACGGACGGATACGGCCGGGTGCGTGGCTATCGGAACCTGTACGTAATGGACGGAGCAGCAGTGCCGGGTAGCACCGGAACGGTGAATCCTTCATTGACGATCAGCGCGCTGGCTGAGCGCAATATCGAAGAGATCATTCGTTCCGGGGGGTAAAGGGCGAGCGCGCCTATCGACGCCGACTCGGGTCCAGTTCGCCATGACACGTGAGTTCTCGGA
Source organism: Nocardia sp. NPDC051900 (assembly GCF_044452545.1). Classification (NCBI taxonomy): domain Bacteria; kingdom Bacillati; phylum Actinomycetota; class Actinomycetes; order Mycobacteriales; family Nocardiaceae; genus Nocardia; species Nocardia sp. NPDC051900. The sequence goes on along the minus strand of NZ_JBITBU010000003.1, from coordinate 496,525 downwards.
TCAGCCCTTATACAGTCGAGCTGTGAACGAGACTCCGGCCACGAACAGTGGACGGTCACTCGCCGAACGGCTGGCGATCCGGTTGCTGTATCCGACAGCCCGGCCCACCGAGGAAGCGCTGCGGGCGGCTGTCGCAGGCAAGGTGGTGCTGGTGACCGGGGCCTCGCACGGTATCGGCAAGGCCAGTGCGCGGAAGCTGGCCGCGGCGGGCGCGGTGGTGCCGCTGGTGGCCCGGTCCCGCCCGGAACTGGAACAGCTGGCCGCCGACATCGCGGCCGACGGTGGCACGGCCCACGCGTACACGACCGACCTGACCGACCTGGATGCCGTCGACCTGCTCGGCCGCACACTGCTGACCGAGTACGGACGCATAGATGCCGTGATCAGCAATGCGGGAAAGTCGATTCGGCGCCCCATCGCCGAGTCCTACGATCGCTTCCACGATTTCACCCGCACCATCGACATCAACTATCTCGGCCCGGTGCGGCTGCTGCTTACTCTGTTGCCCCATATGCGTGCACGCAAGCAGGGGCATATCGTGAATATCTCCACTTGGGGCGTGCTCCTGCCGCCGAGTCCACGCTGGTCGGCCTACATCGCCTCGAAAGCGGCCTTCGACGTCTGGCTGCGCAGCGTGGCCGCCGAAATCGCCTGCGACGATGTCACCACTACATCGATCTACATGCCCCTGGTCCACACCAGGATGAGCGCCCCCACCGACTTCAGCCGCACCCCCGGTCTGACCGTCGACGAAGCCTCCGACCTCGTCTCGCACGCCGTCACGACCAAACCCCGCGACATCGCCCCCTGGTGGGCGATCCGGGTCCAAGCCTGGTCTGCCGTCCACCGCAACCAAGCCCAGCGCATTCTGGAACGTAGGTTCCGCCGCTGAACACCGGACCGGAGGTGCGGGCCGGGCCTCGGGTGCTACGAACGGGTCACCGAGATCTCGCCCTGGTCGCTGATCACTTCGACAAGCACATCCTTCGAGTGAAGGTACGTCCAGGCCTGACATTTGAACTGGTTGCCTACCTGGACCACAACAGAACCGGGGCAGGTCACTCGACCGGCAGGTTGATCCCCCACGCCTTGCAGCCTGTTCGCCACCTGCTGCTCCAACGCTGTCTGATCGAACACCCGCGGTTGTTGGACCGGGTCGAGATCGGCGCCCATCAGCTTCACCGTCACCGCCACCGCGCAGACGGCGACCACGGCCGAGGAAACCGCTATGACAGTGCGGGCTACGTTCTGTTGATCAACCACGCCGATAGTCCTATCCACCCCTGAAGGACTTGGCAAGACCATCGATTGATCAGTCAGAAAGCGGCCGATCGCGCCAGTGCGCGAGGCGGCGGTCCGCCGTGCCGGATGTCATCCACTCCGCTGCTGCCCGGGAGCCTCACCCGAGCGGGAAAGTATTCCGGCAACCCGGCAAATGATCGGTGGTGGGCGTCAGCGCAGATTTTCTGCGAAGGTGTCTGTGTGGCGGTGTTGAGCAGGAACCACGTGATCGTGCGCGGCAAGATCGGCGCACCGGTGGTCGTGCTCGCCCACGGATTCGGGTGTGACCAGCACATGTGGCGCCTGGTCACACCGGTTCTGGAGCGTGACTTCACCGTCGTCCTGTTCGACCACGTGGGTGCGGGCCGCTCGGATCTCTCGGCGTGGACGCCGTCGCGTTACTCCAGCATGGACGGCTACGTGGAGGATGTGCTGGCGCTACTTCGCGAGCTGGAACTGGGGCCGGTGGTCTTCGTAGGGCATTCGGTCAGTGCGACGATGGGAGTGCTGGCTGCCGCACGCGAGCCCGCGGCATTCGCCGGACTGGTACTGGTGACTCCCTCGCCGTGTTTCATCGATGATCCGGCCACCGGGTACCGAGGCGGTTTCAGCGCCGCCGACATCGAGGAACTGCTGGAGGCGCTCGATGCGAACTATCTGGGCTGGTCGGGCGCGATGGCGCCGGTAATCATGGGCAACCCGGACCGGCCGGAGCTGGCCGAGGAACTCACCAATAGTTTCTGCCGCACCGACCCCGAGATCGCGCGCGTCTTCGCACGCGTCACGTTCCTCTCCGACAACCGGGACGATCTGGACGCGGTGGGTGTACCCACGCTGGTTCTGCAGTGCTCGGCCGACGCCATCGCCCCACCCGAGGTCGGGGCGTTCGTCCATGAACGGATCAGGGGCAGTCGGCTGGTCACGCTCGCCGCGACCGGACACTGCCCGCAGCTCAGTTCTCCCGACGAGACCGCCGCCGCCATCGCCGCCTTCGCTGCGGAAACCGGATGACGAGCGCGGCGGGCGACCGAGACGGCGCCAGCGCTCTCGGAGCGGGGGCGGATGACGACGCGGTGTTCGCCGCGCTACTGGAGGACAGCGCCGAGGACCTGTACGAGAACGCCCCCTGCGGATACCTCTCCACCTCGCTGGACGGCCGCATCGCCAAAGTGAACGCCACGCTGCTGGACTGGCTTGGCTGGCGGCGCGACGAACTGGTGGGACGCAAACACTTCTCCGACCTGCTCACCGTGGGCGGTCGCCTCTATCACGAAACCCACTTCGCGCCTCTGCTGCGGATGCAGGGCGATATCAGTGGCATTGCCCTGGAAATGAAGACCGCCGACGGTCGGCGACTACCGGTCCTGGTGAGCTCACATGTCAAGACCGGCGGTGAGGGGCAACCGCTACTGATTCGCACCACCGTCTTCGACGCCCGCGAGCGCCGGGCTTATGAGACGGAGCTGCTGCGGGCACGGCGCGAAGCCGAGCAAGAGCGCGAACGCCTCCAGCGTCTGAACGCCACTTTGCAGACCACCCTGCTACCGCCCGAACTGCCTCAGGTTCCCGGCGTCGAAGTCGCCGCGTACTACCACATCGCCTCTGCCGACGAGGTCGGCGGCGACTTCTACGATCTGTTCCCCATCACTGCCGACACCTGGGGAATGTTCCTGGGCGACGTCTGTGGCAAAGGAGCTCCTGCCGCGGCACTCACTTCACTGGCCCGTTACACACTGCGCACGGCCACCGCCTACACCCACGACCCGGCCGCAGTGCTGGACACGCTCAACACCACGCTCACCGAGCGATACCACGGTCACAGGCCCCGGTTCTGCACGATCATCTTCGGGCTCATCCGTCCCACTGCCGATCGCGGCGGTTGCGACATCACATTGGCAGGCGGCGGGCACCCGCCGGCGCTGCTCCTGCGTTCCGACGGCGATGTGGAAGAGATGCACACCCAGGGTGGCCAGCTGATCGGGGCGATCCCGCACGCCCGGATCGTCACAAGAAGCTTCCGGCTGGAGGCCGGGGACACGCTGCTGCTCTATACGGACGGACTCACCGAAGCTCGCGTCACGGAGAACGGCGGTCGTTACGGCGACCAAGCCCTCGTCGAATTCGTTCGCGCGCTGGCGCCCGTGACGGCGTCCGGCGGTATCGAAGCCATCCGGGAATTGCTCGACTCTTTCGGACCAGGGGTGGAGGACGACACCGCCCTCCTCGCCATCCACGCGCTACCTCCGCCCCAGGCGTGACGCACTGGAACGCTGCCGCACAGCGCCTGGAAAGTAGGGTCGGCACCGCAATGACAGAATGACGGGCCGGCCATCACAGACCAGAGGAGTTATCTCGGGTGGAACTGCCCGTCGAACTTGTCGAGGCCCTCGACCGGGCATGCGCGGGCGTTCCCCAGCGGCAGCTTGCCACCTCGGTCGACCGGCTGATCTCGCGCTACCGGGACCCGCGTCCGGCGGCGGCGCCGATTCTCGCTTCGACCGCAGATGTCACCGCCTACGCCGCTTATCGCATGCCCGCGACGTGGGCCGCTGTGCACAGTGCGCTCGAGCGGTTCGCCGAGCGGGCGCCCGGCTTTCGGCCGGAGACACTGCTCGACGTCGGCGGGGGCACCGGCGCGGCGCTATGGGCAGCGAGCGAACTGTTCCCCTCCCTGGCCGAGGCGACCGTACTGGATCAGGTGGACGAAGCACTGCTTCTAGGGCGCAAGCTCGCGTCCGACGCCACCTCCGCGGCGATGCGTTCCGCCGTGTGGCGGCGGACCTCCTTCGCCGCTCAGGAAGCATTCGGCGGAGCGGACCTCGTCACGATTTCCTATGTGCTGAGCGAACTCTCCGAGGCAGACCAAGCCGATCTGGTGGCCCGGGCGACCGAGGGGGCGGAAGTGGTAGCCGTCATCGAGCCGGGAACTCCGGACGGCCATCGCAGAATCCTCGCCGCCCGCGACGTCTTGATCGAAGCCGGTCTGACGGTCGTGGCCCCCTGCCCGCACCAACAGATGTGCCCGCTCGCCGCGGGGACGGACTGGTGCCATTTCAGCACGCGAATCAACCGGACGTCCCTGCACCGGCGGTTGAAGGGCGGCGAACTCGGCCATGAAGACGAGAAGTTCTCCTATGTGATCGCCTCTCGGACCGCGCACGCCCCCGCCGCGGGTCGAATCCTGCGACATCCGCTCAAACGTAAGGGCCTGGTCACGCTGGAAGTCTGCACGGCCGATGACGGCGTGCGGCAAACCCTCGTCTCGAAGCGACAGGGCGAGGCGTACCGCGAGGCAAGGAACGCGGAATGGGGCGACGCCTGGCCACCATCCCACCGCTCGGCGGACTGATCGCCACTGCTCGAAGATTGATCCCCGCCTGACCCGCCGCTCGGCAAGCCGCGCCGAGCGTCGCCTGGGGGCCGGAAGGATGCCGGGCTTTAATGAGCCGCCAACTAGTGGCACAATTCACAACGATCCAATATTTACGTAAATCGGGCGTAACCGTGTTCCGCTCAGGCCGTTGAGGAGCGACACCAGTGCAGATGTCGAGGCGCGATCCCGGCTCACGACCGCGCTGTGCTGGGGCTTCCGCGTTCCGGGCGTCGGTCCCGCCCACTGGTCGAGTTCGTGAGGGGGCGAGGTGATCCCTATGTGGCGCTCGGTCGGGGGCTCGGCGCAGGCCCCTCGACGGTCCGGCCTTCTTCTGAAATCGAGGTGATCCGTCAAGTGCTGGAAACGCAAACCAAGGTCGTACGAAGTCTGGTTCCCGCTCGGATGGACCGGCTTCCGTGGACCAAGTTCCACTGGCTCATCGTCGTCGGGCTCGGGGTCTCCTGGGTCCTGGACGGAATCGAGATCCAGATCGTCAGCAGCATGGGTGGACCGCTGCAAGACGTCGAAACGCTGCATCTGACCTCCGGGCAGGTCGGCGCGATGGCCTCGTGGTATCTGGCCGGTCAGGTCGTCGGCGCACTCGTGTTCGGCAGGCTCACCGACCGGCTCGGTCGCAAGAAGCTGTTCATACTGACCCTGGCGATCTATCTGATCGGTAGTGGGTTGGCCGGTTTCTCCTGGAACGCATGGTCGCTGTACTTGTTCCGCTTCATCGCGGGCACCGGAATCGGTGGCGAATACACGGCGATCAATTCGGCGATCGACGAAATCATGCCCTCCAGATATCGGGGCCGGGTCGACATCGCGATCAACGGCACCTACTGGGGTGGCGCGGCATTGGGAGCGGCGGCGAGCCTGATCCTGTTCAACGAGCGATTCGTCCCGACCGGCTGGGGATGGCGTATCGGATTCTTCATCGGACCCGTCCTCGGCTTCATCATCATCTTCCTGCGCAGGCACATTCCGGAGAGCCCGCGCTGGCTGCTCACCCACGGGCGGGCCGAGGAAGCGGAGCGGACCGTCGACGAGATCGAAGGGCAGTTGCGGAGTCGGGGGATCGAGCTCCCCGCGGTCGACGAGAGCAAAGCCTTGGACATCGTGGACGCGGATCGGCTCTCCTACCTGCGGATGGCCCGGATCTTCTTCGGACGATACCCATCGCGTTCCTTTCTCGGATTCACGATGATGGCTACGCAGGCTTTTCTCTACAATGCGATCTTCTTCACCGTCGGCCTGGTGCTGATCAATTTCTACAACGTGCCGGCCGATCACACGGGCTATTATTTCTTCCCGTTCGCGGTCGGCAATCTGATCGGCCCACTGGTACTCGGCCCGCTCTTCGACAGTATCGGCCGCCGGAAGATGATCTGTGCCACCTATGTGGGCTCCGGTTTGTTGCTCTTCGTTTCCGCGTGGGCATTCAATGCGGGCATTCTCAACGCCACCACCCAGACCATCTTCTGGTGTGTCATCTTCTTCTTCGCCTCGGCGGGCGCGTCGTCTGCTTATCTCACGGTCAGCGAGATCTTCCCGCTGGAACTGCGTGGTCAGGCCATCTCGTTCTTCTTCGCCATCGCGCAGGGCGCGGGCGGAGTCGTCGCGCCGTTCCTCTTCGGGCATCTGGTCGGCGGCGCGGACAACCCGAGCCCCGACCGGTTCCCGCTCACGGTGGGGTACCTCATCGGCGCCGGGTTCATGATCTTCGGTGGCCTGGTCGCCTGGTTCTTCGGAGTGAACGCCGAGGGGCAGTCCTTGGAGGACATCGCGGATCCGCTGTCCGTGGCGAAACCAACGGCGACTGCCCCAGGGGTGGCCGTCGACGGTCGACACGAGGAGCCGCCCACGCAAGAGCCGCTGCTCAGCGAGCCGATATCTGGCGGTCCATCAGTTGTCGAATCGATGAAGGGCGATTAGCGACATGGTGCAGCCAACTCCTTGGCGAGCGAATCGAGATCGGCAGCAACAGGCGGGGGCGACGAGCCGCTCGCCGGGCGGTACTCGGAAACGCCGGGTAGACGTCGCCAGACTCCGGTCGCGGTTGCCGAAACTTCGGGGGCGGCCGCCGAAACTCCAGACCCGGTTGCCGCAAATCCGGGCGGCAGCGCAACCGCTGGTGGTCTTGCTCCGGGACAACTCGGGTTATCTGTGTGCCGCGGTCGGAAGCATCGTCACGTTCACCCTGCTGTTCAAGCCGTGGCTCGCCACCGGCGGACCGGATGGCACGATCTGGAGCAACGCCTTCGGCCAGACCCACATCACCACCACGCTCGTGGGGCTCTGGTCGAAGAATCCGCCCGCGCACTCCAATCTCAGCGGTACATGGGCCATTTTCGCCACCATCGCGATCTTCCTCACGGTGCTCGCGGCGTTGGCCAATCTATGGTCCCGCACCGAGGCACTCGCGCGTCTGACGACCGGTTCGGCGGTGGCGGTGGCGCTTTTCATCGCCTTCACGCTGGTCTATCTCAACAGCAAGGGGCCGGAGTTGCGCTCCATGATCGGCTCCGGCCCGCCCACCGACCTCGGCACGCAGGTCGGCTACGTGATCCGATGGGCTTCAGGCAACGGGCAATATCCGCTGCCAGGGCTGCGAAAGGTCGAGTTCGAGACCGCGAAACTCACCGGTACCGCGCTGTTCGCCGGTGCGACGGCGATGTTCTCGGCCGTGGCGGCCATCGCCCAATGGGTTCGGAAAATGAAGTCACGCCGCGGCACCGGCTGAGCCGCCGACTACGTCACGACGAAGACTCCCTTTCCGGGAACGTGGGGAGCGTCCGTCGCGATCAGGACTTCCACGCGGCCCAGACCGGAGGGAATGGGCACCGGTATCCATGAGCCTGCCACGTTCTCCTCGGCCGGTGTGCTGTCGTCGACCCGGATCGGTGGCAGGGTGCCGTACACGCCGGTGTCGGAATTTCGCCAGGAAACCGTGACTTCCACGCCGCAGGAGCCGCCGGGCCGGTCGGGCGCGAAGACGAACTCGGGGCGGATCCACAGCGTGGGCAGACCGGAGTAGTTGCGGTCGGGGTCGTAGTAGGCGGCGATCATGCCGATGCCCGCGCCGCCACCGTCGCAGAGCGTTCGTGCCGGGGGGACGCCGAGAGGAAGCGCGGATACCACCGGGGCGGTCACACCGAGTGTGCCGATGGCCAGAGCTATGACCGCTACACCATGCCGGACATCCACCGCTGCTCCCTTCGTCGGACTCGAACTGTCTGCCTGCTGTGTCGACATGAGTTCGCCGAGTGTTAACGGGAGCGTACGAAGGGTGCGGTGGGCGGCGGCGATCTGGTGTCGGCGCGCCGGAAATTCACGATGCGCGACAGCGTTTTTCGCGGGCGCGAGTCTCCGGGGTCAGCCGACGGCTGCGGAGCGCAGGTGGGCGCGCTCGGCGATGGCGGCCAATTCCGCGTTGAAGCGGTCGGCGGCTTCGATATTGCCCAGATGCCCGGTGGGCCAGACGTGGTAGGCGGCCAAATGACCGGCTTCCGCGAGCGCGTCGGCGATGCGGCGCGACATGCGCTCGGGCAGCAAACGGTCGTGGGCGCCCGCGATCACCGTGGTGGGCACGGTGAGGGAGGCGGCCGCTTCGGCGAGATCCATGTCGGCGAGTGCGGCGGCGTGCCTGCCCCGGGTGAGCGGTCGGCACGAGCGCACGATGCCGAGCGCGAACTCGACCTGGTCCGCGGTTGCGTGCGGGTTCATCACGCGCGCCTTGAGCAGCGCGCTCGTCGGCCAGCCGCCGGGCAGCGGGACGGGGGCGGTGAGCAGCGTCTCGGCGACGATCATGGGCATCCGTACCGTTGCACCGAACACCGTGATCGGGCGGTCCGCCAAGGTCAACGGCTTGTTCAGCAGGGGAAGCAGATCGGTGTCGTAGCGGATGTTGCCCGACGTACTGTTCAACAGGACGGCGGCCGCAGCCTGCTTGCGGACCTGCTCCGGATAGCGAGCGGCCCACGCCTGCACGGTGATACCGCCCATGCTGTGGCCGACCAGCACGGCCCGCTGTCCGGGACGCAGCGTGGCGTTCAGCACGGCCGACAGATCGTCGGCCAGCGACTCCTTGCTGAGGACGGACTTGCCGAGTTCGCTCGCGCCGTGCCCGCGCTGGTCGTAGCAGACCACGCGGTACCGGTCGGCGAACGCGTTGATCTGCGGGTTCCAGTACTCGATGCTGCAACTCCAGCCGTGGATCAGGACGATGACATCGCCCTGTGCCGGGCCGTACGCGTGTACTCGCAAGCGAGCGCCGTCTTTGGTGGTGACCGGAATGACCGCGTGGCGAGCGGTCGGCGCGTTCAACGACGCGGTACGGAAGGTACGGGACCGCAGTCCGGCACGGTAATCGGCGGTGAGCGCACCGTTATGCGCGTCCGCCAGCGTCCTCATCGACTTCACCAGCATCAGGCACTCCTTTGTGTCCACCGTCACCGTACAGTGCAAGCAGCGGTGCTTGCTAGTGTTAGCGCCGTACGACGGTATTCCTGGTCTATATCGGGGAGTACCCCCGGATTCGGTACGGCAAAAGATCATTTCGAAAGAAAAAGTCAGACGCGCTTCGTTTGGGCTGTCGGACCGCGATGCCAAGATCGCGGCATGACCGCTATCGAGTTCGCCGCGCCGATTCCCGTGCTGCGCATGTTCGACGTCGTGCGGACCTACGAGTTCTACCGGGACTACCTGGGCTTCGCAGTGGACTGGGAGCATCGATTCGGTGCTGACTTCCCGCTCTACGCGCAGTTCTCCCGGGCCGAGGCGACCCTTCACCTGAGCGAACACCACGGGGACGGCACCCCGGGCAGCGTCGTGTGGATCGCGGTCGGCGATGTCTTCGCCTGGCATGCCGAGCTCGCCGCGAAGAGTTATCGCTACGCCGACCCTGGTCGTCCGGAAGACGGTCCGGGCGGTCCGGGATTCGACCTTGCCGACCCGTCCGGCAATGTGCTGCGGTTCGCGCAGCCGAAGTAGCGGGGCGCTGCCGTGGCGGCGCGCCTCATCGCCCGGTTACGGTTGACTCGTGGACATCGCGCACCCTGCCTCCGGGCCCGTGACGGACCCGGGAACCGAGCCGAAGACCGGGTGGCGCGGGGCGGCGCTTCCGCTGTTGGTGGCGGGTGTCGGGGTGGGCGTCGGCGTATTGCTGCACCTGCGCGATCCGCACGTCGAGGGCTCCTACGGCACCTGTCCGGTGTACGCGCTGACCGGCTTTTACTGCCCCGGCTGCGGCGGGATGCGCGCCGTGCACAACCTCACCGACGGGCACGTCATCGATGCTCTGCACAGCAACTTGCTCGCGCTTCCGCTGGTTCTCGCGTTCGCGGTGTGGGTGCTGGACTGGACGGTTCAGGGGTGGCGCGGCCGGAAGATGCGGTTGCCGTCGATCAGCCGGACGACCATGTGGACGTTCTTCGCATTGCTGGCGATCTACACGGTGGTACGCAATACGCCGTGGGGAACCCTGTTCACACCGGTGTAACACGCGAATGTACGGGCAGCCCCCAGGTATGAGAGATTCGCTGAAGACCAGGGTGCAGCAGAAACTGCTGCGCCAGCTCATCGAGGACCCGCGGGACACCGAGCACGACGACCCCCGGCAGATCGCCGTGGAGACCGATCTGGACGCGCTGGCCAACGTGCCGGAGGACGATCCGCTGGTCGAGGAACTCGCCGCGCGTTATCTGGTCTTCTGATCAGGCCGTCGATGCGCCGCCGTAGGGAGGCAGCTGCGGTAGTCGCTCGGCGAGCAGCCAGCTGTCCCACAGTGGGCGTAGCGACACCAGGCTGTAGTGCCCGGCCAGGTCGGTGAATTCCTCGGTGGTCACCGACGAGTGGCGGTAGCGAATGGTCCATTCCCGGAGCAGGTCGAAGAAGGTCGAGTCGCCGAGTTCCAGGCGCAAAGCGTGCAGGGTGAGCGCACCCCGCTTGTAGACGCGGTCATCGAACATCCGCTGCGGTCCAGGATCGCCGATGACGATGTCCTGGGGCTCGCGGGCCAGGTTGTGCCGTGCGGCGCGGGCCAGCTGATCGGCGGTCGGCCCGCCCGCGGCCTCCGACCAGATCCATTCCGCGTAGCAGGCGAAGCCTTCGTGCAGCCAGATGTCCCGCCACTGCCGGATGGTCAGGCTGTTGCCGAACCACTGGTGGGCCAGCTCGTGCGCGACCAGCCGTTCCGCGCCGCGGCGGCCGTCGCAGTGGTTGGCGCCGAAGATGGAGATGCCCTGCGCCTCGATCGGGATCTCCAGTTCGTCGTCGGTGACGACGACGGTGTAGTCCGCGAAAGGGTAGGGGCCGAATTTCTCGCTGAAGACCTCGAGCATCCTCGGCTGACGAGCGAAGTCGTGGTCGAAGTTGGCGCGCAGCCGCGCAGGCAGGATCGCCTGCATCGGCACCGCGTGCGAAGGACCGATGCGGTGCTTGCGATAGTGACCGATCTGGATGGTGGCCAAGTAGCTCGACATCGGCTCGGCCTGCTCGTACACCCACGTGGTCTGACTGGACTTCGTCTGCTTGCGCAGCAAGGTTCCGTTGGCCACCGCGTAGTAGGGCGAATCGGTGGTGATCGAGATCCGGTAGCTGGCCTTGGAACTCGGGTGGTCGTCACACGGGAACCAGGACGCCGCGCCATTGGGCTGACTGGCCACGATCGCGCCTTCGGTGAGTTCTTCCCACCCGACCTCGCCCCACGGCCCGCGCACCGGTTTCGGGGTGCCGCCGTACTGCACCACCAGCGCGAGCACGCCGCCCGCCGGAATCCGCTGTTGCGGCGTCACGACCAACTTGCCGTGCTGATGGGCGAATTTCGCGGCCTTGATCCCGTTGACGGACACCTTCGACACGCTCAGCGCCTGGCCGAGATCGAGTGCGAACCTGGTGCGCGCCTCGGTGGTCACGGCGGTGATCTCGGCGCGCCCGGTGAGCCGGTTGGCGGACACCCGATAGGCCAGTTCCAGCTCGTACCGGGAAACGCGATACCCCCGGTTGCCGTTCTGCGGGAGGTACTCGTCGATGGGGGCTTCGTAGAACTTGCCCGCCATCAGCGTGCCCCGGGATCGCCCGTGAACCAGGGCGCGATCGGGTTGCCCCACCAGCGCGTCGAGGCGGGCACCGCGTCGCCGCGCATGACCAGGGAAGCCGGGCCGATGGTCGCGCCGTCGCCGAGCGTCGAGGCGGGCAGTGCCACGCAGTGCGGACCGAGGGTGGCGCCCGCGCCGAGGGTGACGGAGTCCATGGCCATGATCCGGTCGTGGAACAGGTGGGTCTGCACCACACATCCGCGTTCCACGGTCGCGCCGTCGCCGAGAGTCACCAGGTCCGCCTCCGGTAGCCAGTAGGACTCGCACCATACCCCGCGCCCGATGCCCGCGCCGAGACCGCGAAGCCAGAGGTTCAGGACGGGCGTCCCGGTCGCCGCGCGCGCGAACCATGGTGCGGCAACCGTTTCCACGAACGTGTCGGAGACCTCGTTGCGCCAGACGAACGAACTCCACAGCGGATGCTCCTCGGCGCGGATCCGCCCCACCAGCAACCACTTGGCGGCCACCGAGGTCGCCCCCGCGACGCCGCCCGCCGCCAGCAGCACCAGTCCGCTGAGCAGCCCGGCGGTCAGGTGGCCGAAGGTTTGCGCGAGCCACGCGAGGGTGCACAGCACGCCGAGACCGATCGCGAAGGTCACCAGAACCGGGATCAAGCGGCACGTCTCGACGATGCCGCGGGCGACGCGCAGGCGGGCAGGCGGATCGAAGGTGCGCGCCGTGTCGGCGTTCTCCGCGGCGCGGCGCAGCCGGACCGGTGGGCTGCCCAGCCAGGACGAGCCGGGTTTCGCCTTGGACGGCGCCGCCGACAGCACCGCGACCAGCCCGTTCTTCGGGACCCGTCGCCCGGGGGCGGTCATGCCGGAGTTGCCGAGGAAGGCGCGCTTGCCGACCTTGGCCGCACCGATGTGCAGCCAGCCGCCGCCGAGTTCGTAACCGGCGATCATGGTGTCGTCGGCCAGGAACGCCCCGTCGGCGACGGTGGTGAACTTCGGCAGCAGCAGCACCGTGGAGGCCTCGACGCTCTTGCCCACCTTCGCGCCGAGCAAGCGCAGCCACAGCGGGGTGAGCAGGCTGGCATACAGCGGGAACAGGAAAGTGCGTGCGGAATCCAGCAGGCGCTCGGTGGCCCATGCCTGCCAGCCGACCCGGCTGCGCACCGGGTGATAGCCCTCGGTCAGGCCGATGCTCAGCAGCCGGACCGCGACGATGGTCGCCGCGGCGTAGACGCCCAGGCTGAGCAGGGTCGCGAAAGGAAGCACGACGAATGCGCGCGCGACGCCGCCCGCGAGCGTGCGGGTGTCGCGAACGAACCAGGCGAGGAACGCGCCACCGGCGCCGATGCCGAGAATCGGCATGGCGGCCAGCGCCATCGATGTGACACCGAAGACGCCGACCCAGCGCCGGGCTCGAGCCGGCGTGTGCGCGGGCCAGCGGTGCTGGGCCTTGCCCACCTTCACCGCGGGCGAACCGGCCCACTCCTGTTCCGCCTTCACCTTGCCCGCCACCGCGGAGCCGGGCGCCACCTCGGCGTTCCTGCCGATCTTCGTGCCGGGCAACAAGATCGAGCGCGAGCCGACCACCGCGCCGGGGCCGACGGTGATCGGGCCGAGATGCACCACGTCGCCGTCGATCCAGTAGCCGGACAGGTCGACCTCCGGCTCCACGCTGCAACCGTCGCCCAGTTCGAGCATCCCCGTCACCGGCGGGAGGCTGTGCAGGTCGACCCCCTTGCCGATCTTCGCGCCGAGCGCGCGGGCGAACGGCACCATCCAGGGGGCGCCGGACAGATTCTCCGCGCCGCTGGCCTCGGACAGGCGCACGGCCGCCCACAACCGCAGATGCACCGAGCCCCCGCGCGGATAGCGCCCCGGCCGGACGCCGCGCAGCAGCAGCCGCGCGCCGGCCACGCAGATCGTCATCCGGCCGAGCGGCGAGATGAACAGCAGGAACGCGACCACCGTCCACCACCAGGACAGCTGTGGCAGCCATGGCAGCGACCCGGACCAGGCCGCGATGTTGCCGACGATCGCCAGCCAGGTGAGCCACTGCAGGCCGGTGAGGGTGGTGAGCGGGATGGTGGCGAGTACCTGCGCGGCTTGCGCGAGCGGTGGCGTCGGCCGCACCGTCCGGTCGGCGACGGCCACGGTGGGCGTGGTCTGCTCCAGCAGCTCGGCGAGCGCGCCCAGGCGGGGATGGTCGTAGACGTCCGCGACGGCGATCTGCGGATACCGTTCGCGCAAGGCGGTGACCAGCTGGGCCGCCGCGAGTGAACCGCCGCCCAGGTCGAAGAAGTCCGCGTCGAGATCGCCGACCTCCGCGCCGAGGATGGCGTCCCAGAGTCCGGCGATCCACAGGGCCGTGCCGGTCAGGTCGTTGTCGTCGTCGTCCTCGGCGGCGTTGGGCAGCGGCCAGGGCAGCGCGTCGCGGTCGACCTTGCCGGAGGTGCGGGTGGGCAGTTCGTCGACCACCGCGAGCCGGGGCACCAGCGGCGCGGGCAACTGTCCGGCGAGGACCGCGCGCGCGGCCTTGGCATCGAAATCCGGTCCGGGTCCGGTCAGATAGCCGACCAGTAGCTTGTTGCCCGCTTTTGTCGTGCGGATGGCCGTCGCGGCGCCGGTGACTCCGGGCAGGTGTTGCAGAGCGTTATCGATCTCGCCGAGTTCGATGCGCCGCCCGCCCAGCTTGATCTGATCGTCGGCGCGGCCCAGGAAGACCAGACCGGCGCTGTCGTTGCGCACCAGGTCGCCGCTGCGATACGCGCGTTCCCAGCCGACGGAGGCCAGCGGCGCGTACTTCTCGGCGTCCTTGGCCGGGTCGAGGTAGCGGGCCAGCCCGACGCCGCCGATCACCAGTTCGCCGGATTCCCCCTCGGCCACCGGGTTACCCGCCGCATCGACGACGACCAGATCCCAGCCGTTGAGCGGCAATCCGATTCGGATCGGCCACTGGCCGTCCAACCGCGCGGCGCAGGCGACGACCGTGGCTTCGGTGGGGCCGTAGGTGTTCCACACCTCGCGCGCCACATCACCGTTTCCGGCGAGACGCTCGGCGAGTTCCGGCGGGACGGCCTCGCCGCCGAAGATGAGCAGGCGCACCGCCTCCAGCGCCTCGACCGGCCAGGTCGCCGCCAGGGTCGGGACGGTCGAGACCACGGTGATCCGCCGCCGCACCAGCCAGGGACCGAGATCGGCGCCGGTGCGCACCAGCTCACGCGGGGCGGGCACCAAGCAGGCGCCGTTGCGCCAGGCCAGCCACATCTCCTCGCAGGACGCGTCGAAGGCGACCGACAATCCGGCGAGCACACGGTCACTCGGGCCGATCGGGGCGTCCTGAAGGAACAGGTCGGCTTCCGCGTCGACGAAGGCGGCCGCGTTGCGGTGGGTGACGGCAACGCCTTTCGGGGTGCCGGTGGAACCCGAGGTGAAGATGATCCAGGCGTCGTCGCGGGGAGTCGGCAGCGTCGACCAGCTTTCCTCGCGCTGCTCTTCCGCCGCGCGTATGCCCGCGGCGGTGGTCTCGATGCCCGCCGCGGTCACGATCGCGGTGACCTGCGCCTCGCCGAAGACCAGTTGGGCGCGCTCGTCCGGGTCGTCCGCGTCGACCGGCACGTAGGCCGCGCCGGAGTACAGGACGGCGAGGATGGTCACGTAGAGCTCACGGGTGCCCGACGGTATGCGTACGCCGACCCGGTCGCCCGGTCGCACACCAGCGGTGGCGAGACGGGCCATGGTCTTCTCGATCTCGACGACCAGCTCCAGGTAGGAGAGCACTACTCGGCCGTCATCGATGGCAGGGGCGTCGGGGTGGGCGAGCGCCGTCGCGGTCAGGATGTCGACCAGTGTCCTGGCCTCCGGCGCGCGGTCACCGCGCGACAACGGGCCCGCGGGCGCGTCGACGTCTATCTCGAGCATGGTGCTCTGCGCACCTCCCATCGACTCGCCTCACACTTTCCCGTTGTTGTGTCATAGCTGGGTTACCAAAGGGCAAACGCCACGATGGCCAGTTGTCCACGGTACCCGGGGTTGTCGTCGTTCGTTGTTCACCGGAGCGGACGCCGGATCGGCGGGCGCCGTGCGCGTTGTTGCAGGTGGGATCGATATTCGCCGCCGCCACAGGGCAATCGCTGGTCGGTCCGTCGACCCTCGGGTTCGCCGGGAGATCGCTCGTGTGCGGGTGTGATTCCGCTCATCGAAGCGGTGCGGACCTCGGGATGGGCGCGTGCGGCGTCGAGGCTCGTGGCGCCTGCGACCGGTCCGCCGCCTCGGAGCGCGGTCGAAGGCGTCAGTTGCCGAGGGGCGGGTGGGATCCCGAGGCAGCGGCGCGCGTGCTGTCGTCGGGATGCTTGTAAAGGCGCACGCCTGGTGGTTATCTCCACGCGGTGCTCCTGGGGA
Source organism: Nocardia sp. NPDC051900 (assembly GCF_044452545.1). Lineage (NCBI taxonomy): Bacteria > Bacillati > Actinomycetota > Actinomycetes > Mycobacteriales > Nocardiaceae > Nocardia > Nocardia sp. NPDC051900. The sequence goes on along the minus strand of NZ_JBITBU010000003.1, from coordinate 480,422 downwards.
CTCGGGGTCGAACGTGGTTGACAGCGCCGGGGCGCTTCTGCCACCCTCGGGTCAGGTCATGAGTGCCAGCGCGAAGCCCCGGCTTGCTGGCCGGCAACCCTCCTCCGCGGTGGGGTGCTCCGGGTGACGACCCGGCCGCCGCCCGACCGGGCGCGGCAAGCGCGGACTCGACGAATCATGCGATTGCGGGTCCCTGAGCCGACGGGATTCACGTGATGACTACCACTGTCGACAACACCTGTGCCGCTCTCGCCCGGGTCTCCGGCGACGAATTGCTCGTTCCGCTGGTGCAAGGCGGAACGGCCACCTACGCCAACTTCGACTACGCGGCGAGCGCACCGGCGTTGACGCAGGTCACCGACCGGGTGCAGCAGTTGCTGCCGTACTACGCGAGCGTGCATCGCGGCGCGGGCTACGCCTCCCGGATCTCCACCGAGTGCTACGAGGCCGCCCGCGGATCGGTCTCCCGGTTCCTCGACGCCGCCGACGATCAAGTGGTGGTGTTCACCCGCAACACCACCGACTCGCTGAACCTGCTCGCGTCCTGCGTGCCCGGCGACACCGTGGTGCTCGACATCGAGCACCACGCCAACTTCCTGCCCTGGACCAGGCAGGGCAGACGGGTCGTGCAGGCCGCCGACACGGTGGAGGAGACCATCGGCAGGCTGGTGGCCGAACTGTGTAGCAGGCCCGCCGCACTGCTCGCGGTGACCGGTGCGTCGAATGTGACCGGCGAGGTGCTTCCGCTGGAGCGACTGGCCACCGTCGCGCACCAGTGCGGCGCCCGAATCCTGGTGGACGCGGCCCAGCTGGCTCCGCATCGTCGAATCAGCCTGCGCGCCAGCGGAATCGACTATCTGGCGTTCTCCGGCCACAAGCTGTACGCGCCGTTCGGCTCGGGTGTGCTGGTGGGCAGACGGGATTGGCTCGACACGGCGCGGCCCTACCTCGCGGGCGGGGGCGCGGTGCGTGAGGTGAGTACCGACGCGGCCGAGTGGGCGCCCGCTCCGCAGCGGCACGAAGCCGGGTCGCCGAACGTGCTCGGCGCCGCCGCGCTGGCCGCCGCCTGCGACGCGCTCAGCGCCATCGACGCCGAAACCCTTGCCGCGCACGAACATAGGCTCGCCGACCGTCTCCGCGACGGCTTGGCCGAGATTCCTGGCGTTCGGCTGTTGCGCATTTGGACCGACAGCCCCGACTCCGTCGGCATCGTCGCGTTCACGCTGGACGATTTCGCCCCCGGCCAGGTCGCCGCCTATCTTTCCGCCGAACACGGTATCGGTGTCCGCGACGGACGCTTCTGCGCCCACCCGCTGCTCACCCGCCTCGGCTTGGACGGCGCACTGCGCGCGAGCATCGGCCTCGGCACCACCTCCGCCGACGTGGACCGCCTGATCGATGCGATCGCCACCCTCGTGACGACGGGCCCCACCTGGGACTACGCCGCCGAGAACGGCGTATGGAACCCGACCCCGGAAACGCGCCCCTTCACCTCCACCGCCCCCACCGGCGCGGCTCCCTGCCTGGTGGGCTGAAACCACACCGCACCTGATCCGCGCGGTCACGGCGGATACTATCGCCGTATCCGGCAACCCGACCTCGAGGCGGACTCATGAGCACCCTGCCCGTGTGGGCCACCGATCCGGGCGCCCTTCTCATCACAGAGGAGGGCTACACCGCGCTCCCGGAGGACATCCAGCGGCAGATCGAGGTGGTGGACGGCCACGTGATCGTCTGCCGCAGCGGAACTTTCGAGCACAACAATGTGGCCAGGCGACTAGCGAACGCGTTGGAGCAGGCCGCCCCCGAGGAGCCGTGCACCGGTGTGGTGACCGACTTCGAGATGCATTACGTGCGGAGTCGTCCGGCGAGCCCCGGGTTCTCTTTTCGCCGCCCGGACGTCGCCTTACATCGCTGTATCGACGGGGACCGGAAATTGGCGACGGCGGATGTGCTGCTGGTGGTCGAGGTGGTCTTGCCCGGGTCCGAATACACCGACACCGTGGACAAGTGCGCGGAGTACGCGAACGAGGGAATCCCGATCTATCTGATCGTGCATTTGGCCGCTGATCGCAAGGTCAAGATCATCCAGGAATATCGCCTCGACTGGGCCAGCCGAAGCTATCGATTGGCGGAGACGCACCAGGAAGTGCTTCGTCTGACCGACCCGTTCCCGGTCAACGTCGATTTCGCCGTGCTGGACGGGGCCTGAGACGCCCGGCGAGCACAGCCCATCGATGCGTGAAATGGTGCCGAGTCTTCCTGTGGTGAATCAGCTGGCCCGTGTGCTCGACCCGGAGCCGACGGTGCAAGTACGCAAAGAGGGAGCGGAACTTCGGGATCAGTCGCCGAGGGCGGTCGGCCGGTAGTAGCGCCCGTTGTAGTACAGCAGCGGCGCGGCGGACGGCTTCTCGTCGGTGTTGTCATGTACCCGGGTGACCAACCCGACTACGAAGGTGTGGTCGCCGATGGGGATCAGTTGGTGCACGGTGGCGCGCAGCCAGATCGGGGTGCCGTGCAGGACCGGTTCGCCGGTGTCGAGGGCGGTCCACAGCGATCGGTCGGTGAAACGCTCCTCCGCGGTTCGGGAGAACCGGTGGGCCAGGTGCTGCTGGTGTTCGCCGAGGAAATGGATGACGACGGACTCGGCGTCCAGCATGCCGGACAGGCTGGAGGAGGTGTGCGCGATGTTGAACGACACCAGCGGCGGGTCCAGCGACAGCGAGGCGAAGGAAGTCGCGGTGAAGCCGACCGGCCCCTGCGGAGAACGCAGCGTGACGACGGTGACGCCGGCCGGATAGTGGCGCATCGACGCGCGATATTGCTCCGCGGTGATGCCGCTCAGATCGTCCGGAACCTGTAGTTCCGTCTCGGGCCGCGGTGCTTCGGTCACAACACGAAACTACGCGGGTCTCACGGCCCGCGGCGGTGGCACATGTCGAACGCGACCCCGGTCGTCGCTGGACCGGGCGGACATCGAGTATCGAAGTTTCGCGGCCTCCGGCGCGATCTCGCGACGCCGGCGCCAGTTAGTCGACGTCGATCGGCAAGCCCGCGGTGATCCGCAGCAATTCCGGGAACGACGTGCGGAAAATGGTGTTCGGATGCCCGCCCGCCGCCCATACCTCCCGATGGTGCGCCAGCGCGTTGTCGACCCAAGTGGGCAGGTTGGTCGGGTGGCCGACCGGCGCGACGCCGCCGATGGGCTGACCGGTCACCTGGCGCACCATGTCGGCGGGGGCGCGGGTCAGCGTCCCTTCCAGACGCGCGCCGGTCTTCACCAGGTCGACCTGGTGCGCCCCCGAGACCAGCAGCAACACCGGGTCGTCGTCGAGCAGGAACACCAGTGACTTCGTGATCGCGCCCACGTCGACGCCGAGCGCCCGCGCGGCGTCGTCGGCGGTGTGGGTGGGCTCCGGCTGGGCCACGATGAGACCGTGATGGCCCCGGGAGATGAGGGTGTCCGCGACCCGGCAGGCGACCGGTGGCAATGACGACCTGCGCATCCCACCAGGGTAGAGCGATTGCGGTCGGGACGCCGGGGAAGTCACGCGGTCGGCTCAGTATTCCGGATAGCCCTCGGCCGGGCCGAGCATCCCGGCGATCCGCCCACGGGTTATCCGCGCGAGTTCGGTCACGTCTCGCGCCGAGACCGGTTCGTGCGCAATCCCTTCGAAGGCGCGGTCGACGTCCCGCTGGGACAGCGCGAGCAGTTCGACATCGGCCTTGCTCAGCAGCGCGTCCCGATCGGAATAGGGGCGAGCGTCGGCCAGTGTCGCGGCCCACGTGACGTTGCAGCAGCACTCGTACAGCGCGTGCACCGCGCGGCCGCGTGGCATTTCGTTGAAGCGGTCGAGACCGATCCCGCGATGCATCAGCATGACGTCCTCCGAAGCCGGTGAATGAGGTTTGCTGACTTGCTCATGATCCGCTGTTCTGTCCACCGCGGACCAGTACACCATTGCGAATTTGCGCAGGGTTTACACGCGGCGGGGTTTTCTTTCCGAGTCGCGCATTACCGGGTCGGGACACGGGCTCCGATTTGTCTCGATACGCTGTACAAATGACAGATTGGCAGGCTTTCACCGTCGAAACGAAGGATCACGTCGCGCAGGTGACGTTGATCGGCCCCGGCAAGGGCAACGCGATGGGTCCCGACTTCTGGCGCGAGCTGCCGGAAGTGTTCCAGGCGCTGGACGCCGATCCGGAGGTGCGCGCGATCGTGCTGACCGGCTCCGGCAAACACTTCTCCTACGGTCTGGACCTGCCCGCGATGAGCGGCACGTTCGGCCCGTTGCTGGCCGATCGCGCGCTGGCCGCCCCTCGCACCGACTTCCTCGTCGACGTGCGCAAGATGCAGGCCGCGATCACGGCCGTGGCGGACTGCCACAAGCCGGTGATCGCGGCGGTGTCCGGCTGGTGCATCGGAGGCGGGCTGGATCTCATCGCGGCGGCCGACATCCGCTACGCCAGCGCGGAGGCGAAGTTCAGTCTGCGCGAGGCGAAGGTCGCGATCGTCGCCGACGTCGGCTCGCTGCAACGGCTGCCCGGCATCATCGGTGAGGGACACCTGCGCGAACTCGCCTACACCGCCAAGGACATCGACGCCGCGCGCGCGGAGAAGATCGGCCTGGTCAACGACGTCTTCCCCGACCAAGAGGCGGTGCTGGACGCGGCGCACGCCACCGCGCGGGAGATCGCAGCGAACCCGCCGCTGGTGGTGCAGGGCGTCAAGGACGTGCTGGAGCAGCGGCGCAAGGACGAGATCGCCGCGGGCCTGCGCTACGTCTCCGCGTGGAACGCCGCGTTCCTGCCGTCGGAGGACCTCGCCGAGGCGGTCAAGGCCGTCTTCGAGAAGCGCGCGCCCGAATTCCGCGGCCACTGACACCGGCGGCGCGCTCGCATCCGGGCGAGTGCGCCGCCACCGACCCCAAGGGTGGGTATCGAGGGTGGGCAAGGTGATTCGCCTCAGGGTTGCGTTGCCCTCACCCTAGGGGTGGCTGTGCGAGATGCCGATCGCCCATATCGTTTGAGGTGTCAAAAATTTCATCTCGCATTCAGGAGCAAGAGCGATGCGTATCAAGTCCTTCTTCGCCGCTGGTCTGCTGGCCACCGCTGCCGTCGCCGGGGTGTCGACGGCCGCTTCGGCCTCCGCCGCACCGGTTTACCAGGAGGTCGCCTACGGCGGCACCTACGTCGGCACCTACGCCACGCTGAGCGCGTGCCGGGCCGACGGCGAGTCGCCGAGCACCGGCGGCTACTACTGGGAGTGCATCGAGACCTGGGACGGCTACGACCTGTACATCTACTACTGAGCCACCTGTCACAGAGAAGGGGCATCCGGATTCCGGGTGTCCCTTTTCGCCTTTCGTGACCCCGACCGCGAAGCGGGGAGTCCGGTATCTGCCGGACTCCCCGCTTTCGTTGTGCCCGAAGGGCTTCAGTGCCCGCCCTGGTCCTTCAACCGCTGGATGGACGCCTGCACCTCGGCCTCGGCCTCGGCCCGCCCGACCCACTCCGAGCCCTTGACGAACTTGCCGGGCTCGAGATCCTTGTAGCGCTCGAAGAAGTGCTTGATCGCGGCCAGCTCGAACTCCGGGACATCCTTCAGATCCTGGATGTGGTCCCAGCGCGGGTCGCCCGCGGGCACGCACAGGATCTTGTCGTCGCCGCCCGCCTCGTCGGTCATCTTGTACATGGCGACCGGCCTGGCCTCCACGATCACGCCGGGGAACACCGAATCGGGCAGCAGGACCAGCGCGTCCAGCGGGTCGCCGTCCTCGCCGAGGGTGTTCTCGATGTAGCCGTAGTCGGCGGGATAGACCATGGACGTGTACAGGAACCGGTCGAGCCGGACCCGGCCGGTCTCGTGATCGACCTCGTACTTGTTCCGGGAACCCTTGGGGATCTCGATCGTGACGTCGAACTCCACGCCATCTCCTTCGTGCATCGGTGCCGAGTTCTGCCACTCGGCTGCTATTCGGCGACTGCCGACTCGGCCGCTGCGGAGTGCGCCGACTCGCCAGGTTGTTCAGGGGAACGGTTGCGCAACGAGGATAGTGTGGTCGTCGGGGACATGGGTGCGGCAGGCGGCTGCTGCGGGAATCGGTCAGGAGAGCGGCGGCGACGTGTTTGGTGGCAACGAGAACATCGGTGGGCTGGCCGCCCGGCGGCGCCGCAACAGATGGCTGTTGATCTCGACCGTGCTTGTCGTGCTGGCCGTGGCCGCCGCGGTGGCACTGCTCGCGGTGCGGCCGTGGACCGAGGAGTTCCGGCACGGTGGCCTGACCATCGCCGCCCCGCCCGCGCCGACCGAGCCGTCCGGGCAGGTCGCCCCGGCCCGGCCCACCGGTTCCGCGCCGAGTTCCGCCGGGATCGCCGCCGCGCTGGCCCCGGTGATCGCCAATCCGGACCTCGGCGCGTTCGCGGGCCAGGTGACCGACGCCGACAGCGGCACGGTGCTGTGGAGCGGTGACGCGAACCGGCCGATGATCCCGTCGTCCACCGCCAAGATCCTCACCACCGCCGCCGCTCTGCTCACGCTGCCCGCCGAGCAACGGGTGACCACGAAGGTGGTCGCCGGTGCCGCGCCGAACGAACTGGTGCTGGTCGGCGGCGGCGATCCGACGCTCACCGCGCAGCCGGACGGCAAGGGGTACTACCCGAACGGACCGCGTCTGTCCGACCTGGTCACCCAGATCAAGTCCGCGGGCCGCGCGGTGGACACGATCGTCGTCGACCTCTCCGCCTACACCGGCCCGACCATGGCGCAGGGCTGGGACCCGGTCGACATCCCCGAGGGTTCCATCGCCCCGATCGAGCCGGTGATGATCGACGGCGGCCGGTTGCAACCGCTCGTCGAGTACTCGCCGCGCACCGCGACGCCCGCTCTGGACGCGGGACGGCGGCTGGCCACCGAACTGGGGCTCGACCCGGCGCGGGTCCGGGCGGGCGCCGCACCCGCGGGCGCGGCCGAGGTCGCCTCGGTGCGTTCGGCGCCGCTGCGCGACCGGCTGCGCGACATGATGGTCTACTCCGACAACGTGCTCGCCGAGGCGATCGGCCGGGAGATCGCGACCGCCACCGGCGGCGAGGCCTCCTTCACCGGCGGGGTCACCGCAGTGCGCACGGCGCTGAGCAAGGCCGGTTTCGATCTGTCCGGCCTGGATATGCACGACAGCAGCGGGCTTTCGGTAGACGACCGGATTCCCGCGCGCTTGCTCGACCGGGTCGTGGCGACCGCGGCCCAGCCCACCGGCGCCGCGGCGGTGCGACCGGCAGGCGCCAAGGCCCAGCCCGAGAACGGCCGGGTCGTGGCGACCTTGACGCCGATGCTCGACAACCTGCCGGTCGCCGGCGCCACGGGCTCGCTGACCAGCCGCTACGTCACCCGGGATCGTCAGGCGGCGGGCTGGGTGCGAGCCAAGACCGGAACTCTGTCGGTCTCCAGCGCGTTGGTCGGATATGTGCTGGACGCCGATGGGCGGGTGCTGACCTTCGCACTGATGTCGAACGATCGACCACCGGAGGTGAGCAGGCCCGCGTTGGACGCGATCGCAGGCACGCTGCGAAACTGTGGATGCTCGTGACGGGTGGTTGATCATGACCCAGCAAGGTTCCGAGACAGCCGATTTCGGCTCCGCCGGTGCGGTCGAGCGGCGAAAACTCCGCTCGGGCCTGTCCGGCGTGGTCGACTGGCGTTTGGCCGCGCGGACCGGCTCCGTTCTGGTGCCCGCGGGTCCGCGCACGTCGCGCTATTCGGCCGAGCAGGTGGTCGCCGAGCTCGCCGATGCCTCCGTGCGGGCCGAGGCGCCGGTGCGCGAGGTCAGCGGGTTGCTGGACGACCGGCCGGTCCCGGCGGCCAGAATCGTCGACCGGCCGGGGTGGATCACGGCCGCCGCCGACTCGATGGCCCAGCTCACCGGGGCGGATGAGGCACAGGGCGACCGCAAGCTCTTCGCGGGCAAACCCGCCGGGGTGCAGGCGGGCGCCATGCTCGCCTTCCTGTCCACCGCGATCCTCGGTCAATACGACCCGTTCACGGGGCCGGACGGCACTCTGTTGCTTGTCGCGCCGAACATCGTCGCGGTGGAGCGGGCGCTCGGGGTGTCGGCGAGCGATTTCCGGCTGTGGGTGTGCCTGCACGAGGTGACCCACCGGGTGCAGTTCTCCTCCGCGCCCTGGCTCGGCGAATACATGCGCGCGAACGTCGAGGTGCTCGGTGAGGCAGGTGACGAGCCGGTGAGCGACATGCTGTCCCGGCTGGTCGACGAGGTGCGCGACCGCCGTCGCGGAACCGCACCCGACGATCCGGCCGCGCGCGGTGTGGTCGGGCTGCTGCGTGCCACCCAGGCGCCGCCGCAGCGTGCGGCGCTGGACCGGCTGCTCATGCTCGGCACCCTGTTGGAGGGGCACGCCGATCACGTCATGGACGCGGTCGGTCCCGCGGTCGTCCCGTCGGTCGAGCAGATCCGCACCGCGTTCGACCAGCGCCGCAGGCGTCCGACCAACCCGGTGCAGCGACTCCTGCGCGCGCTGCTCGGCGTGGACGCGAAGGTCGCCCAGTACGTGCGTGGCAAGAAATTCGTCGATGAGGTGGTCGCCACCGTCGGGATGACGCGGTTCAACACGGTGTGGACCGAAGCCGACACGCTGCCGCGCACCGACGAGATCGAGCAGCCGCAGCGCTGGATCGAACGAGTACTCGACTGAACGAGGGTTTCCGGCTCGGCGGCGACTCGCCGTGCGCGGTCGGCCGGTAGGCTGCGCCCATGGGGCGTGCGCCAGGAACGACACCCGGGCGCTTCGGGCCGGAGAGCGGGACATCCGGATCCGGGCGGCCGTCCGCCGCCCGGCGATTGCCCGAGACCGCCGCTGTGCTGGCCGTCCGTAGAGCGGTCCGGGATTGGCTGAGCAGGTTCGGGCCGCGTGAGACCGAGGAGCAGGCGGTCGCGGTGGCGCTGTCCGGCGGCGCGGATTCGCTGGCCCTCACCGCAGCGGCAGTGGTCGAGACGAGCGCGGTCGACGCCTTGGTGGTGGATCATCGCCTGCAACCCGGTTCCGGCGCCGTCGCCGCCGAGGCCGCGGCACACGCGCTCGCCCTCGGCTGCCGGTCCGCGCGCGTGCTCGCGGTCCGAGTCGGCACCGAGGGCGGTGTGGAAGCCGCCGCGCGCCGGGCGCGCTATGCCGCGCTGGACTCCGCGCGCCACGGTCTTCCGGTGCTGCTCGGGCACACCCTCGACGACCAGGCCGAAACGGTGCTGCTCGGGCTCGCACGCGGCTCCGGTGGCCGCTCGATCCAAGGGATGTCCGCGTACGCCGAGCCGTGGGGGCGGCCGTTGCTCGGCTTGCGCCGGGAGACCACCCGGCGCGTTTGCGCCGATCTGGGCGTGACGCCGCACGACGACCCGCACAACGCGGCGCCGGAGTTCACCAGGGTCCGGCTACGCACCGAGGCGTTGCCGCTGTTGGAGCAGATCCTCGGCGGCGGGGTGGCCCCGGCGCTGGCGCGTACGGCCGAACAACTGCGGGAGGACGGGGCGGTTCTCGACGCGCTCGCCGCCGAGCTGCGGCACACCGCCGGTGATGGGCGGGCGCTGGTGATCGAGACCCTCGCCACTGCACCCGCGGCTCTGCGGAAACGGGCGATTCGGGCATGGCTGCTCGAGCATGGTGCGAAAGCCCTGACCACCAAGCATTTACAGGCAGTCGACGAACTGGTTACGGCTTGGCGCGGGCAGGGCGGCGTCGCGGTCGGCGGCGGCAGGCCGGGTAGCAGGTTGGTCGCGGGGCGCGAACATGGCAGGCTGACACTGCGGCTGGGTGAGGTTGGCATCGGACCGATGACGCAGACCGAACCGGCCGAACGGGCTCACCACCACGGAAGGAATCCAGCTGACGTGTACGGGGATGACATCGCGTCGGTGCTGATCACCGCGGAACAGATCGCCGCCAAGACCCAGGAGCTGGCCGAACTCATCGCCAAGCGGTATCCACCCGACGCTCCGGAGGGCGATCTGCTGTTGGTGGGCGTGCTCAAGGGCGCGATCTTCTTCATGACCGACCTGGCCAAGGCCCTGCCGATCCCGACCCAGATGGAGTTCATGGCCGTCTCGTCCTACGGGTCGTCGACCTCGTCCTCGGGTGTGGTGCGCATCATGAAGGACTTGGACAAGGACATCGCGGGCCGCAACGTCCTGATCGTCGAGGACATCATCGACTCCGGGCTCACGCTGTCGTGGCTCAAGCGCAACCTGTCCACCCGTAACCCGGCTTCGCTCGAGGTGGTCACCTTGCTACGCAAGCCCGACGCGCTACGCACGCCGGTGGAGGTCGCGCACGTCGGCTTCGACATCCCGAACGAATTCGTCGTCGGCTACGGCCTCGACTACGCGGAGCGCTACCGCGACCTGCCCTACATCGGCACCCTCAACCCCAAGGTCTACGGCGGCTGAGACCTCATCCGGGCAGGATGCCGAAAATCGTTGCCGGCGAACCGGAACCGCCGCGATAGAGCGGTCCGCCCACCAGCACCCACGCCCCGGTTGCGGGCAGCGCCGCCAGGTTCGCCAAGCATTCCAAGCTGATCCGGTGCTCGCCGTAGAGCAGCTTCGACACCGCGTACGTCTCGTCGGTGCCCACGTCGGGGCCGAACGTGTCGATGCCCAGCGCGCCGCGGCGACCGAGCCTGCCGCCGCGCAGCAGCCATTCCACCGTCTGCACCGCGAAACCGGGTTGCCGACCGGCTGATTCGCCCGTGCCGACGAACTCCGGCGTGCCCCACTTGGCGTCCCACCCGGTCCAGGCGACGATCGCGGCGCTGTCCGGGATCCGGCCGTGCTCGGCCTCCCACCGCTTCAGATCGTCGACCGTGATCGCGTAGTCGCGATCGTTCGCGCAGCGCTGCCGGAGATCGATCTTCACCGCGGGCAGCAGCAGATCGTCGAGGTCGAGTTCGTCGGCGGCCAGTCCGTCCGCACGGAAATGAATCGGCGCACCCCAATGGGTTCCGGTGTGTTCGCCCTGCTGGATATAGCGCAGGAGGTAGCCGTCGTTCGCGATCGTGGCCACGATGTCGGTGCGGAATTCCGGATCCTCCGGGTACAGCGGTGTGGTGACCGGATCGTGGACGTGCGACAGGTTCACCAGCCGTCCCAGCGGGCGGGGTGTGGTCATCGCGTCCGCTGGGGAATCGCCCTGGCCAGAGCGAGCAGATCCGCTTCCAGGAGCCGGAACAGTCGATAGGTCAGCACGAATGCCAGGATGCCACCCACGCTCAGCACACGCACCGGAACGATCACCAGCTCCAGGTCGTCGGCCTCGACGAAGGTCGCGCTCGCCACGCCGAGCAGCGGAACCGATGCCGCCACACCGAGGTAGAAGCTGCCGCGCCTGGCCAGCGCGCGGAGCTGGCGTTCGTCGTCGGGACCGATACCGCCGCGCACCAGCAACTGTGGATAGATCGCGCGCACCGAGTAGACCATGATCGGAAAGAACGGATAGGCGAGCGCGATCGCCGCGCACACGATCTGCGCGGCGAAGAAGTGCAAAAAGGTGCCGCGCGGCAGGTCGACACCGGAGAAAGCCAGCCCGAGCGGCCAGACGATGCCCGCGACCAGCCAGAAGCCGAAGGGTATCCACACCGCCCAGTCACCCATCAGCAAGGTGTCGCGGCGTGCTTTCGCGAGCGTGCGCGCGGAGTAGCCGTCGCCACGGCCGAGGCGGTAGGAGATGGCGAGCGGCCGCCGGGTCATGAACAACAGCAGCAGCGCGGCGACCGGGAACGCGATGAGGTTGTTGATCAATCCGACCGCCGTGAACTTCTCCTGGTCCGCGGTCGACATCCGGTCGATGATCAGGGTCTGGTTCAGCTGGATGTTGTAGAAGCTGGCCAGCACGTTCGGCACGCCGACGCACAGCGCCGCGACCGGAAGCAGCCACCCGCGGGCGCGATGGGCGAGACTGCCGGGCGGGGGATCGACCAGGTCGCGCGCGCGGGTGTCCAGGCAGAGGTCGAGTTGTCCCGCGAGTTCGGCGCCGCCGCGCCAGCGCCGCTGCGGGTCTTCGTGCAGACAGTCCAGCAGTACGCGACGCAGCGTGGCCGGCGTGTCTTCCGGCAGGCGCGCGAGCGCCGCGGCCGAGACGCCGCCGCGGCGCTCCGCGAGCATCCGCGTGTACGTCTCGGTGCCGGGGCCGCCCTGCTCCGGTGGCGGATCGTCGAAGGGGGTTGCGCCCGTGAGCATTTCCCAGAGCAGCACACCGAGGGAGTAGACGTCGCTGGCGTCGCCGGGGGCTGGCGCGTCGGGGTCGAGGTAGCGGCTCAGCTGCTCCGGAGAGCGGTAGACCAGTGCGTCGGTCCCGCCGGGGCCGTGCGACGCGGTGCGCCCAGGTACCTCACCGAGGGCGAAATCGGCCAGCTTGGGAATGCCCTCCGCGGTGAACAGCACGTTCGCCGGTTTGATGTCGTGGTGCAGCACGCCATGGTGTGCGGCGTAATCCAGCGCGTCGGCCAGCCGCCTGCCCACCCACGCCACGGTCTCCGGCCAGTTCAGCCGCGCGATCTCGGCGCGCACGCTCGAATCCGACGGCCGGATCTCGCCCTTGGCCTCCATGGCGGTGTCCACCGCGCGCAGCAGCAGGGCGCCGCCGTCGGTCACGGGGCCGCGACGGCGTTGCTCGAGCAGGTCGACCGCCGTGCCGCCGGGGAGGTATTGCATGTAGACCAGACGCGGGAGGGCGGTCGTCCTGGAATCCGGTGCGAGGGGCGGTCGCGGGGGCGCGGATGCGATGTCGTCCGGAGGGACCGCGATGGTCGCGTCCGGATCGCTCGATCGCTCGGTCACCGCGTCCGGATGAGCCGGAACCGCGGCGGCGTCACGAGGTTCGGCCGATCGTCCGGAATCGGGAATCAGAGCACTGCGTGGGCGGACCGCAGCGGTCGTATCGGGCGCGCTGACCACGGTCTCGTCATCGATACCTTCTGGCGCGGTGGCTGTCGCATCACCCGTGACGGTCGGGGCGCGCCTCTCGGCGCCGTGCGTGCGCGGGCCGGGGACCGTTTCGTCGTCGCTAGGGTGGCTCGTCGTTCGGGTTGTCGGCGCCACGATGGTGTCGTCGTCGCCGGGGCGGCTCGTCCGGCTGGACGGGACGGCCGCGGCGTCGAGGTCGCGGCGCGGCGCGGCGATGGCGGCGTTCGCCGCGGTGTGGCGGCCGTTCGCGGGAGGACCCGCGATGGTCAGGGCCTGCGCGGCGTCGGCGCTGAGTACTCGCTGGTCGAAGACCCGCACGATGTGGGCGTGGTCGAGCTGGGCCATCGTGTGCGCCGCGCCCGCCCGGCCCGCCGAGAACCGGACGGCGACCAGCCGTTGCATGGAACGCTGCCTGGCCAGGAAGACCCGGCCGAGCAGTCCCGCGCCCAGGTCGGTGAGCAGGTCGAAGTCATCGATCCGCAGGCCCGGCGCGAGATCGGCGAGCGCGGCGACGGCTTCGCTCGAGTCGGCGTCCGGGTGGGCGTCGTCGGCGGCGAGATCGGCGAGGTGCTCGCGGACCGCGCCGGCGAGGTCCGGGTATTCGGCGAGGAAGTCCTCCAGCGGCAGCGGTCCGCGTCCGCGACGCGCCAGAAATTCCTCGCACAACAGATCGACCAACTCGGGGCTGGTCTCCACATCGGGGAATTCCTCGCGATAGTCGGCGATCCGTTTGCCGATCCCTTCGCGCTCCCAGCGTCGCCGCAGATCCACCCGGATCAGATCGACGAGTACCCCCAAGCGAACTTGCGTGCCGTCGGGTACGTAGTCGCGGATCTGCGGCGGCAAGCGATCACCATGGAGACTGCGCTGCCAGTCGGCGGAGAAACGGGCGACGGCATCGGTGCGGGGCAAACTCACCTGTCGGTCTCCACGACGGTCGCGTGAGCGGTCGATCGGGCGGATCGGCCCTCGTCGGCCCCCGATTCGGCGGATTCCGGATCGACCACCCGCTCCAGCGCCCGTAGGTCCGCTTCCAGCGCACGGAACAGCAGATAGGTGCCCACGAACGCGATTATGCCGCCCACACAGAGCAACCGAACCGCGACGATGACCGAGGGGATGTCGGACGGGGGCAGGAAGGTCACTCCGGTGACCGCGAGCAGCGGCACCGAGGCGGCCACCGCGAGGTAACCGTTGCAGCGCCGGTCCAGGCCGCGCAGCCAGACCGCGTCCTCAGGGCTGATGTCCCCGTGCCGGAGGAACAGGGGATAGACGCACCGCACCAGGTAGAACGTCAGCAGGAAGAAGGGATAGGCGAGCGCGATCGCGCCGCACACCACCAACGAGGAGAAGAAGTGCACCACGGCCTGTGCCGATATATCTCCCGTCGACACCTGTAGCGCGATCGGGAAGATCAGTCCCGCCAGCACCCACAGCGAGAAGGCCACGGCCACGGCCCGATCGCCCATCAGCAACGCGTCGCGTCTGGCGCGCCGCAGGGTTCCCGGATCGTATCTTCGTCCTTTGCGTAGACCGCGCGTCACCGTCAGCACGTATCTCGCCATATACAGCACGAGCGCGATGCCGGTCGGGAAGAAGATCGCGTTCACCACGCCGGTGATGATGAGGAAGGTCTGCTGGGCCTCCTCGGTCATCCGGCTGATGATCAGGTGCTGGTTGTGCTGGATGTTGTACAGCGAGGCGAGCACATTCGGCAGCGCCATCGCCACCAGCGCCACCGGAACGATGTAGGGGCGCAGCCGCAGCCGCCAGCTGTTCGGCGCGGGGTCGACCAATTCTCGCGCGCGTTCGTCCAGGCACATCTCCAGCTGCCTGGCCAGGATCGCGCCGCTGGACCACCGGTCGGCCCGCTCGGGGGCCAGGCAGGTCAGAAGGATGCGCCGCAACGCGGCGGGACAGTCGGCCGGAACCCGCTGCAGCGCGGCCTCGTCCACGCCGCTGCTGCGCCGCTCCAGCATGGCCTCCAGCGTGGTGTCGTCGCCTTGGTCGCCCGCCCCCGCCGTGCGGTCGTCGAACGGCTTCGCACCGGTGAGCAGCTCCCACAGCACCACGCCGAGCGAATAGATGTCGGCGCGGGTATCCAGGTCGGCGGCACTGCGGCCGAAACTGGGGTGGCAGGCCTCCAGTTGTTCCGGTGACATGTAGGCCAGTGATCCGCCGAAGTAGGCCACCGGGCTGGTGCCCTCCACGTTGCGGCTGAAGCTGATATTGAAGTCGGCGAGTTTCGGCACGCCCTCGGCGGTGAGCAGGACATTGGCCGGTTTGACGTCGCGGTGCAACACGCCGTGCGAGGAGGCGTAGTCCAGCGCCTCGGCCAGCCTGCGGCCCAGCCACGCCACCGTCTCCGGCCAGCTCAGCGCCGCGATCTCGGCGCGAACGCTGGAGTCGGTCGGCCGGATCTCGCCCTTCTCCTCCATCGCCGCGTCCACGGCGTCCAGCAGAAGCCTGCCGCTGCGCTCCTCGGGTGGGGTCGCGCGCACCCAGCGCAGCACGCCGAGCAGCGTGCCTCCGGGCAGGAACTGCATGTAGAGGAGCCGCAGCCGGCGCGCGGCGCCCTCGGCGTCGTCCAGCAGCCGCTGGTCGAAGACCCGCACGATGTAGTCGTGGTCGAGCTGGGCCAGCGTCTGCGGCTCGGTGCCGTGATCGCTGGAGATCTTCACCGCGACCAGCCGTTGCAGCGAGCGCTGCCGCGCGAGGAAGACCCGGGCGAACGCACCGCTGCCCAGACCGGTCAGCAGATCGAAGTCGTCGATCCGCTGACCGATCTCGATCCGGTCGAGCGGGTCGGAGCGGCCCGGCCCGGTCCCGATCGTCGTGGGCACGGCGGTGGCCGTACCCGTCAGATCGGCGGCGGTCGTTCTGGTCACCTCGGAATCACGAGCAGACCCCGCGGTTCGGTTCAATACGGTGTCGGCGAGAACGGAGTCGCTGTGCGCGACCGCGGTCAAGACGGAATCCTCCGGCGTCGCGCGACGGGTGCTCTGGTCGATTTCGTCGGCGTTCAGCAACTCGCGCAGTTGCTCCGCCTGCCGCGGATATTCGCGCAGGCATTCGCGCGGATCGACCCGCTCGCCGCTCTGGCGGCGGATGACGAACTCCTCGTACACCAAGCCGGCCGGAATATCGTCGGAAGCGAGTTCGGGGAATTCGGCGCAGTAATCGGTCAGGCGCATGCGCGCGGCCGGTTCCGGCGCGGTGCCCGCGCCTTTACCGCGGCGAAGCAGCCAGCGATGGCGCAGGTCGACGCGGATCAGCTCCAGCAATGCCTCACGACGCAAGGTACTGGCGTCCGGTAGATATTCGGCGATCGCCGGTGGGCGCCGGGTGGATTCCCACTCCGCTGTGAACGCGGCCACCGCGTCGGATTCGGCACGCGACAGGTCGCCACTCCTCGGCCGGGTGGAAATACCCGTGTCGGGGTCGGACCTTCTCTCAGAGTTCGCACTCATGCTCGGACCTAGTGGCTCGGCGGACGCCGCGGAATCCGCACCGGTTGTCGTCCGATGTGCCGAAAATTTTCGCCACACCCGACACCATCATCCCCCGTGCCGTATTCGAAATGATAACTTGCGGCTCGACAGTGGATCACCCGATTTCGACAACGACGCGACGGGGGATGACCAGCACATGTCCGACGAGGCCGCAATCATGGCGGACGGCTCGATCTCAGCGGGAAACGCCGCTCCGCACACCGCCGTTCCGAACGCGAAGACCAGCGAGCCGATGCCCGCCCGACTGCTGGGAGCCGTCGCAGACGCGCGGCCCGACGGAGCTCCGGAAGCCGAGACCGCACTCGAACGCGGCCCGGCCGCCACGATCGCGGCGTGCGTGCGAGACGGCCTGCTGCACCCCGGGCAAGTGGCCGCGGATGCCGGGACGCGGATCGCGGCGGCGGACCGGAAACGACATGCCTTCAGCGTCCTGCGTGCCGAACAGGCGACGGCCGATTCGGTCGGCCTGATGGAACGCGACGACCTCGATGTGCTGCCCTTGGCCGGTGTACCGGTCGTGGTCGAGCACGGTGTTCCCCTCGCGGGCGAGCCGATGCCGTGGGGGCCGGTGGCCGCCGCGGATCACCCCGTGGTGGCCAGGCTGCGCGCCGCGGGAGCGGTGGTCATGGGCCTCGTCGCGGCTCCCGAGCCGAGTCGGTGGGTGACCAGCGCGGGCACCGAGCGTGTCATCCGCAATCCGTGGAACCCCACGCGCTACGCGGGTAGCGCGGCCGGAGCCGCGATCGCGGCCGGACTGGTTCCGGTGGCGCACGGCTGCGACGGCCTCGGGGAGGTGCGGGTCGCGGCCGCGTGCTGTGGGATCTTCGGGATCAAGCCGGGGCAGTACACGGTCCCCGCTGCGGGCCCGTGGTCGAGCCTGGTCGAGCACGGTGTCCTCGCGACAAGCGTGGACGACGCCGCGCTGGCGTTGTCGGTCCTGGCGGCGCGACCGGACCTAGCCGAGGTGGATCCACCCGGCCGACTACGTATCGGGCTGGCGGTGGATCCACCTTCTCGCCTGTTGCGCGTCGACCGCCGCTGGACCGCCGCGGCGCGCAGGGCGGCCTCGGTGGCCGCGGCGGCAGGCCATTCAGTGGAACCGACCGCGCTACCGTACGGAAACGCCCTGCTCGCGGCCTCGCTACGCTGGCTGGCCCTCGGCGCCCGTGAGGCCCCCGCGCTACTCCAACCCGGCCGACTATCGCGGAGAGCCCGGCACCGCCTGGCTCTGGGCCGGACGGTGCATCGGTTGAGGCTCGCGCGTCCCGCCCAGATCGACGGGGTGGAGGCGCGACTACTGGAGTTCTTCGAGCGTTACGACGTGGTGATCACTCCCACGCTCGCCGCCCCGCCGCCGACGGCGCGGGCCTGGCACTTCCGCAATCGTCCGGCCACTCTGCTCGCCGGCGCGCGGTTCGCACCCTTCACTCCGCTGTGGAATCTGGTCGGCTGGCCCGCCGCCTCCGTTCCCATGGGCATGCACTCCTGGTCGGGTACGCCGGTGGCCGCTCAGCTGGCGGGACCACCCGGTAGCGAATCCACCCTGCTACGGCTGGCCGCCCAATTGGAGACGCGCCGTCCGTGGCAGCGCACCGCCCCCGAGACCCCGCCGGGCCGGTTCAGACGCTGACCGGCGACTGCTGCGCCGCGAACCCGCCATCGACGGCCCGTCCGGCGAACTCCAGGATGGTCGGCCGGTTGTCGTCGGCCCGCCAGGCCACGGCGAGCTCGCACGGCGCCAACCCCGACACGGGACGCGCGGTCAGCCCGGGCCAGCGGTACATCGGCACGTTGTTCTCGGCGAGCAGGCACACGCCGAGGCCGAGGCTCACGGCTTCCAGTTTGTCCTCCGCGGTCGCGGCTTCGGCGCCGATCTTCGGCGGACGGCCGCCGCGTCCGTCGTTGCCGAGCCAGAAATCGCGCACCGCACCGGCTTCGGTGGGCAGTGCGACGAACGGTTCGTCGAGCAGATCGGCGAATTCGATGGTCTCCGAGATCGCCAGCGGGTGGTTTTCCGGAAGCAGCACCCAGCGCGGTTCGGTGCGCAGCACCTGCCACCGGTAGCGGCTCTGGTCCGGCAACGGCAGCCAGACCAGGGCGAGATCGGCCTGCCGGCCCGCCAGGCCGCTGGAGGGATCGGTCCAGGAAGCCGCGTGCAGTGCGAGACGATGTCCGCTCGCGCTCTCCAGATCGCTGAGCAGACCGCGCCCGAGTGTGGATTGGATGCCGACGCGCAACACCTCGCCCGCCTCCTGCAGCGAGACGTTGGTGACCTCCCACAACTCCAGGATCTTGCGTGCGCCTTCGAGCAGTTCCTTGCCCGCGACGGTCAGCGCGACACTGCGCTGGTTGCGGTCGAACAGGACCACGTCGAGCTGACGTTCCAGCTGCCGGATCTGACGCGACAGGGTGGGTTGAGCGATGTGCAGCCGCTGGGCGGCGTTGGTGAAATGCAGTTCCTCAGCGACGGCGACGAAATACCGCAGGTCGCGCAAATGCGGGTCCATAGCCCCTTGCTATCAGAATCGGTCCGGAATTTCCAGCCTTATCAGGCCGAAAAGTTCGGATACGGGCGCCGAAACAGTCGGCAGGTTTGTTAGGGACAGCATATTGCCTGCGATGGTGCTGCGCACCAGGCGGATAGCGAATTTTCGGCATGCCGTGGCCGTTTACCGTCGGGTTCTTCGATTTGGGCAGTTGACCAGCATGAACGAGAGTGAACCGGGAGTCTTTGTGGCGGATTGTGGACACGTTTGTGGCCGCCGAGTATGGGCTGAGAATTTGCCGCTGACCGGCTTCGCGATGTCAGCGAGTGCGCGCGTGATTTTCATCACAATGCCGTCGGTGTGTGGGGCTCCCGATGTGCCCCCGAACACGACGGGGCGCCGCGGCCGAGACGAATCCCAGCCGCGGCGCTCCTGCTTCCCGCCGCGCTCACGCGCCGCGCACGCGCTCCTCGTAGGCCTTGCGCTTCTCGGCGTCGACGTCGTCGAGGAAGGCGCGTCCGGATCCGAGCGCGCGGCCGATGCCGTCACCGAGCGATTCCGGCAGCAGGCCGACGAACTGTGCGATGAACCCGGCCACCGCGGTCACCCTGACCTTCGACTTCGGCGCGACGATCAGCTTCGCGACGGCGTCGGCGATCTCCTCCGGCTCCGCGGCCCGCAGCAGCTTGGGCGCGGTGACGCCGGATCCGAGCTCGGTGTTGGTCAGCGTGGGCAGTACCGAGGAGAAGCGCACGCCGGTGCCGCGGTACTCCTCCCGCAGCGTGTCGGTGAAGCCGAGCACCGCGTGCTTGCTGGCGTTGTAGGTGGCCAGGCCGGGGATATGGGTCTCGCCGGCCAGTGAGGCGATGTTGATGATGTGCCCGCCGCCGCGCGGCAGCATCCGGCGCAGCGCCAGCTTGCAGCCCAGGATCACGCCGTAGACGTTGATGTCCAGGATCCGGCGGGTCAGCGGGTCCGGCTCGTCCACCAGCTTGCCGGTCGGCATGATGCCCGCGTTGTTGATCAGCACGTCGATCGGGCCGAGGGTGCGCTCCACCTCGTCGAGGAAGCCGTCGAACGACTCCTGATCGGTAACGTCGAGCTTGCCGTAGAGCTCGAAACCTCGTGCCGTGCCCGACTCCTTCACCGTGGTCTCGTCGATATCGCCGATCGCGATCTGCGCGCCGAGAGCCTGTAGCGCGGTCGCGGTGGCGAGTCCGATGCCGCGTGCACCACCGGTGATCACCACGACCTTGCCGCGGATCTGCTTCGCTTCGGTCACTTGTCGCCCCCTTTGAGCTTCAGCAGGGCCGGAAAGTCGAGGCGGCGCAGCCCGCGGGCGCCTGCCGCGCGCATGGCGCCGAGCGCGAACAGCAGCTTCGGCATCGAGTACGGGTACCAGAACAGTTCCTTCTGCTGCGTCGGCAGGATCGGCGTGGTGATCGCCTGCTGGCGGCAGTACTTGCGCACGCCGTTCGCGCCGCCCCAGCGGGCGCCGACGCCGGACAGCCCCCAGCCGCCCATGGGCAGGGCGTAGCTGAACAGGTTGGCGAAGACGTCGTTGATGTTGACCGCGCCCGCGTTCAGCTGCCGTGCGATCCGTTCGCCCCGCTCTTTGTCGCCGGTCCACACCGAGGCCGACAGGCCGTACACCGAGTCGTTGGCCAGCCGGATCGCCTCGGACTCGTCGGCCACCTTCATCACCGGCAGCGTCGGGCCGAAGGTCTCCTCGGTGACGCAGGACATGGTGTGGTCGACATCGACCAGCACGGTCGGCTCGAAGGCGGTGCCGAATCCGGCCCGCTTGCCCCCGGTGAGCACCTTGGCGCCCGCCGCGACGGCCTCGTCGACGTGGCGCTGCACGATGGCCGCCTGATTCTCGTTGGCCAGCGCTCCCACGTCGTATTTCGACTCGCGCCCGTCCAGGCCTTGGCGTAGCGCCTGCACATTGGCGGTGAGTTTGGCGACGAACTCGTCGTACACCGGCGCTTCGACGTACACCCGCTCCACGGAGATGCAGACCTGGCCGGAGTTGAACATGCCACCGAAGGCGATGCCGTGCGCGGCGCGATCCAGGTCGGCGTCGGCCAGGACGATCGCCGGATCCTTGCCGCCGAGTTCCAGGCTGTAGGGCACCATCCGTTCCACGCAGGCGGCGGCGATCTTGCGGCCGGTCGCGGTGGAACCGGTGAACTGGATGTAGTCGGCGTTGCCCACCACGGCCGCTCCGGTCGCGCCCGCGCCGGTGACCACCGCGAAGATCGGCGGCGCGCCGATCTCCGCCCAGCCTTTGGCCAGTTCGATCGCGGAGAGCGGGGTCACCTCGGAGGGCTTGAGGATGACGGCCGCCCCGGCCGCGAGCGCCGGGATCACGTCCATCACCGGCATGGCCAGCGGGAAGTTCCACGGCGTGATGACGCCGACCACCGGATAGGGTCGGTAGACAGTGGTCAAGCGCTTGACGCGGGCCAGCGGGCTGTGCGGCGACGGGTGGTCGTCGGCGAGGAACTTGGCCGCGCGGCGGGCGTAGTAGCCGATCAGATCGGTCGCGAAACCCGGATCGATCAGGGCGTCCACCCGGGGCTTGGCGGTCTCCGACTGCAGCACGGCGGCAAGGCGGTCGGTGTTGTCGATCAACCAGTCCTGAAACTTCAGCAGCCAGACCTTGCGCCCTTCGGGGCCGATCGCCTCCCACTCCGGCTGGTACAGCCGCAGTTCGCGGACCTTGGCCGCGACCGCGTCCGCGGTCTCGTCCGGCACCGTGCCGACGACCTCGCCCGTGCCGGGATTGCGCACTTCGATGACGGCGGGACCGTCTTTCTTCGCGGTCGTTTCGCGTGCCCGCGCCTTCTCGGTCGCGGGCGCTGGTTCGGTGTTGGTCACTGCTGTTCTCCCACTGACGTCGTGTTGAACCGCGGTCTGCTGACTGCTGTGAGGCAGGCCACTGAACTATGATCGTGACACAATCCGAACAGACTTTCTTGGCCCAGATCGTCAAGGAAAACGGGTGATTTTGTGTCCGTGAGACAAGCGGTGGTTCGGTATCCGCCGAGCCGAAGGAGAGGGCGATGACCGCTGGGCCTTCGCCGGGCGCCGCGGCCAGGCCGAGCCCCGCATCCGACGAAGTTCGCGACTGGCTCGCGGAGTACGTCTACGAGACGACGCGCGCCGAAGTGCTCGAACGCATCGTCACCCGGCTCGACGACGTGATCGTCGCGCGCATCCCCGAACTCGCCGATCGCGATATGCGCCGCGACCTCGCGGCCAGCACCAGGGCGCACGCCAGGATCGTGCTCAGCCGCCTGGCCAGCGATACCTTCGAGTTCTCACTCCCGGAGGAGGCGCACGCGTTCGCGCGCAGCGTGGCCAGGCGTGGTTTCGAGCTGCGGTTGCTGCTGCGGGTCTATCACGTGGGCATGGAGGCGGTGCTGGACTACATGACCGAGGTCGTCGAGCAGCGGCGGGCGACGCCGGAACTCGAACGCATGGTGCTGCTGCGGCTGTTCGAGCGGGCCACCAAGTGGATCAGCACGTCGGTCGAGTTGCTCACCGACACCTACATGGAGGAGCGCGAGCAGGTGCTGCGCGCCGCCTTCAACCGTCGCGCCGAGACCGTCCGAGCGCTGCTGGACGGCGAGCACGTGGACGTCGATCAGGCATCGGTGCGGCTCGGCTACCGGCTCTCCCAGCGGCACCTGGCCTTCGTGCTGTGGACCGACGAGCCGACCGGAGAACCCGCAGGCGCGGAGGCGGAGGCGACCGGACTGCTGGATCGGGTCGCGGCGCGGCTGGCCGCGGCACTTGGCAGCGCGCGGCTGCTCACCGTTCCCTCCGGCGCCAGCGCGATGTGGGCGTGGGCCGGATCGGACGACGGGGAACACGGCGCCGAACTCGCGGTGCCGGGCGAAGCGGAGCGGCTCACCGCGGCGCAGGTCGAGGCGCCGGTACGGGTGGCGTTCGGTGTGCCCGCCGCGGGGATCGCCGGTTTCCGTCGCAGTCATCGCGAAGCGGTCGCCGCGCGGCAGGTCGCGGAGCGCGCACCCGCGGGCGGGCGGCGCGTCACCGGGTATCGAACGGTGGAGATCGCCTATCTGGCCGGTGCGGACGAAGCGGCCATGCGAGGACTGGTCGAGCGGGAACTGGGCGCGCTGGCGGCGCGCGACGGGAACGCCGCACGGCTGCGCGAGACGCTGCACGCCTATCTGCGCAGCCAACGCAGCCCGGAGGCCACCGCGAAGGTGCTCGGCGTACACAAGAACACGGTCCGCTACCGCGTGCAGCGGATCGAACAGCTATTGGGATATCCGATCGAAGAGCGCGGGCTGCCGCTGGAGATCGCGCTGGTGTGCGTCGCCGTCTACGGCGCCGACGCACTGCCCTGAACCGGCCGCCTGTCTACTCTCCCGCCGCGGCCTCCCGTGCGGCGATCCGGCGCAGCGGCGGTTCGGTGGTCGGGGCCACCCTGCGGTCGGGTAACTCGGCGAGCAAGGTGGTGGTCGCGTTTGCGATGGCCGCGACGGCCTTGTCGACGGCCGGTTTGGTGGTCGAGCTCAGGCCGGACACGCCACCGACCTTGCGCACGTACTGCAGTGCGGCGGCATAGATTTCCTGCTCGGTTGCGGCAGGCTCCAGACCACGCAGGACGGTGATGTTTCTACACATGCGAGCACACTAGCCCCAGATCACGACATGCGTCAGCGCAAGAACCAACCGAGTCCGAAATCGATTCGCCCGGCGGACGCGCCCACGGTCCGGCGTCGCGACCGACATAGGTGGCCATCCGCGAATCCCGCGCGTACCCCGCGCGGGATGGGGAACAATCGGGGCATGTCTTCGCGCGGCGTACCCACCTTGACGACCTTTCCGTACGCGGAGCTGGACGAGCGGGAGGAAGACCACTGGTCCGGCGCCGCGGTATCCGACGACGAACTGCGGGCGCTGGCCCTCGGCGCCTTCTACTCCGCGCGCTGGGACGCCTTCCACGACGCGCTGCTGCTCGGCCCGGAACGCGCGCATCCGCTCGGTGACCGGCGTGAACTGGCCATCGACACGCTCACCGGGGCATGGGGCATCACCGATGGCACCGAGGCGCAGGCGTCGATGGAGCAGTTGCTCGACGGCATGCACGCCCCGCTCTACGCGCTGGTGCACCCGCTGGTGACGGCCTCGATCAACGCAAGTGAGCGCGATCGCTTCGGTGAGCGCGCCGACCGGCACCGGGCGTTCCTGCGGCAGGTCGGAGCGTTCCGGGGGATGGACAATCCCGAGGCGCTGGTCCGCGACTACGACATCTGGTCGCAGGCGATCAAGATCGGATTCACCGACCATCTGGCCCGGCCGCTGCCGGGCGACATCCACGCCTGGGATCTGGCCAGGGTCGTCGCGGTGGCCAGGATGGCCTACACGGCCGGGTACCTCGACGCCGACGTGGCCTGGAGTTATCTGGCGCGCGCCCTGCCGCTGGCTCAGAGCAAGTACCGCAACTGGCGCCAGTTCGGCGACGCCTACCTCACCGGCTGGACCTATTGGCAGGCCTGCGAGGACTTGGCCGAGCTGAAGAACGGCGGCGTCGACCGCCGCAAGGAGCTGCTGCGGCTGTGGCTGCGTCCGACCAGCCCGTGGCGGCGGATCGCGCTGAACTCAGCTCCCGTCGGGGAGTGAACGCAGGATTCCGCGACCGTAACGTTGGAACTGCGCGTCGTCGACCATGCCGAGGGAGTGTCGCTCGACCAGCAGTTCCCACTCCGAATACAGCTGCGCCACACCGGGATCCGCAGGGCCCGCGGCGCCGTCGGCGGACTCCCGGCGTACCGCGAAGTTCACCGCGCAGATGACCCGCTCGGTGTCGGCGCGGTCGGCGCCCGCGAATTGCAGCGTGCGACTGCCGTCGTGTACCTCGGCGCCGGTCGCGCCGCGCCCGGGGCCGATCTCGCCGCGCCCCGCGGTGGGGGTATCGGTCACGCGCGCCCATAAGACCACGGGAATCGGGAGTTCGTACGCGTACCGGCTGTCGCCGATCGCGATGAACAGCAACCGCGTCGTCGTGGCGGCGAGCAGGCCGGAGCCGCTGCCCGCCGGAGGGTGCGCGACCGCGACGGCGGTCTCCAGGACGTACTCGTCCGGCGTCACGTAACGATGCAGAGCCGCTATCGCATGCTTCGCCTCACGGCGCGGCGACATCCTGCGCGTCGCCCGTTCCACGTCCGCGCGGGTGGGGCCGCCACGTCCCCAGGTGGGGGTGGGCGGGCGCAGGTCCGGCGCCGCCACGTCGATGCGCTGGGTGGCCAGGATGTGCGCGTTGATGCGGTCGACGATCTCGGTGGCCGCGGGAACGTCGTGCTCGGCGATGATCACCGGAAGGGGCGTGCGGTCCGCGGGGACGCCGGTGAGCACGGGCGTCGGGTAGCGCAGATAGATCTCGATCACCACCGCGTCGTCCGCGCGCCGGTTCAGCCGGACCTTCAGCAGGTCGGAGACCGGGACATCGAGCACGCGCTCGCCGTCGGACCCGGGTCGCAAGACGATCAACCTGCCGCGGCCGTGACGCAGTATCGCTGTGGGTGTTCGTAACTCGACTATGTCCATACCCCCTGCGCTCGTGTCTGGTCTGCGGCGCTCCCGGGGCCTTTCGTGGTGTGCGAGCTACCGCCTACGTGCCCGTCGCTCGCGCCGCGATGTTGTGTCGTCGCTCACGATAGGCCGAACATGCCATGATTGTTGCCACTTGGAGGAAGCCGAACCGGAGACATCGGGAACCACCGTCGATCCCCGGCCGTTTACCTCTTTAACTGCACCTGCAGCCGAACTACGCGATGTATCGAGTAGACCGTACGCGGTAACGTGGCTTGTCCGCATCCGAACCCCTGCGGAACCGGACGCGCCAGACGCATCGCTAGGCAAGAACCGGAGACACCGGAAAGGACTGGCCGCCCCGGCCGACGCTCTATGAACCGCAAGACAGTGTTTCGCACCCTGGCCATAGTCTCGGGCATCTTGCTCGTGATCTATGCGTTCAGCTACTTCGGCAACGACACGCGGGGCTGGAAGAGCGTCGATACATCGGTTGCCCTGAGCCAGCTCGAGAACAAGAGCAACGTCCAGAACGTCCAGATCGATGATCGCGAGCAGCAGCTGCGCATCGAGCTGAAGGACGGCAACGACGCCACCGGCGGACAGAACAAGATCATCGCGAAGTATCCGGGCGGTAGCGAGACCTCCGCCCAGATCTTCTCGGCCGTGAAGAACTCCGGCGCCCCGTACAACACCGTGGTCAAGCAGGAGAGCTGGTTCACCCAGATCCTGCTGTTCGTGCTGCCGATGGTCATCCTGCTCGGCCTGTTCATCTTCGTGATGGCCCGCATGCAGGGCGGCGGCCGCGGCGGCATGATGGGCTTCGGCAAGTCGAAGGCCAAGCAGCTGTCCAAGGACATGCCCAAGACCACGTTCGCCGACGTGGCCGGAGCCGACGAGGCGGTCGAGGAACTCTACGAGATCAAGGACTTCCTGCAGAACCCGGTCCGCTACCAGGCCCTCGGCGCCAAGATCCCCAAGGGCGTGCTGCTCTACGGTCCGCCAGGCACCGGTAAGACCCTGCTGGCCCGTGCCGTCGCGGGCGAGGCAGGCGTGCCGTTCTTCACCATCTCCGGTTCGGACTTCGTGGAGATGTTCGTCGGCGTCGGCGCCTCCCGCGTGCGCGACCTGTTCGAGCAGGCCAAGCAGAACAGCCCCTGCATCATCTTCGTCGACGAGATCGACGCGGTCGGCCGCCAGCGCGGCGCGGGCCTCGGCGGCGGTCACGACGAGCGCGAGCAGACCCTCAACCAGCTGCTGGTGGAGATGGACGGCTTCGGCGACCGCACCGGCATCATCCTGATCGCCGCCACCAACCGCCCCGACATCCTCGACCCGGCGCTGCTGCGTCCCGGCCGCTTCGACCGGCAGATCCCGGTCGGCAATCCGGACCTCGCCGGTCGCCGCGCCATCCTGCGCGTGCACTCGCAGGGCAAGCCGATCTCCCCGGATGCCGATCTGGACGGCCTGGCCAAGCGCACCGTCGGCATGTCCGGCGCGGACCTCGCCAACGTCATCAACGAGGCCGCGCTGCTCACCGCCCGGGAGCACGGCGCGGTGATCACCGGCGAATCGCTGGAGGAGTCGGTCGACCGCGTGATCGGCGGCCCGCGCCGCAAGAGCCGGATCATCAGCGAGCACGAGAAGAAGATCACCGCTTATCACGAGGGCGGCCACACCTTGGCCGCCTGGGCGATGCCGGACATCGAGCCGGTCTACAAGGTCACCATCCTGGCGCGCGGTCGCACCGGCGGCCACGCCATGACGGTGCCCGAGGACGACAAGGGCCTGATGACCCGCTCGGAGATGATCGCCCGCCTGGTCATGGCGATGGGCGGCCGCGCGGCCGAGGAACTGGTGTTCCACGAGCCGACCACCGGCGCGTCCTCCGATATCGACCAGGCAACCAAGATCGCCCGGGCGATGGTCACCGAGTACGGGATGAGCGCCCGGCTCGGCGCGGTCCGCTACGGCCAGGAGCAGGGCGACCCGTTCCTCGGCCGCTCGATGGGCATGGGTTCGGAGTACTCGCACGAGGTGGCGGGCGCGATCGACGTGGAGGTGCGCAACCTGATCGAGGCCGCGCACACCGAGGCGTGGGCGATCCTGAACGAGTACCGCGACGTGCTCGACGACCTGGCCACCGCGTTGTTGGAGCGGGAGACGCTGCACCGCAAGGATCTCGAGCAGATCCTCGCCTCCGTGCAGAAGCGCCCGCGGATCACCGCGTTCAACGATTTCGGCGAGCGCGTCCCCTCGGACAAGCCGCCGGTGAAGACCCCGGGCGAGCTGGCCGCCGAGCGCGGCGAGTCGTGGCCGCCGGAGCCGGTGGTGAAGCCGGTGGCCGCGTCCGCGCAGCGCGAGCCGCAGCCCGCCAACGGGTATCCGCCGCACGAGAGCGGTTACGGCGCTCCGCCGCAGTACCCCCGCCCGTCCGCGCCCGGCTACCCGCTGCCGCAGGCGCCCGCTCCGGCCTATCCGCGCCAGGGCACGCACGGTTCGCGGCCGGACTACGGCGCTCCGGCGGGCTGGTCCGCTCCCGGCTGGCCGCCGCGCGACGAGCCACAGCAGGGTCAGCCCGGCTGGGGCGATCCGCAGCAGCCGCGGCACGGCTATCAGCCGTGGGGTCCGCAGGGTTCGCCCGAAGGCGGCTACGACAGGGACGGGTACGGCGACCACGGCGGTTACGACGAGCCGCGCCGGACGAATCCGAACGGCGAGGGCGACGGTGATTGGGATGGACCGAACGGTCGTCACTGACCTGTGACGATTAGGCTCGACCATCTGGGGTGCCGAGAGATTGCCGGCGCCCGGGGAGTTTGGAGGTGTCCTCGATTGTCGGCCAACGAGTATGGCGGTGGTCACACCCTCGCCGAACTGGACAGTGCGGAGCACAACGGCATCGACATCGGCCTGTCGGAGCCGGGCCTCGTGGCACTGGAAACGGGCAGGTCGTTCGATCAGGCGCGAGCCGAAGCGGCGGTACGGGAGTTGCTGATCGCCGTCGGTGAGGACCCGGACCGGCCCGGCCTGCTCGACACGCCCGCCCGGGTCGCGCGGGCCTACCGGGAGACGTTCGCCGGGCTCTATGTGGAACCGGATTCCGTGCTCAACACCACGTTCGACGAGGGCCATCAGGAACTCGTACTGGTCAGGGACATTCCGATGTACTCCACCTGTGAGCACCACTTGGTGTCCTTCCACGGTGTCGCCCATGTCGGGTACATCCCCGGTCCGCACGGCCGGGTCACCGGCCTGTCCAAACTCGCCCGCCTGGTCGACCTGTACGCCAAGCGCCCGCAGGTGCAGGAGCGGCTGACCAGCCAGATCGCCGACGCGGTGATGCGCAAGCTGGACCCGAGGGGAGCGATCGTCGTGGTCGAGGCCGAGCACCTCTGCATGGCGATGCGCGGCATCCGCAAGCCGGGCGCGAGCACGACCACCTCCGCGGTGCGTGGACTGCTGCAGTCCAACGCCGCCTCGCGCGCCGAGGCGCTCGATCTGATCCTGCGGAAGTGAGCGGGCCCGCGGTGTCCGAACCGAGGCGCTTCGAGAGCCTCGCCGCCCGCGACGGGCGCTCGTGTGTGGTGATGGGTGTGGTGAACGTCACCAGCGATTCGTTCTCCGACGGCGGGCGATACCTCGATCCCGAGCTGGCCATCGCGCACGGCGTTCGGCTGCACGCCGCGGGCGCGGACGTCATCGACGTCGGCGGCGAGTCGACCAGGCCGGGCGCGGTCCGCGTCGACGCGGCGACCGAGACCGCACGGGTGACACCGGTCATCCGCGGACTGGTCGCGGCGGGCGTGCCGACCAGCGTGGACACCATGCGCGCCGCCGTCGCCGAAGCCGCGATCGAAGCCGGGGTGTCGGTGGTGAACGACGTCTCCGGCGGCCGCGCCGATGCCGACATGGTGCGCGTGGTCGCCTCCGCGCGGGTCCCGTGGATCCTCATGCACTGGCGGGCGGGCGCCGACTACCGGCACACCGGACCGGCGGACCACTACGACGACGTGGTCGCGGAAGTGCTCGCCGAGTTGACCGCGCAAGTGGACTCGGCCGTCGCCGCGGGCGTGGAGTCGTCCCGGCTGATTCTCGACCCCGGCTTGGGCTTCGCGAAGAACGCCGAACACAACTGGGCTCTGCTCGGCGCGCTGCCGGAATTGGTCGCGCAGGGGCTCCCGGTCCTGATCGGGGCGTCTCGCAAGCGTTTTCTCGGCTCCCTGCTCGCCGACGAGGCGGGGCCGCGTCCACCGGACGGCAGGGAGACGGCCACCGCGACCATCTCGGCGCTCGCCGCGGTGCACGGCGCGTGGGGTGTGCGGGTGCACGACGTGCGCGCCTCGCTGGACGCCATCACGGTCACCGACGCGTGGCAGAATGCCGCACGGCAGCGCGCCGAACAGCACGACACCGCCCGATCCAGTGCGCAAGGAGCTCGACGATGAGCCGGTCCCCGATCCACGCCGAAGACGAGGCGCCGCCGGGTGATTCGGCGATCCGGCGCGGCGCCGACCGCATCGAGTTGCGCGGCCTGCGCGCCTACGGGCACCACGGCGTGTTCGAGCACGAGCGCCGCGACGGCCAGGAGTTCCTGGTCGACCTGACGGTATGGGTGGACTTCGACGTGGCCGCGGCGTCCGACGACCTGGCGGCCACCGTGGACTACGGCGCGTTGGCCGAACGCGCGGTGCGCATCGTCCAGGGTCCGCCGCGCAATCTCATCGAGACGGTGGTCTCGGAGATCGCCGACGATGTCATGACCGATCCGCGGATCCGGTCGGTCGAGGTGGTGTTGCACAAGCCGTCCGCGCCGATCCCGCACACGTTCGCCGATGTGCGGGTGATCACCTCGCGTCACCGGGGGGAGCCCGTCGGATGAGCGAGCGGAACTGCGGCGCGGTGTTTTTCACCGTGCCGGGCGCCGCGGAGGTGCGCCGATGACCCGTGCCGTGCTGTCCATCGGTTCCAATCTGGGTGATCGGCTCGCGCATCTGCGCAGCGTCCTGGACGGGTTCGGCCATCGCGTGCTGGCGGTCTCCGCCGTGTATTCGACCGCGCCCTGGGGTGGTGTCCCGCAGGGGGACTATCTCAATGCCGCTGTGCTGGTAGAGGATCCGGCCTTCGGCTGCGCCGACTGGCTGCGTCGCGGGCAGGAGCTGGAGCAGGCCTCGGGACGGGTGCGTGAAGTGCGCTGGGGCGCACGCACACTCGACGTGGACGTGGTGTGGTGCGCCGAACTGCGCGGCGGTGAGCCGGTCGCGTGCCGTAGCGCCGACCCGGATCTCATCCTGCCGCACCCGCAGGCGCATCGGCGCGCCTTCGTGCTGGCGCCGTGGCTGGACGTGATGCCGGACGCGGTGCTCGAGGTCGACGGCGTGCCGCACGCTGTCGCGGATCTGCTGGCCGGGCTCGATCCGGACGAACGCGCCGGGGTGCGTCGCACCGAGTTCTCGCTGACGGGCGCGCCGTCGTGAAACTGAAGCCGACTCGCGTACTCGACCTCGTGGCGAACGTGCTGATCGCCGCGATCGTCGCGTGGATCGCCACCCGGGTGGCCTATGACAGCTTCCCGCCGATCTCGATCTTCGCGGGCGCCTCGCTGTATCCGGTGGCCGCGATCGAAGCTGTGCTCGCTTTCGTCATCCGGGCGCGGGTCAACGATCACCAGATCGGCGATGGACGTCACCAGTTGCATCCGATCACGGCGGCCCGCGCCGTCGCGTTGGCCAAGGCGTCGGCGCAGGTCGGTTCGATCGCCGCGGGTATCTGGCTCGGATTCCTGTGCTGGGTCCTCCCGCAGCGCGGCACCTTGCGCGCGGCCGCGGCCGACAGTCCCGGCGCGATCGTCGGGATGCTGGCGGGCTTCGCTTTGGTTGCTGCGGCCCTCTGGCTGGAGTACTGCTGCCGGGCGCCGGAGGATCCCACCGACGATGCGGCAACTACATAGCTAGTTTCACGAACTTAATCACAAAACCGGAATCTGGGCGTGGCCGAAGCAATTGGCTACCCTGGCTGGCATGGTTTCACCCTCCCGTAGCAGCACTTCCCGTGGACGGCGGGACGACGCGGGAAAATTATTCGTCGGCGTCCTGATCGTGCTCGGTCTGGTTGCCAGTGTTTTCCTGATCTTCAGCAACAGTGTCGAGTTCGTACGGGTAGGTCTGGTCGCGGCCCTGTGGGCCGCGGCGATCGGGGCTCTTGCTGCGACGAAGTACCGCAAAGAGGCGACGATCGACAAGGCGAAGGTCCGCGATCTGCAAACCGTCTACGCGTTGCAGCTGGAGCGTGAGGTCACCGCGCGCCGCGAGTACGAGCTCGGTGTGGAGGCGCGGGTCCGCGAGGAGGTGGGCGCCGACGCGACCGAACTCGCGGCCTTGCGCGCGGAGCTCACCGTGCTGCGGCAGAGCCTGCAGCGGCTGTTCGACGGCGATCTGCCGATGGATCGCCCCGCGTTGCGCGCCGACGCGACCAGGATCCAGGAGCTGACCAGCTCCGGCACGGAATCGGGGAACAATAGCTCCGCGAATGCCGGGATGTGGTCGATGTTCGCCGACCAGCAACCGCGTAGCAGTATGACGCCGATCTTCGAGCCCGACCATCCCGAGCCACCGGTCTTCGCCAGCCCCTTCGATGATCCGGTCACCGCGGAGACCGCCGTCGTCTCCCTCGACGACGCCGACCAGGCCGACGCTGAGCGGGCGCGCTACGCCGAGCCGCGCGGCTGGGCCGACGCCTTCACCGAGACGGTGGACGAGGAGCCGCTGGACGAGCCACCCACCCAGCCCGCCGCACGGCCCCAGCCGACGCCGGAACCGGCCTCTCGGCCGGCCTCAGCGCCCGCCATGGGCACGCCGAGCGCGCGCAGGCGCCGCCGGGCGGAAAGCGACGACGAGACGCCGTCGCGTCGTCTCTCGGTCGCGGAGATCATGGCCAACCTGCAATCGGAGGAGCGGGACCGCCGGTGAGCGGAGCCGGGGCCCGGCCCGGTACTGCGGCCTAGATCACGCGGACACCCCGTGGCGGCGGCGAAGCACCTGTAGATATCCTCTTGGCGTACCGTCCGGTACCCGCATGGCGGGACTGGAACGACATCGAGAGGACAACGTTGACCTCGAGAAGCGTGAATTCCGACAACGCTGATTCGGGCTACGACCCCGCGCCCGCACGCCTGACGGTGGGAATCGTCTCGGCGGGACGCGTGGGCTCGGCATTGGGCGTCGCACTCGAGCGAGCCGGACACGTCGTGTTCGGCGTCTGCGCGATCTCCGACGCGTCGGTGCGGCGTGCCCGGACCCGGCTGCCCGATTCGGAGATCCTGCCGATCGAACAGGTGGCCGCCCGCAGCGAGCTGCTGTTGCTGGCCGTGCCCGACGCCGAGCTTCCCGGCCTGGTTCGCGGTCTGGCCGGTGCGGAAGTCGTCCGTCCCGGCACCATCGTCGCGCACACGTCCGGCGCGAACGGCGTCGGCGTACTCGCGCCCCTGGCCGAGATCGGCGCGCTTCCGCTGGCCATCCACCCGGCCATGACCTTCACCGGACACGACGAGGACGTGAACCGCCTCGGCAACGCGTGCTTCGGCATCACCGCCGCCGATGAGGTCGGCTACGCCATCGCGCAGTCGCTGGTGATCGAGATGGGCGGCGAGCCGGTGCGGGTGCCGGAGGAGAACCGGCCGCTGTACCACGCCGCGCTCGCGCACGGCAGCAATCACCTGGTCACGGTGATCGTCGACGCGGTGGCCGCGTTGCGCGCCGCCCTGGCCGGCCCCGGCTTGATGGGCCAGCAGCTGGTGGACGAGCAGCCCAACGGCCTGGCCGAGCGTCTGCTCGCGCCCCTGGCATCGGCGGCGCTGGACAACGCGTTGCGGCGCGGCCAGTCCGCGCTGACCGGCCCGGTCGCCCGTGGTGACGCGGACGCGGTGGCCGCGCACCTGACCGCGCTGGCGTCGGTCGACGCCAGGCTGGCCGAGGCGTATCGCGCGCTGTCGCTGCGCACGGCGGAACGCGCGGGCACCGCCCCCGCCGTCATCGAACTGCTGGAAGGACGCTGATGTTGGACCCGAAACTGCGCGGCGCCTACCGGCCCGGTGCGCTGACCGTCCACCACGATCCCGCCGTGCTCGGCGCGGTGTCCGCCGCGCTGCGCGGCGTCGGCCGTACCGTCGCGCTGGTGCCGACCATGGGTGCGCTGCACGAGGGCCACCTGGAGATCGTGCGGCTGGCCAAGCGGACCAACCAGGTGGTCATCGTCTCGATCTTCGTCAACCCGTTGCAGTTCGGGGCGAACGAAGACCTGGACAAGTACCCACGCACGCTGGACGCCGACGTCGAGTTGTTGCGCGCGGAGGGTGTCGAGCTGGTGTTCGCGCCCAGCGCGTCCGACATGTATCCGGACGGCCCGCGGACCACGGTGCAGCCAGGCCCGCTCGGCGCGGAGCTGGAAGGGGCGAGCCGCCCGACCCATTTCGCGGGCATGCTCACCGTGGTCGCCAAGCTCCTGCAGATCGCGCGGCCGACCGAGGCGTTCTTCGGCGAGAAGGACTACCAGCAGCTCACGTTGATCCGGCAGATGGTCCGCGACCTGAACTTCGACGTGAAGATCACGCCGGTGGTCACCGTCCGTGAGGCCGACGGCCTGGCCATGTCCTCGCGGAACCGTTATCTCGACCCCGTGCAGCGCGAATCGGCGCTCGCCTTGTCGGCCGCCCTGTCGGCGGGCAAGCACGCGGGCGGACTCGGCGGCGACGCGGTGCTCGCGGCCGCCCGTCAGGTGCTCGACGCCGTGCCCGGCGTGGACGTCGACTACCTGGAATTGCGCTCGGCCACCCTGGGCCCCGCCCCGGCCGCGGGCAACGCCAGATTGCTGATCGCGGCCAGGGTGGGCACTACCCGGCTCATCGACAACATCGCCGTCACGCTCGGCGCTCCGATCGACGGCCATCCCAACGTCTCCGGTTCGCGGCCCGCCGTGGACCCCCGGTCCGTTCCGGCGGTGTCGAATCCCGCCCCGCTTCCTCCCGCGAACTAGAAAGGTCGACGCAATGCTGCGCACCATGATGAAGTCGAAGATCCACCGTGCCACCGTGACGCACGCCGACCTGCACTACGTCGGTTCGGTCACCGTGGACCAGGACCTGCTCGACGCCGCCGATCTGCTGGAAGGCGAGCAGGTCTGCATCGTCGACATCGACAACGGCGCCCGCCTGGAGACCTACGTGATCGCCGGTGAGCGGGGTTCGGGGGTGATCGGGATCAACGGCGCCGCGGCCCACCTGGTGCATCCCGGCGACCTCGTCATCCTGATCGCCTACGGCCAGCTGAACGAGCAGGAGCTGAAGGAATACGACCCCAAGGTCGTCTTCGTCGACGAGCGCAACCGCCCGGTCGAGCTCGGTTCGGACCCGGCGCACGCACCGGAGGGCTCGGGCCTGACCTCGCCGCGCTCGCTGTCGTTCGTCTGAACAGCGGCGACCGGACATGTTGCTGACCATCGATGTCCGCAATACGAGTATCGAACTCGGCTTGTTCTCCGGTTCCGGAGAGCATTCGAAACTGGTGCGCCACTGGCGTATCCACACCAATCCGTTGCTGACCGCCGACGAATTCGCCATGCAGGTGCGCGGGTTGGTCGGCGCGCAACTGGACGAGGTGATCGGCGTCTCGGCGCTTTCGACGGTGCCGCCCGTGCTGCGCGAACTGCGCGGCATGCTCGGCCAATACTGGGCACACGTTCCGCACGTGTTGGTGGAACCCGGTGTGCGCACCGGGATTCCGCTGCTGGTGGACAATCCGAAAGAAGTCGGCGCCGACCGCATCGTCAATTGCCTGGCCGCCTACCAGCGGTATTCCGGGCCCGCGATCGTCGTCGATTTCGGCACGGCGATCTGCGTCGATCTGGTGTCGAAGAAGGGTGAGTTTCTCGGCGGGATCATCGCACCCGGTGTGGAGATCTCCACGGAAGCCCTGGTAGAACGCAGTGCGCTGCGGCGGGCGGAGTTGACCAGGCCACGGTCGGTGCTGGGGAAGAACAGCATGGAATGCATGCAGTCCGGCGCGGTATTCGGTTTCGCCGGACTGGTCGACGGCCTGATCGATCGGATTCGTGACGAGTTCGACGCCTTTGCCGGCGACGATGTCGCGGTGGTGGCGACCGGCGCGACCGCGCCGCTGATCGTCCCGGAATCGGAAACGATCGACGACCACGATCCGCATCTCACGTTGACCGGCCTGCGGCTCGTATACGAACGCAACCAGCGGCGCAAGGGAAATGTCTGATATGCGCGGTGTTGGATTCGTCGCAGGCCAGGGACTTGTCGACACCGCGTCGCATGCTGTTAAACTCCCTCTCGTGACTTTCTTCGTGAGCACCCAGGAGTGTTGTCGAGGCTGACGTGCCTCGACCGATCGAGGCTGAGTTCCCGCCCTCGACCGTTACCTTCCTCCTGGAGATTCGCTCATGCGTTCTTCTGTTCTTTCCCTTTCTTCCGCGCGTACGGCGCTGTCGGCTACTCCGCCGGTGGAACGCTCGGTGGCACCCGCTCTGCCCACTCGGCTGCGCCCGGCCGATCTGCTGCGGCTGACCGACGAGGGCGCCGAGGACGTGCTCGCCGGTCGCTATGACCACCTGCTTCCAGCTGACGGGACATGGCCGCACGACGAGCGCTGGGCGACCAGGCTGCTCTCCGACGACGAGGTCGACGTCTGGTTGATCAGCTGGACGCCGGGCAAGTCGACCGAGCTGCACGACCATGCCGGGTCGCTCGGCGCGCTCACTGTGCTCAGCGGCGCGTTATCCGAATACCGCTGGAACGGAACGGAATTGCGTTGCCGTACGCTCGCGGCGGGTGACCAGGCCTCGTTCCCGATCGGCTGGGTGCACGACGTCATGCGGGCGCCCGCCGACGTGCCCGGCGCCGTCGAATCCGCGGGCCCGCTCGATCCGACGCTCAGCGTGCACGCCTATTCCCCGCCGCTCACCGCCATGTCGTATTACGAGGTGACCGGCCACGGCACCCTGCGGCGCACCCGAACCGTCCTCACCGACCAGCCCGAAGGTGACATGTGATGACCCGTTTGACCATCGATCAGATGCTCGAGAACGCACGGGCGCAACTCGACCGGAT
Source organism: Nocardia sp. NPDC051900 (assembly GCF_044452545.1). NCBI lineage: Bacteria > Bacillati > Actinomycetota > Actinomycetes > Mycobacteriales > Nocardiaceae > Nocardia > Nocardia sp. NPDC051900. The sequence continues at coordinate 443,761 of NZ_JBITBU010000003.1, read as the reverse complement.
CTATGCCTTCGAATTGCCGGAAGCCATCGAGCGGGGCGCCATTCTGGTGGATATCCGGCCGCAGGCGCAACGCGGACGCGAGGGCACCTTGCCCGGCGCCTTGGTGATCGAGCGCAATGTCCTGGAATGGCGGCTGGACCCCACCAGTTCGGCCCGCTTGGCGCTGGCCGCCGATCACGACGTGGAATGGATCGTCGTCTGCTCCGAGGGCTATACCTCCAGCTTGGCCGCCGCCGCCCTGCAGCAACTCGGGCTGCACCGGGCGACCGATCTGGTGGGTGGTTACCAGGCGTTGAAGGCGGCCGGGCTGTTGAACGTCGCCGTCGGGGCGTCGCACTTCGTGCGTGAGGCCGAGGCGCTCGCCTCGCTGTAATTTCCCCGCCAACACTTCCATCTCGAAATAGCCGGGCGCGCAGGTGTTTTCGCACACACTATGATGCGCACCGGCTATTTCGGGTCTCCGGGACGTGGACCGGGACGTCCCGGGCGGTGCGCCGCATCGATACCGTTTCGTTACTCCGGGTCGGAGTCCGGGCGGCGCGCAAAACGATTTCCGGTGCACGCTAGGGTTGTTCGATGTGAGCACCCCGAACTCTGCCTCTTCGACCGCATCGACATCGGATTCGCGGCCCGCTGTGGCGCCCGCCGCCGACGATGCCCCGGAGCAGATACGGATTCGCCGGGAGAAGCGGGAGCGGCTGCTCGCGGCCGGTGGCGAGGCGTATCCCGTCGTCGTGCCGCGTACGCATACCCTGGCGGAAATTCGGGCCGCATATCCGGACCTGGCCGCCGACACCTCCACCGGACAAGAGGTGGGCGTCGCCGGGCGCGTCATATTCCTGCGTAATACCGGCAAGTTGTGTTTCGCGACACTGCAGGAAGGCGACGGCACCAAGCTGCAGGCGATGATCAGTCTGAACGGGGTCGGCGCGGACGCGCTTGCCGCCTGGAAGGCGGACGTCGACCTCGGTGACTTCGTTTTCGTGCACGGTGAGGTCATCTCTTCGCGAACCGGGGAACTGAGCGTCATGGCCGATTCCTGGTTCATGGCGGCGAAGGCTCTGCGGCCGCTGCCGGTGGCGCACAAGGAGATGAACGAGGAGTCGCGGGTCCGGCAGCGTTATGTCGACTTGATCGTGCGCCCTGAGGCCAGGGAGATGGCCCGTACCCGCATCGCCGTGGTGCGCGCGCTGCGCAACGCGCTCGAGCGCAGGGGCTTTCTCGAGGTGGAGACGCCGATGCTGCAGACGCTGCACGGCGGCGCCGCGGCCCGGCCGTTCGTCACCCATTCCAATGCCCTCGACATGGACCTCTTCCTGCGCATCGCGCCCGAGTTGTTCCTGAAGCGCTGCGTGGTCGGCGGCTTGGAGCGGGTCTTCGAGATCAACCGGAACTTCCGCAACGAGGGGGCGGACTCCACGCATTCCCCCGAGTTCGCGATGCTGGAGACGTACCAGGCTTACGGCACCTATGACGACTCGGCGGTGATGACCCGGGAATTGGTGCAGGAAGTGGCGCAGGAGGCGTTCGGCACGCAGGTGGTGACCCTGGCCGACGGCACCGAATACGATCTCCGTGGCGAGTGGGCCACCGTCGAGATGTACCCGTCGCTGTCCGATGCGCTGGGTGTGCAGGTCACTCCGGAAACATCGGTCGCCGAATTGCGCGCACTCGCGGATCGGGTCGGTCTGGAAATTCCGGAGGGCAAGGGCTACGGTCACGGGAAACTCGTCGAGGAACTTTGGGAACACCAGTATGGTGACAAGCTGTACGCACCGACTTTCGTGCGCGACTTCCCGGTGGAGACATCCCCGTTGACCAGGCAGCATCGCAGCACCGCCGGCGTCACGGAGAAGTGGGACCTCTATGTGCGCGGCTTCGAGTTGGCCACGGGCTATTCGGAGTTGGTCGACCCGGTGATCCAGCGGGAGCGGTTCGTCGACCAGGCCAGGTTGGCCGCGCAGGGTGACGACGAGGCGATGGTGCTGGACGAGGACTTCCTCGCCGCGATGGAGCACGGCATGCCGCCGACGACCGGAACGGGTATGGGAATCGATCGGTTGTTGATGGCGTTGACGGGTTTGGGAATCCGAGAAACGATACTGTTCCCAATTGTGCGTCCGGTCACCAGGTGACCACTGGATTGCAAAGCAGCGGCTCCGTCTTGGAATTTCCGGAATTCGAGGTATTCTTGCCTCGGGTAATCGGCCTAGTATGCGGGTCGCACGATTTCGAGAGGACGTTCATCTCATGGCAAAGAAGGTCACCGTTAGCCTGATCGACGATGTCGACGGTGAGTCCATCGCAGACGAGACCATCGAGTTTGCGATCGACGGTGTGTCGTACGAGATCGACCTGTCGTCGGCAAATGCGGCTAAGCTGCGCGACGGTTTGGAGGAGTGGGTTTCGAATGCGCGCCGGGTCAGCGGCCGGCGCCGGGTCAAGGCCGCCGCGGCCGCAACGGGCACGCCGAAGAGCCGGGTCTCGATCGATCGGGAACAAAGCGCCGCAATTCGTGAGTGGGCGCGCCGTAATGGACACAAGGTGTCCGCGCGGGGCCGCATCTCCGCCGACATCACCGACGCGTACAACAAGGCCGCGAAGGGATAGTTCTTTTTCCGGCCGCCGTCCCGGCGAATCGTGCGACGTCGGGACGGCGGTCTTGTTTGTGATAGGGCTTCGATATAGCAGCGAGACCGGTTCGCACGGTGGCCCGTCACGGCGGATGAATCGATCTTGCTCGTGGTACCGGGAAGCGGCACCATGGAAGCGTGCGAAGGTCACTGGCGGTATGGAGAGGTGAGGTATCGGCGCAGTGACAGGATTCGTCGGATCATTCTTGCGGTTCACCGATGACGCCGGTCGGCAGCAGGAGCTCACGCTCACGCCCGACCGCGGCCGCGTCACCATCGGTCGCTCCCCGCATGCCGATCTCGCCCTGAGCTGGGACGCAGAAGTGTCCCGGCTACACGCCGCGGTCGAATACCTGGGTGCGCACTGGACCATCGTGGACGACGGCCTCTCCCGCAACGGCACTTTCGTCAACGGGGACCGGCTGGTCGGCCGCCGCAGACTGATGGCGGGCGACGTCATCCGGGTCGGTACGTCTCGGGTGTCCTTTCACGACTTCGGCGGCGTGTCCGACGACATCACCCGCACCTCCACCGGCTCGATACCCACCGCGCGGTCGCTCACCGAAACGCAGCGCTCGGTCCTGGTCGCGCTGTGCCGCCCGTACAAGCACGGCGCGGGTTTCGCCACTCCCGCCTCGAATCAGCAGATCGCCGAGGAGTTGTTCCTCAGCGTCGACGCGATCAAGACCCATCTACGCGCGTTGTTCGCCAAGTTCGGGGTGGAGGATCTGCCGCAGAACCAGAAGCGGGTGCGGCTGGCTGGACTGGCCATGCAGAGTGGGCTCATTTCCGATCGGGACCTGTGAGACGTCCACCGTAGACGCTCGCTCATCCGATCGAGCTTCTCGACCATGGAGAGTCACGGCGGCGACGGCTTGACTCGGAGACGAGCGACCGGGGCGATGGCTCCGGCCGGTTTCCGAAGCAGGAGGAAGTCATGACCGCCACACGTCTCGCCGCACTGGTGCTCGCCACACTGGCTACGGGCCTGGTCGCGGGCCTTTTCTACGCGTACGCCAATTCGGTGATGCCCGCGCTGGCCCGCACCGACGATCGCGCGATGATCGACGCGATGCAGAAGATCAACGTGGTGATCATCAATCCCTGGTTCATGATCGGCTTCCTCGGCACGGTGGGGTTCACCATCCTGGCCGCGGCGCTGCATCTGGGACGTGAGCACCGGAGCACGCTGATCTGGATCGGCCTGGCTCTGGTGCTCAACGTGATCGCCTTCGCCGTGACCTCCGGGCTGAATGTTCCGCTCAACGACCAACTGGCCGCCGCCGGCGACCCGGCGTCGATCGCCGACCCGGCGGCGGTGCGCGCCGATTTCGAATCCGCCTGGGTGCGTTGGAACATCGTGCGTGGCGTCTTCCACACGCTGGCCTTCCTGGTGCTGTGCGGTGCGCTGTTCGTCGCGGGAATCCAGCAGGGGAAGGCATCCGCCGCGGCGGCGCCGGGCCGGATCGCCGCAGGCGAGTACGCGGCGCCGTACCCGTCCGGCGCGTCGGCCTTCGGTCAGAGCTAGTTTCCGCAACGACCCGCCGGAATCTGCGCCGTCTGGGCCACTCCGTGCGGTAGCTTCCCCGAAGACGATCCGGACCGGGAGGCTATCGTGCGGCGTGTCCCAGGCTTTTCGTTGTTCATCGTTCTGCTCGCCGCGGTGTGCGCCACCGCGGGCGCTGCGCACGCGCAGGAGCGATATCCGGTCGAGTTCAACTTCTTCGCGGGCATTCCCGCCGAACTGTCCAATCCGGGTGGTTCGCTGCCCGGCACCAACGACTGGTCGTGCCGGCCGAACTCCGAGCACCCGAACCCCGTGGTCCTCGTCCACGGCACGGGCGGTGGCGCACAGACGAATTGGGGCGTGTACGCGCCGCTGCTGGCCAACGAGGGCTACTGCGTGTACTCGGCCACGTTCGGCGCTTACGACCTGCCGTGGCCCGCGTCGGCCATCGGGGGCATGCTCCCGATCGAGCAGAGCGCGGCCCAGCTCGCCGCCTTCGTAGACCGGGTGCGCGCCGCGACCGGTGCGCACAAGGTCGACCTCATCGGCCATTCCCAGGGCAACTTCATCGGCAACTACTTCGTCAAACGGCTCGCGGGCGCGGGCAAGGTGGACAAGATGGTCGGTCTGGCCCCGCCGTGGCAAGGCTCGAACGCGTACGGCATGGCGGACCTGAACGCGTTCGGCACACGCCTCGGCCTCGGTCCGCTGTTCGACGCCGTGGCCGGATCGCCGTGCAATGCCTGCAGGCAGGTGTTGCAAGGGTCGGAGTTCGTTCGCGAACTCAACGCGGACGGCGTCTACCACCCCGACGTGACCTACACCAATATCGCGACCCAGCTGGACGAACTGGTGGTGCCGTACACCTCCGGCCTGGTCACCGGCCCCCATGTGACCAACATCGTGGTTCAGGACGGCTGCGCGACGGACTACTCTGGGCATACGGGCATAGCGGGCAGCAAGAGGGCCGCGACCTACGTGCTCAACGCGCTCGATCCCGCTCATCAACGCCCGGTGCCCTGCGGTTTCGTCGACCCGTACACGGGGTAGGCAGCCGAGGTCGTACGTGTGCGGCGCAGATCCGGTCGGCGGACGGTTTGTTCGCTGAGGGCAAAACCCGGCCGGAAACGAATCCCGCGACGCCCACGTTATGAGTGAATGACCGTGCTGTCGCCGGTCGGCAATAGGGTGGACCGGCGGCGGTGGCATCCCCCGCCAACTAGAGTGGAGGCGGGGGCCGCAACCCCCGGGCTTCATGGCAGGCTGACGCCCACGGTTGTTGTACACAGCACACTGCGGCGTCTGTTGCCAGAATGTCGGAGCAGGAGAGTGAGGGAGCGATGTTCGAGAGGTTCACCGACCGCGCGAGGCGTGTCGTTGTCCTGGCCCAGGAAGAGGCCCGGATGCTCAACCACAACTACATCGGCACCGAGCACATCCTGCTGGGGCTGATTCACGAGGGTGAGGGCGTCGCGGCCAAGTCGCTGGAGTCGCTCGGCATTTCGCTGGAAGGCGTGCGTAGCCAGGTGGAGGAGATCATCGGCCAGGGCCAGCAGGCCCCGTCCGGTCATATCCCGTTCACCCCGCGCGCCAAGAAGGTGCTGGAGCTGAGCCTTCGCGAAGCGCTGCAGCTCGGCCACAACTACATCGGCACCGAGCACATCCTGCTCGGCCTCATCCGTGAGGGCGAGGGCGTGGCGGCGCAGGTGCTGGTGAAGCTGGGCGCCGATCTCAACCGTGTGCGCCAGCAGGTCATCCAGTTGCTGTCGGGATATCAGGGCAAGGAGCCGGTCGAATCCGGTTCGCGCGGCGAGGCGGGCACACCGTCGACCTCGCTCGTGCTCGACCAGTTCGGTCGCAACCTGACCCAGGCCGCGCTCGAGGGCAAGCTCGATCCGGTCATCGGCCGCTCGAAAGAGATCGAGCGGGTCATGCAGGTGCTCAGCCGCCGTACCAAGAACAACCCGGTGCTGATCGGCGAGCCCGGCGTCGGCAAGACCGCCGTCGTCGAAGGGCTCGCGCAGGCCATCGTCAACGGCGAGGTCCCCGAGACGCTGAAGGACAAGCAGCTCTACACCCTCGACCTGGGCTCCCTGGTCGCGGGCAGCCGCTACCGCGGTGACTTCGAAGAGCGCCTGAAGAAGGTGCTCAAGGAGATCAACACCCGCGGCGACATCATCCTGTTCATCGACGAGCTGCACACGCTGGTCGGTGCGGGCGCCGCCGAGGGCGCCATCGACGCGGCCTCGATCCTGAAGCCGAAGCTGGCCCGCGGCGAGCTGCAGACCATCGGCGCGACCACCCTCGACGAGTACCGCAAGTACATCGAGAAGGACGCCGCCCTGGAGCGCCGGTTCCAGCCGGTGCAGGTGGGCGAGCCGACCGTCGAGCACACCATCAACATCCTCAAGGGTCTGCGCGACCGCTACGAGGCGCACCACCGGGTCTCCATCACCGACGGCGCGTTGGTGGCCGCCGCCACCCTGGCCGACCGCTACATCAACGACCGGTTCCTGCCGGACAAGGCGATCGACCTGATCGACGAGGCGGGCGCGCGGATGCGCATCCGTCGCATGACCGCTCCGCCGGACCTGCGCGAGTTCGACGACAAGATCGCCGAGGCGCGCCGGGAGAAGGAGTCCGCGATCGACGCGCAGGACTTCGAGAAGGCCGCGCGGCTGCGCGACAAGGAGAAGCAGCTCGTCGCCAAGCGGGCAGAGCGGGAGAAGCAGTGGCGTTCGGGTGATCTGGACGTCGTGGCCGAGGTCGACGACGAGCAGATCGCCGAGGTGCTGGCGAACTGGACCGGTATTCCGGTGTTCAAGCTCACCGAGGAGGAGACCACCCGTCTGCTCCGTATGGAAGACGAGCTGCACAAGCGGATCATCGGCCAGGAGGACGCGGTCAAGGCCGTCTCCAAGGCCATCCGCCGCACTCGTGCCGGCCTGAAGGATCCGAAGCGTCCGTCCGGCTCGTTCATCTTCGCCGGCCCGTCCGGCGTCGGTAAGACCGAGCTGTCCAAGGCGCTGGCGAACTTCCTGTTCGGCGACGACGACGCGCTCATCCAGATCGACATGGGCGAGTTCCACGACCGCTTCACCGCTTCGCGGCTGTTCGGTGCCCCTCCGGGCTACGTCGGCTACGAAGAGGGCGGCCAGCTCACCGAGAAGGTGCGCCGCAAGCCGTTCTCGGTCGTGCTGTTCGACGAGATCGAGAAGGCCCACCAGGAGATCTACAACACCCTGTTGCAGGTCCTGGAGGACGGTCGCCTGACCGATGGCCAGGGCCGTACCGTGGACTTCAAGAACACGGTGCTGATCTTCACCTCGAACCTCGGCACCTCGGACATCTCGAAGGCCGTCGGTCTCGGGTTCACCCAGTCGAACAACGAGGGCTCGAACTACGAGCGGATGAAGCTCAAGGTCAACGACGAGCTGAAGAAGCACTTCCGGCCGGAGTTCCTCAACCGCATCGACGACGTGATCGTCTTCCACCAGCTCACCAACGAGCAGATCGTCGAGATGGTGGACCTGATGATCGGCCGCGTCGCCACGCAGCTGAAGAACAAGGACATGGCGATCGAGCTCACCCCGAACGCCAAGAACCTGCTGGCGAAGCGTGGCTTCGATCCCGTGCTCGGTGCCCGGCCGCTGCGCCGCACCATCCAGCGCGAGATCGAGGACCAGCTGTCGGAGAAGATCCTCTTCGGCGAGATCGGGCCGGGCCAGACCATCCAGGTCGACGTCGAGGGCTGGGACGGCGAGGGCTCCGGCGAAGACGCGAAGTTCACCTTCACCGGTAAGGCGAAGCTGACCAAGGCCGCGAGCGAGGAGAAGCCCGAAGTCGTGCTGACGGGCGCGACGGAAGGCTCCACCGAGGCCGCCTCGGGCGAGTAAGCCGCAACCGAAAAGCCCGTGCCCACCTGTGGGCACGGGCTTTTTCGTATTCGGTGTCGCTCGCTGCGCCGGGTCAGGAATCGTGGTCGGCGAAGTAGGCGAGGATCGGTGCGAAGTCAGCGGCGAGTTCAGCGGGCACGATCAGCTCGTCGATGCCGTACTTTTCCCGGCGTCGCTCGAGGATTTCGGCGGCGGCGGACGGTTCCGCGGGAATCATGCCCGCTGCGCCCGCGTCCGCGAGGGCGGCGGCGGTCAGGCCGAGCTTCGTCGCGGTCCAGATCGGTAGCCGTTGCCCGATGCCGACCACCTGATGGGTGAAGCGCAGGGTGCGGTCGGTACCGTCCCGTGCGGTGCGGACCAGCTCGGCCAGCTCCGACTCGGTGGCCCCGGGTGCCGCGGCCAGCAGGATGCAGTCGGCGAATTCCGCCGCGGTCGCCAGCATTCTGGGTCCGTTGGCGGCGACCACGACCGGTGGGGTGGGGTTCACTCCAGCCCGCACGGCGGCGATGGTGGCGACCAGCTGCGCGCGCCGTTGCGCGGGCGAACCCCAGGACGTGCCGAGCCACTGTGCTTCGGCGGCGGCGTCCGGGCGTCCCGAGCCGATTCCGAGTTCGAAACGTCCGTCCGACAGCAGCTGCAATGCCGCGGTCTCCCTGACCGTGGCGGCCGCTGTGCGCAGCGGTGCGGCGAGTACGTTCGGGCGCAGCCGAATGGTGGTGGTGACGGCGGCCGCCGCGGCGAGGGCCGGAAACGGCGAGGGGGTGAACCGGGTGTCCGGCAACAGGATGGTCCGGTAGCCCTGCTGTTCGACGGCGGCTGCCTCGCGCGCCCAGTCCGCTCCCGAACGCGGAGTGAGAACGATGCCGAAGGTCATGCTCATGGTGGGATCTCCCGATCGTGAAGGCAGGCCGGTCAGCGCTTGCGTCGCGGTTCGCTCAGGACGGCGAGCCTGCTGCGGTACTGCTCCTCGGTGATCTCGCCACGGGCGAACGCGATGCGCAGCGCGCCGATACCGCTCACACGTCCGATGAACCGCCTCCGGGCGAAGACCAGCACCGTGACAACGGTCAGCCAGAACAACAGCGGGAAAATCCAGAAGAACGGCCAGGGGTGCCATCCGCCGTCGTAATGGTCGGCCAGAAAACTCACGGCCTCGGGTCGAGTGAAAATATTCATGACGAAAGACTGCGCCGAAGGGCATGCCGGGGGCATCGGTCGCGCGTCGGCACTCGGAATACGCCTGGATACGTACGCCCAGAGCCCGAAGGCTCTGCCCGCGGTGATTTACCAGTTATTTGCTAATCGGCAGCAGGCCGGACAATTAGTGTTCGCTGAGAAATTGCTATCGGCTGATACCGGGAGAAGTCGGACCGTGTCGCCCTGCGCTGGCGCGCCGCGCGAGGAGGAAGAATCTCCGGCTGGGCTGCGGCTGCGCCTGGTCCTGGCCGTAGTCGCGCGCCGAAGAACACGCAAGAAGGGGCGGGACGTTCATTCTGCCGGATGGTCCCACCGCGAATCACGGAATTCGGCGTGGGTTTGCCCACTGACTGGTCGCCGTGCTGCGTCTTTATTCGGAGGATGGGTGCCTGGGTCGCTTGGTTGACGTTCCCATGGCAGTGCGGCGAAGCAGTCCGGCTCCTGGGCAACGATCGGCGGCTCACTGCCAGCCTGGGCGGACGAGTCCGGATTCGTAGGCCATGACCACCAGTTGGGTGCGGTCTCTGGCGTGCAGTTTGGTGAGAATGCGGCTGACATGGGTACGGGCGGTCGCCGGGCTCATGTAGAGCCGTTCGCCGATCTCGGCGTTGGTGAGACCCTCGGCGACCAGCGTCATCACCTCGCGTTCGCGGTCGGTGAGTTCGGCGAGCGTGGCCGTCGGCGGCGTTTTCGCGCGTGTGGAGAATTCCGCGATCAGCTTGCGGGTCACGCCGGGGGACAGCAGCGCGTCGCCGGCGGCGACCACCCGGACGGCGCGAACCAGATCGGCCGGTTCGGTGTGCTTCACCAGGAACCCGGTCGCGCCGGAGCGCATCGCCTCGAAGACGTACTCGTCGAGTTCGAAAGTGGTCAGCACGACCACGCGCACCGCGGCCAGCAGGGGGTCCTCGGCGATCACGCGGGTGGCGGCCAAACCGTCCAGAACGGGCATGCGGATGTCCATCAGCACCACGTCGGGACGCAGATCGCGGGTCATGCGCACGGCCTGCTCCCCGTTGTCCGCCTCGCCGACCACTTCGATGCCGTCCTGGGCATCCAGCAACGCCACGAACCCGCCACGCACCAACGCCTGGTCGTCGGCCACCAGCACCCGGATGCCGCCGGATGGAGCGTGGGCTGGAACCGAATCGTGGTGGTCGTGCATCGGATCTCCTCTGCCGTCGGCCGGCGATCCCGTCAGCGCTGCGCGCGACCGGCCGAGGTGCTCGGTCGTTCGGCCGTATCAGCGGGTCGGTCCGGTGTGGCACGCGACTCGCTCTCGCTCGGGCCGGTCGTGCTCGATGTGGCCTTGCCGGCAGTCTTCGATCCCGCGGCGCTCGATTCGGGTGCGTCTGATGTCGTGCCGCTCTGTTCGGTTTTCGTCGCGGCCGCGACGCCGCGTCTCGGCGTACTCGTCGTCGCGGTGTCCTGATCCGGTGCTTGCGCTGCCGCGTTGTTCCGGCTCGCTGCTGCCGCCCCGGCGCCTCGCACTCCCGGTGACGCCGTGGCCGCGTCGGGTCCGGGTGTTCGCGTGGGCAGCCGGGCGGCGACGCGGAACCCGCCGCTGGGGCGGGGGCCCGCGGTGAGGGCGCCGCCGAGGGCGTGCGTGCGCTCGCGCATGCCGATGATGCCGTTGCCGCCGCCGTTGCCGGAGCGCGACGGGGCACTGGTCGGGCGGCTGTTGTCGACGGTGATGTCGACCGAGTCCGGGGTGTAGCGCACGGTCACCGTTGCGTCGGCGCCGGGTGCGTGCCGGAGCACGTTGGTCAGCGACTCCTGGATGATTCGCGCCGCTGCCACGTCGATGACGCTGGGCAATTGCTGCGGGGTGCCGAGCACTCGCGTGGTGACGGTCAGTCCGGTGCTGCGCGGGCGCTGCAACAGGTCGTCCAAATCGCCGATGCTCGGCGCGGGGGTACGCGGGGCGGGTGGCGGCTCGGCCTCGGTCGTGCGGCCGGTCTCCTCGGCATTCGCCTCGGCTGTGGGTGATTGCTCGCTGGGCGTCGCGGGTGCGCTTCCGGACCGAATCGTGTGCAGGAGCGCGTGCACCTCGGCGAGGGCGTCGCGACTGGCGTTCTTGATCGCCGTGAGCGCCGTCTCGGCCTGCTCCGGGCGCTTGTCGAGCAGTTCCAGCGCCACCGAGGACTGCACGTTGATCATCGACAGACTGTGCGCCAGCACGTCGTGCAGCTCGCGGGCGATGGCGAGCCGCTCTTCGCTGGCCCGCCGCTCACGCTGCGCTTCCTCGTCCCGGCGCGCGGCCTCGGCGCGCTGCCCGCGCGCGACGAGCACGGCCTTGCGCTGCCGGATGCCCTCGGCCACCAGCAGCAGCACGGCCAGCCACGCCATCAGCGCGAACACCTGCCACAGGTTCGCGGGGCGGTCGAGCAGTGCGGGCAGCGGCCAGACCAGCGCCAGGTACCCGAGCGGGACGAGCGGATAAGTCCACCATCGTGATCCGCTGCTCGCGGCGGTCAAGAAGGCGACGACCAACGAGACGAAGATCGGACCGTATCCGTAGCCGCGCAGGAAGTACGCCAGGCACACGGCGAGCACGACGATCAGCACGGGCAGTGGCTGCGCGCGCCGCCGGATCAGCGCCACCGGGCCGGCGAGCAACAGCAGGTAACCGAGCGCGTCGAGGGAGTGCACTCCGGTCTGCCGCATGTTCGCGAAAGTGCCTCCGACCAACTGAACCGCGGCGACGACGAGCGCGACGCCCCAATCCCAGCCGACCGAACTCCGATCTGTCATCCCTGCCACCCGCACCCACGTAGCCTATGCGGCTCGGTCGTGATTCGACGTCCGCCTGGAAACGTATTTCGCGGAAATTGCACCGATTCGGGTGTTCGCAGACCATGGAAGCGGCTGCGCACCAGCTGATCCGACACGGCCACGGATCGATCCGTCGTTCCAGCTACGTATGCGGATCGTCGCCCGGCGACGGATGTCCGCAGGGGGTCGGCGGCGGATTCTCGGTGCATGGCAGATTCGATCGTGGTCACCCGAGGGCTGACCAAACGCTACGGGGAGCACACCGCTGTCGACGACGTGAGCATGAGCGTCACGTACGGCGAGATCTATGGCTTCCTCGGCCCGAACGGTGCGGGCAAGACCACCACCCTGCGGATGCTGGCCGGGCTGATCCGTCCGAGCGAGGGTACGGCCACCGTCGCGGGGCATCGGCCCGGCGATCCAGCGGTGGTGCGCCGGATCGGCGTGCTCATCGAGGGTCCCGGGTTCTATCCCTACCTTTCCGGCCGGGACAACCTGCGCGTGCTCGCCGAATATCGCGGGCTCGGGCGCCCGGAGGTGGAGGACGCGCTCGAGCGAGTCGGGCTGGCGGACCGCGCCGAGGACAAGTACCGGACCTACTCGCTGGGTATGAAACAGCGCCTCGGCGTGGGCGCGGCATTGCTGGGCAACCCCGACCTGCTCATCCTGGACGAGCCGACCAACGGCCTCGACCCCGCCGGTATGGCCGAGATGCGGGAGTTGATCACCGCTTTGGCCGCCGAGGGGCGCACGGTGCTGCTGTCGAGTCACATGCTCAGCGAAGTCCAGGCGATCTGCGACCGGGTCGGCGTGATCTCGCAGGGCAGGCTGCGCACCGAGGCGACGGTCGCGCAGTTGCGCGGCAACTCGTCGCTGGTGGTGCGGGCCGAGCCGGTGGAGGTGGCCCTGCCCGCGGTGCGCGGGCTGGTGGGTGGACGTTCGGCGCTGTTGACCGCGAGCGGCATCCGGATCGAGTCGGACACCGTCACCGCGCCCGCCGTGGCGCGTGCGGTCGTGGCGGCGGGCGCGGATCTACTGGAGCTGCGGGTCGAGGAGAAGTCCTTGGAAGAAGTGTTCTTCGAGATGACGCGACGGGAGGCAGTGCGATGAACGGCATGGCGATCCGGGACCTGATCGCGAGCACGAATGCCGAAATGCTGCGGCTGCGAAAGTGGCCGGCATTCTGGATCGTTCTCGGAACCTGGATTCTGCTGAACCTCACGTTCGCGTATCTGTTCAACTATCTGGCCTACACCTCCGGGGAATCGAGCCGGATGTCCAACGGGCTGCCGCGCGAGGCATTGCTGCGACAGCTGCTGCCCGCGGCGGTTCCCGAAGTATTCACCCAAGGCATGGCCATGTTCGGCGGCGCGCTGATGCTCATCCTCGGCGCGCTGACCGTGGGTAGCGGATACGGCTGGGGAACCTGGAAAACCATTTACACCCAAGGGCCTTCGCGCGTGCAAGCGGTCGCCGCGTTGGTGGTGAGTCTCGCGACCGTGGTGGTGGCGCTGGTGTGTGCGGCATTCGTCGTCGACATCGCGGTCGCCGCGCTGATCGCGGCGTCCCAGTCGCAGGCGCTCACCATGCCCGCACTGGATCGGTCGCTGCTCGGAATTTCCACCGGCGTGGCCATTCTCGGTATGTGGACGTTGGCGGGGGCGCTGATCGGCGCGATCGCCCGTGGGCCCGCGCTCGCGGTGGGGCTCGGCCTGGTCTGGGTGCTGGTGGTGGAGAACCTGTTGCGCGGCGTGGCCGGGATCTTCGCGCCGATCCAGGTGGTGACCGATCATCTGCCCGGCACGGCGGCCGGGTCGCTGGCCGGAGCGATGCGCACCGTTGACGGTCCCGCCACGCCCGGTGTGCTGCAGATTCTTTCGCGGACGGAATCGCTGGTCGTGCTGGCCGTCTATTCGGTGCTGTTCGCGGTCGGCACGATTCGGCTGATGCGCAGACGCGATCTGGTGTGAGCGACGAGGGGTTTCGAAGCCGGTGGTTGTCCACCGCCGGTTTCGTTTTTTCGTGGAATCACCCTGGACCGAGAACGGTTTCGGCGATCATTCGCAACGCGTGGGCGATCTGTCCGGAGGTCAAGCCGCGCTCACGTTGTTGCCGGTAGACCTCCGCTGCCAGCGGCGCGAGCAGCGGGTCGACCAATGCGTCCGGTTCGTGCAGGCCCGCCGCGACCAGCAGTCCTCGTACATGCGCGTACCAGAAGCCGTAAGCACCGGTCGTGAAGCGTGCGCCGCCGATCTCGGCGCCCAGCACCAGATGCGCGTGTGTGTCGAGCAATTCGACCATCGCGGCGTAGAACGCGGCCAGCCGCTGTGCGGGGGGAGCTCCGGGACCGAGCGGCGGAGGACCGGAAAGCAGTTTCTCTTGCAACGCTCGTTCGTGTTCGTCCAGCAGGGCCACCGCCACCGAGTTGGTGTCCGGATAACGCCGGTAGAGGGTGCCTCGGCCGACGCAGGCGGCCTTCGCGATGTCGTCCATCGTCACCGTGCGGGGATCTCGGGCGGCGAACAACTCCGCGGCGGCGGCGAGCACTTTGGCCCGGTTGCGTGCGGCGTCCGCGCGTTCCGGCGGGGTCGCCGACCGGCCCGGCCCGTGACCGGCGAGCAGGTCGGATCGGGGTTCCATGCCCGTGACTGTAGCCGATCCGGCAATAAGTGGACAATCTGTCCACATTCACCGTATCGTCGATCCCGGAAGAAATCGGACGCTATGTCCACTTAATCGGAGGTCGGTCATGAGAACCTTGTTGCATCTGGATGCCAGCGCCCGGCGACGGTCGATCAGCCGGGAATTGAGCGCCGCCTTCGCGGACGCGTGGCGCGCACGGCACCCGGACGGCGGCTACCACTACCGTGACCTCGCGGCCGAGCCGGTGCCGTTCATCGGGGAGGGGTGGACTCAGCTGTGCGACGCTGTGCTCACCCTGCCGAACACGGATGTCGAACGTATCGGTGAATTGGTGCGCACTCCCGAACATGCCGCCGCGTGGGAGATCGTCGAGCCACTGCTTGCCGAGTTGCTTGCGGCGGATGTGATCCTGATCGGCACCCCGATGTACAACTACTCGATTCCGGCTTCGCTCAAGGCCTGGCTGGACCAGGTGACATTTCCGCGAATGTCGCTCGGCCACCGAAAGTTCGTCGTGACCAGCGCACGCGGCGGCGCCTACTCGCCCGGCGCTCCGAAAGCGGCCTACGACTATCAAGAGCGCTTCCTGCGCGACTTCTTCGCGGGCCATTTCGCGGTTTCCGACACCGTTTTCGTGCACGCGGAGCTAGCCAATTCCCGCCAGGACCCAGCGCTGGCACACCTGCGTGCCGAGCACGACACGTCCTACGTCCGCGCTCTGGCCGCCGCGCGCGCTCTGGCCGGGGAGCACTGACGTGAACTGGGTAGTCCTCGCCGCCGCCGGAGTGGTGGAGATCGTCTGGTCGCAGAGCATCAAACCGACCGAGAACTTCACCAGGCTCGTCCCGACCCTGATCTGCTTCGTTCTCGGCGTCACCGCCGTGTATCTGCTGTCGCGCGCCATGCAGACGTTGCCGGTGGGCACCGCCTACGCCGTGTTCACCGGCATCGGCGCGCTCGGCGCGATCACCCTCGGCATCGTCGTCCACAAGGACCCGCTCGGTGCGGGGCGCTTGCTGGCCCTGGCGTTGATCCTCGGCGGCATCGTGCTGGCGAGGATCACGAATCCGGAGTAGAACTCCGCGCGGATTCGTTTGGCGCGCCGCTGCTTTACCGCGCGGCGCGCGTGCCCGGAGCGTCGGGCGAACCCGATCGGCGAACAGGTGGGCCGGGACGAATCGGCCGGGGTAGGTTCGTGCTGAATCGTGAAACGATCATCGGCGAAAGGACCGTGATGCCCACACGTACCGCGCGTACCGCCTGGACCGGCACCCTGCAGGAGGGTTCGGGGCAGGTCGAACTGGCCAGTTCGGGGGTCGGTAAGTACGACGTGTCGTTCCCCAAGCGCTCCGCCGAGGAGGCCGACGGCACCACCAGCCCGGAGGAACTGATCGCGGCCGCGCACTCCTCGTGCTACGCGATGGCGCTGTCGGCGCAGATCGGCAACGCGGGCGGCACCCCGGACAGCCTGGACGTCACCGCCGACGTGACCCTCGGCCCCGATCCGGCGGGCGGCTTTCGGATCACCGGGATCAAGCTGACCGTTCGCGGTCGCGTCTCCGGCATCGACGCCGACGCCTTCCAGGCCGCCGCCGAGGCCGCCAAGGCGGGCTGCCCCGTCAGCAAGGCCCTCGCCGGCGTCGACCACATCACCCTCGACGCCGCCCTCGCGTAGTCCGCGCAGGCTTCGTGCCCCGCACCGTGACAGGTGCGGGGCACGAAACCGTTGGGGGCAGTCAGCGTTTGCGGAAGTAGCGCCGGGCGTGGCGGGTGTAGAGAGCCGGGATGGCGATCAGCACGGCTGTGACGTGCACGGTGCGGAACGTCGCGAGCAGCAAGGACGCGGGTGCGGCGTCCCGGACCAGATCGCGCAATTGGTTCGCGGACATGGCCGCGGCCAGCGGCTCGATGATCAGGGACAGCAGGCCGAACACGCCGATGCCGACGGTGATCAGCAGGCGTGCCCAGCGGTCGCCGTAGGTCATGCGCACCGCGACGGCCAGCACCAGAAGGTAGAGCGCCGCGCGGAACCCCAACCCCGTCGCGAGGCTCGCCGGGTCGGCAGTCGAGAAGGCGCGGACGGCTCGCGTGATCGCCTCGGCGCCACCCGCGACCAACGCGACGACCAGCGCGACGAACGCGACGCGGACGGCGCGCGGCGGTCCACCCGGGTGGACACGCGGCGAAGCGGGCCAGACGGAAAAGGCAGTGCCGGTCATGGGACCGACACTGCCTGAAGGTTTCCGGACGCGAATCACTCCCCGGTAGCGGCGGCTACCGGTACCCGGGTATCGGTCCGCGTCGCGAACTCGGTGAGCGCCGCGAAACCGAGAGCAAGGCAGGCCCACAGGGTCGCGGTCTCGGCCAGCGACGCCACCCGGAACTGCCACAGCAGGGTGGCCGGGAAATCCGCGCTCACCTCGTTCACGCCGGGCAGCAGGACATAGCCGAGGGTGGTGACCAGTACGAACGCGGCGACGCCACCGATCAGCCGGAAAGTGGGCAGTTGCGCGCGCAGCGCGGTGAACGCCGCCACCGCCGCACCGACCGCCACGATGCCGAGCACGACGGCCGCCACCCACAGCAGGGTGCGTTCGTTGATGGTGTCCGGGTCGCCCACCGCCGGTGGGTTGGCCGGGTACTTGAAGAAAGGCACCGCGACGATCGCGGCCCAACCGGCCACACCGAGCGTCAGCGCGAGCCGCGGCCCGGACAGCGTGGTGTGGCGCCGCGCGAAATGCGCGACCGAGGCGTAGATGGCGCCGAGAGCGAGACCGGCCAACCCCAGGGCGAGAAACTGTCCGAACTTCTGGCCGCCGCGGCTCACCAGCGGTTCTTCCTCGTCACCGTGGGAATGCCCGCCAGGAGATTCGGCGTGCTCGCCGTGAGAGTGCCCGTCAGGGGCTCCGGCGTGTTCGCTGTGCGCTTCCTCAATGGCGATGGCCGCTTCCACCTTGGGTTCGCCGACGAAATAACCGACTGTGGCGGCCAGCAGCCCGGCGATCAGACCGGCCAGCAGGCCGCGCAACAGCAGTGTTCGGAGTGAACCGATCAGTGGCACGGAAGCCCCAGCAGGTGGCGTCCGTCGTGCATCAGCTCATGCAGATACATCCCGCTGCGCGAGATGACGCCCTGGTCGAAACCGACCAGGTACAGCGTGAGCAGTGCGAGAAGAACGACACCGACCGTGACGAGCACGGTGGCCAGGGAATCGGTTGCCCGGCTGGGTGAATGCGCGATGGCCATTCGAGTCCTCCTTGGGATACGCGTCCCGTAGGGTGGTGGCGCGACGGTGCCGGTGTCTGGCTTTCCGGCACCGGACTCGGTGCGTGGAACACAGTGGCGCGACCGCTCCGGAATCGCACCGGAATTACCGCGTCACCCTCGCGTTTGTCCTTCGAACTGTGACACCCGCACACCCTCGGCGTCAACCGGGTCCGGCACGGGCGTACCACGGCGTCGGGCGAGTCGCCGGGCAGGCGGGCCTGCCCGGCGGTGAGCCCCGGACTCAGTCGGCGGGCTTCGCGTCCACGTCGAGCACGACCTCGAACTCGAGCAGCGAAGCACCCGTCGATACCGGCTTCTGGCGCTCGCCCGCGTGCGCCTCGCGCGCAGGTCCGTCCCGCCAGGCCGCGAAGGACTCTTCCGAATCCCATTGGGTGACCACGAAATACCGCTTCTCTCCGGCCACCGGGCGCAGCAGCTGGAAGCCGAGGAAGCCGGGGGAGTTCTCGACCGCGTGCGCACGGTGGGCGAACCGCTTCTCCAGCTCGGGGCCCGCGCCCTCGGGAACCTCGATCGCGTTGATCTTCACAACAGCCATGTGTCCAAGCTAGCGGCTGATGCCGAGCAGATGCTCGGTGCCTCGTATTGTCGAACCGATGTTGCACGACGAAGGCGGAGCAGGCGCGCCGATCCTGCTGTTGCACGGCCTGATGGGCAGCGCGCGCACCTGGCGCGATCAGCTGGACTGGCTGCGCGAGCACGGCCACGTCTACACCTTCGACGCCGCCGGGCACGGCAGGCCCGCACCCGAGGAACTGACGACCGAGGCCTTCATCGCGGACCTCGCCGCGGGCACCGCCGCGATCGCGGAACCGATGGTGGTGATCGGGCATTCGATGGGTGCGCTGCACGGCTGGGTGTTCGCGGCGACTCACCCCGACCGGGTGCGGGCGCTGGTGATCGAGGACATCGCGCCGGATTTCACCGGCCGCACCGCGACGCACTGGGCGGCGATGATCGAGGCCTGGCCGCAGCCGTTCCCTGACGACGAAGCCGTGCTGTCCTTCTTCGGGCCGGTCGCCGGGCGATATTTCCTGAACTCTTTCGAACGCGGGCCGGAGGGATACCGGCTGCACGGGCCGGTCGCCACTTTCCGCGATATCTCCGAGGAGTGGGGGACGCGGGATTTCTGGCAGCACTGGCATGCGGTGCGGGTGCCCGCCCTGCTGCTGGAGGGCGAGCACAGCATCACACCGCCGGGGCAGATGCGGCAGATGGCCGCCGCCCATCCGGGCGCCGACTATGTCTTGGTGCCCGGTGCGGGACACCTCGTGCACGACGACCAACCGGAGCGCTACCGAGCGGAGGTCGAGCGCTTCCTGCGGCGGGTCCTGGGCAGCTAGGGCAGGAACCCGTCTCGACGTTCAGCTGTCGGCCCCGGGAGTCCCGCCCTCGCCCGCCAGTGCGAACAACCCGCCGGGCGTTTGTTCGATCAGTCCGTCCACCAGCAGCGAGTCCAACGCGCGGTCGCGCTGGCCCGGGTCGCGAGTCCAGGCCAGATCCAGGCGCACCCGCTCCACCGGACCGCTCGCGGCGCGCAGCACGTCCAACAGCCGACCGCGCGCTTGGCGATCGGTGCCCTCGTACTTCTGCGTGCGGCGGACCACTTCGCTCACCGGCCGCCCGGCGGTGACCCACGCGCAGCTCGGCAGCGGGCAGCGCGAGCAATCGGGGGTGCGGGCGGTGCACACGGTCGCACCCAGTTCCATGAGGGCGGCGGAGAACACCGCGGCGCGATCGATCCGCAGCGGCAGCAGCGCCTCGGTCTCGGGGAGATCGCGCGACGACGGGTTGCCCGCCTCCGCGCGCCCGTGCACCGCCCTGGCAACCACCCGGCGGACGTTCGTGTCCACCACCGGAACGCGTTGTCCGTAGGCGAAACAGGCGACGGCGCGCGCGGTGTACGCGCCGATGCCCGGTAGCCCGAGCAGTACCTCCACGTCGGCGGGCACCTCGTCGCCGTGCTCGCTCGCCAGCACCCTCGCGCACTCGTGCAGCCGCAGCGCACGGCGCGGGTACCCGAGCTTGCCCCAGGCACGCAGCACTTCCGCCTGCGACGAGGCGGCCATCGCCGAAGGGACCGGCCAGCGCGCCACCCATTCCCGCCAGATCGGCTCGACCCGGACCACGGGCGTTTGCTGAAGCATGATCTCGCTCATCAGGATCTGCCACGCCGTGACGCCGGGGCGGCGCCACGGCAGATCCCGGGCGGTCTCCTGGTACCAGTCCAGCAACGTGTCGGCGTCGATGCCGTTCGGTGCGCCGTTCCGCACTGTCCTCACCATCCCCGTACTACTGCCGCCAGACGGTATTTGCCCGCCTGTAACCGGCCGAACTCGCTGGTAACCGTAACTGTCCTGCACAATGGTCGGTATGCCGGATTCCAACCCGATCAGTGCCTGGAAGTCCCTGCGCGAAGGCAACGAGCGCTTCGTCAGCGGTGCGCTGCTGCATCCTAGCCAGGGTGCCGCAGACCGGGCCAAACTCGTCAGCGGCCAGCACCCGCACGCGATCCTGTTCGGTTGCGGTGACTCCAGGGTCGCCGCCGAATTGATCTTCGACCAGGGCCTCGGCGACATGTTCGTGGTGCGTACCGCGGGCCATGTGGTCGACAGCTCGGTGCTCGGCTCGATCGAGTACGGGGTGCAGGTGCTCAACGTGCCGCTCATCGTAGTGCTCGGGCACGACAGCTGCGGAGCCGTGAAGGCCACCATCGACGCGCTCGACGGCGGCGAGGTGCCCGGCGGATTCATCCGCAGCGTGGTCGAGCGGGTCGCGCCGTCCATCCTGGTCGGACGGCGCGAAGGCCTGTCCACCGTCGACGAGATGGAGGCCAGGCACGTGGTGGAGACCAGCCGCCTGCTCATGCAGCGGTCGATGATCATCTCGCAGCGGGTCGCGACCGGTGAGTGCGCCATCGCCTGCGTGACCTACAAGCTGGCCGAGGGCAAAGTGCAGCTGCACCGGGTTGTCGGCAACATCGGCGAGGTGGTCTGAGGCTGCCGCGCGCCCGCCATCGGCCCAGCGTGCCGGCGGAATGTACTCGTCGCCCTCGGGTGCGGGCGGCCGACACGCCGTGCCCCTGAGACGATGCGCCCGATGGTGCCCTTACCGTTGAGGCGTGCTGGAACCGAATGGACCGCTGCCACCGGAGATCTACTGGCGTCGACGCGTGTTCGCCATCGGGATCCTGGTGGTGGCCCTGGCGCTGGTGATCTGGGTCGTGCTCGCGGTCGCGCGTGGCGGCGACTCGCCCGGTGACACCGCGGCCGCCGGGACCAGCTCGGTCGTGACCAAGTCCGCCGACGCGGCGGCCAAGCCGTCGGGCGAGTCCGGCGCGCCGAAGTCCTCCGCGGCGGCCACCAGCGTCGCGGCAGGCCCGTGCCCGGACCAATCGCTGGCGATCAAGGTGACCGTCGAGCAGCCCACCTACAAGACGGGCGAGCAGCCGGTGTTCGGGATCGTCATCACCAACATCTCGGCGGTGGCCTGCACCCGCGATATGGGTTCCGGCCTGCAACAGGTGTCGGTGCACACGCTAGACGGCCAGCGGCGCCTGTGGTCGAGCACCGACTGCTACCCGGACGGCCAGCCCGACGTCCGCACGATGAGCCGCGGCGAGCAGGCCGCGTTCACGGTGACCTGGTCGGGCACCACATCCCAGCCCAACTGCGCGGGCGAACGCGTCCAAGTCCCACCGGGTGCGTACAGCGTTGTCGCGCAATTGGGTTCGGTACGCAGCATGGCCGAGCCGTTCAACATCGCGTGAGAGGGTAGGTCAGCTGGCGGCCTCCTCAGGGGCGGCGCGTAGTTTGCGCAGGCCCGCTATGCGGATGGCGGAGCGGAGGTCGGTGACCTCGTGAATCTTCATGGTGCTTTTCACTGGGGCGAGGCCGGGGGGTACCAGGGCGGTGGTGAAGCCGAGGCGTTCGGCTTCGGCCAGTCTGCGGTTGAGGCCGGTTACCTTGCGGACCTCACCGGCGAGTCCGACCTCCCCGAGGATCACCCAGCCCGGGGGGATCGGGGCGTCGGACTCGGCGCTGGCGATGGCGAGCGCGATGGCCAGGTCGGCGGACGGCTCGACCAGGCGCATGCCGCCGACCGTCGCGGCGTAGACGTCGCTCTTGCCGAGGAACACCCGGCCGCGGCTCTGCAGGACGGCCAGCACCATGGCGACCCGGTTGTAGTCGAGACCGCTCACCGCGCGGCGCGGCTGCGGAATCTCGGTCTTCACGGTCAGGCCCTGCACCTCACCGACCAGTGGACGCTTGCCGTCCATCGCGACGGTCACCGCCGTGCCCGGCACGGAATCCGTTCGATGGTGCAGGAACAGGCCGGACGGGTCGTCGACACAGGCGATGCCGTCCTCGTGCAGCTCGAAGCAGCCCACCTCGTCGGCGCTGCCGAAGCGGTTCTTGATGCCGCGCACCATGCGCAGCGTGGAGTTCTTGTCGCCTTCGAACTGGAGGACGACGTCGACCAGGTGCTCGAGCGTGCGCGGGCCCGCGACGTTGCCGTCCTTGGTGACGTGCCCGACCAGCAGCACCGCGATCCCGCTCGCCTTGGCCAGCGAGGTCAGCGCGGCGGTCACCTCGCGCACCTGGGTGACGCCGCCGATCACGCCGTCCACCTCCGGGGCGAGCATGGTCTGCACCGAGTCGACCACCAGGAGCGTCGGCCGCACCTGCTCGACGTGTCCCAGCACGATCGACAGGTCCGATTCCGCCGCCAGATAGACCCGGTCGTGCACCGCGCCGGTGCGATCGGCCCGCAGCCGGACCTGCCCCGCCGACTCCTCGGCGGTGACGTACAGCGACTTCTCGTCGCGCTGAGCCGCCCAGCGATGCGCCACCTCGAGCAGCAGCGTCGACTTGCCCACCCCCGGCTCGCCGGACAGCAACACCACCGATCCCGGCACCACCCCGCCGCCCAGCACGCGGTCCAACTCGGTGACGCCCGTCGGCCGCGCTCTGGTGACCTTGGAATCGATCTGCGAAATCGGCGCGGCCGCGGTGCTCGGCAACATCGCCTTGCGCCCAGGAGACCCGACCGCGCCCGCCGCGGCGACTACTTCGTCGACGGTGCCCCAAGCCCCGCATTCGGGGCACTTGCCCACCCATTTGGCGACTTCATGCGAACAGGCGGAGCAGCGGAAGGTCGGCTTGGTCTTTGCCACATGGGCACCATACGCACCAGGGCCGACAGTGTTGGATTTGCCGCGACTGCGTCGCGAACACGCAGCGCCGCAGGCGCTGCGAATCGGACACAGCCTCAGTGACCGCCGGTGTGCTCGGCTTCGGCCGGGCCCGACTTATCGGACTCGTGGCGCTCGGTGTGCTGGCCCGCGTCGACCGGGACCTGGACCTGGACGGTGCCGTTCTGCTTGAAGTTGAACGAGACGTTGTAGGTCAGGCCGGGGGCGATGTCCTTGGTCAGGCCGGTGATCTCGATCAGGATCGGGTTGGCCTCCGGGTCCTCGGCGGCGGCCGGGGAGCCGTGCGACTCGGCGGTGGTGGTCGGCGCGGCGGAGCGCGGCGCCGAGGTGGGCGCACCGGCGCTCGTGGTCGGCGCGGCGCTGGTGGTGGTCGAAGCGGCCTCGCGCTTGACCGGCTGGCTCGCCGCGACGACGGTCTGCTGCGGGGCGAGTTCGACGACCGACTTGCCGGAGGCGGGGGTGATCTTGACGGTGCCGAGGTCGGTCGTGATGCTGGTCAGCTCGTCGGGGACGGACTCGCCGTTGTTGATGATGGACAGCGCGATGAGCGCCTTGCCGCCCTTGGCGTTGTTGTACGCGGTGCCCTCGGACGGGTACACGATGTGCACGTTGCGCAGCGCGATGCGGCCCACGTCGGCGTGGTTGCCGTTCACGGCGGCGACCTGTTCGGCGGTCTGCGCGATCTGGCCCGCGCCGCAGCCGGACAGCGCGATCGCCGCTCCGGCGGCGAGTGCGGCAACCGTCACCATGCGACGTCGCGCCCCCTTCGGGGCGGTCACAGCTTTCAGGGCAGTCACGGGTTGTCCCTCCATGTCGACCGGGCTCTGGCTCCGCGCGGGAGCGTAGTAACTAGGCAGCGTAGTAGTTCCCTCGAGAGCCCGGGCGCGGGGGCCGGGTCGAACTCGGGGTTCGGCCCGGGCGCATGCGACGGGGCCACGGGGACGTCCGCGCCGACACCCGGCGTGTCGATAACGGTTCGATCGAACTTCGGAGGTTGCCACGAAGGTGCCAGCGTGTGGGCGGCGAGCGGCGCCGACTCCAGCCGGGAGATAACCCGTTCTGGCACAACGTAATGCACACAGCCTGGCATCTGTCAAGCCCCACGGTTGCCTCGTTGTGGCCCTGACCTGCACAGTTGATCGCGCCGTTATCGAGTCGCATGTTAAACTGTGAACATCGAAAGGGGCACGGGACACATGATTTTTAAGGTCGGAGACACCGTCGTTTACCCCCACCACGGAGCGGCGCTGATCGAAGCAATCGAGACTCGCACCATCAAGGGTGAGCAAAAAGAGTATCTGGTCCTGAAGGTCGCCCAAGGCGATCTCACTGTTCGGGTTCCCGCGGAGAACGCCGAATACGTCGGCGTGCGTGACGTCGTGGGTCAGGAGGGTCTCGATCGGGTCTTCCAGGTGCTTCGCGCGCCGCATACGGAGGAGCCGACCAACTGGTCCCGCCGCTACAAGGCCAACCTCGAGAAGCTCGCTTCCGGCGATGTGAACAAGGTGGCCGAGGTCGTCCGCGATCTGTGGCGCCGGGAACAGGACCGCGGCCTGTCCGCGGGTGAGAAGCGCATGCTCGCCAAGGCTCGGCAGATTCTTGTCGGTGAGCTCGCGCTGGCCGAAGGCACCGATGACGGCAAGGCTGAGACCCTGCTCGATGAGGTCCTCGCAGCGGCTTCCTGACCGTGAACACACCTGACAACGGTGTCCGTTCCACCGACGGACCCGTCGTTGCTCTGGTGCCTGCCGCCGGTCGTGGCGTGCGTCTGGGTGAATCCGCACCCAAGGCGTTCGTCCCGGTCGGCGGCACACCCATGGTCCGGCTCGCCGTCGAAGGCTTGATCGCCTCCGGCGCGGTCGAGCGGATCATCGTGATGGTTCCCGCCGAACTCGTCGACAGCGCCGTTGCCCTGCTGCCGCCCACGAATTCGGTCCAGGTGGTCGTCGGCGGCGCCGAACGCATCGACTCGGTGCGGGCGGGTATCGCCGCGGCGCCCGACGCCGCCTACTTTCTGGTGCACGACGCCGCCCGAGCTCTCACGCCGCCCGAGCTCATCGCCCGGGTCGCGGCGGAACTGCGGGCGGGCCGCCCCGCCGTGGTCCCCGGGCTCCCGGTGGCCGACACCATCAAGTCCGTCGACGCGGTCGGCGCGGTGACCGGCACGCCCGACCGCGCCCGGTTGCGCGCGGTCCAGACGCCGCAGGGTTTCGCGGCCGACTTGCTGCGCTCCGCCTACGCGCCCGAGGGCATCCAGGCGACCGATGACGCGGGCCTGGTCGAGCGGCTGGGCGTCGCGGTCCACACAATTCCCGGCGATCCGCTCGCCTTCAAGATCACCACTCCACTCGACCTCCGGCTCGCTGACGCGGTACTCGACGGCGCGGGCATCGGACGGGCGGTGACGCCGTGACCATGCGCGTCGGCATCGGCAGCGACGTCCATCCGATCGAAGCGGGCAGGCCCTGCTGGATGGCCGGTCTTCTGTTCGACGGCGACGACGGCTGCGCGGGCCACTCGGACGGCGACGTCGCCGCGCACGCCCTCTGCGACGCGCTGCTGTCCGCGGCGGGCCTCGGCGATGTCGGCGCGGTATTCGGCACCGGACGCCCCGAATGGGCGGGCGTCTCCGGCGCGGCCATGCTGAAGGAAGTGCGCAGGCTGCTGGACGAGGCGGGCTTCGAGGTGGTCAATGCCGCGGTGCAGGTGATCGGCAATCGCCCCAAGATCGGGCCTCGGCGCGCCGAGGCGCAACAGGTACTCGGCGAGCTGCTCGACGCCCCGGTCTCGGTGTCCGGCACCACCACCGACGGGCTCGGCCTGACCGGTCGCGGCGAGGGCGTCGCCGCCGTGGCGACGGCCTTGCTGCAAGCCTGTCGTTGATCCAGCTCCGACGGACCCGAGCCGGTCCGTGAACGACCTTATACACCAGCTAGGATCGACTGCCGTGACGCTGCGCCTCTTTGACACCGACACGCGGACCGTGCGCGATTTCGCGCCCTTGGTCCCCGGCCGTGCTTCGGTGTACCTCTGTGGCGCTACCGTGCAGGGCGAGCCGCACATCGGCCATGTGCGTAGCGGAGTCGCGTTCGACGTGCTGCGACGCTGGCTGCTCGCGCATGACATCGACGTCTTCTTCATCCGCAACGTCACCGATATCGAGGACAAGATCCTCACCAAGGCCGCCGAGGCGGGCAGGCCGTGGTGGGAGTGGGCCGCCACGCACGAGCGCGCTTTCGATCGCGCCTACGAACGGCTCGGTGTGCTGCCGCCGTCCGCGGAGCCCAGGGCCACCGGCCACATCACGCAGATGGTCGAGATGATGCAGCGGCTGATCGATCGCGGTCACGCCTACGCTTCGGAGGGCAACGTCTACTTCGACGTGGTCAGTTACCCCGATTACGGCAAGCTGTCCGGCCACAAGCTCGACGACGTGCATCAAGGCGAGAGCGCGGGCGAAGGCAAACGCGATCCGCGTGACTTCACCTTGTGGAAGGCGGCCAAGCCGGGCGAGCCGACCTGGCCGTCCCCGTGGGGCCCCGGCCGCCCCGGCTGGCACCTGGAGTGCTCCGCGATGGCCGAGTTCTATCTCGGTGCGGAGTTCGACATCCATTGCGGCGGAATGGATCTGGTGTTCCCGCACCACGAGAACGAGATCGCTCAGTCGAAGGGCGCCGGTGACGGCTTCGCCAGGTACTGGCTGCACAACGGCTGGGTGACCATGGGCGGGGAGAAGATGTCCAAGTCGCTGGGCAACGTGCTCTCCGTGCCGAACGTGCTGAAGCAGGTGCGGGCCGTCGAACTGCGGTTCTACCTGGGCAGCGCGCACTACCGCTCGATGCTGGAGTACTCGGACAAGGCGCTGCACGACGCGGCGCAGTCCTATCAGCGCATCGAGGCGTTCGTGAACCGGGTGGTGGACCGGGCCGGTGAGCTCCCGGTGGGCAAGTGGACCGACGCGTTCGCCGCCGCACTCGACGACGATCTCGCGGTGCCGAAGGCGCTGGCGGAGATCCATCGCGCGGTGCACGAGGGCAACAAGGCGCTGGAGGTCGGCGCGATCGACTCCGCGCGCGACCTGGCGAGCCAGGTGCGCGCCATGCTCGCCATTCTCGGTGTCGACCCGCTCGATCCGCATTGGTACGCCCCGAGCGATTCCTCGGCCGCGCTCGGCGCTCTTGACGTGCTGGTGCGTGCGGAACTCGACCGCCGCCAGGAGGCGCGGGCCGCGAAGGACTGGGCGGCCGCCGACGCCGTGCGCGATCGTCTACAGTCCGCGGGGATCGAGGTCACCGACACGGCCGGCGGTCCCGAATGGGCGCTCGGTGCGCCGCAATCCGGAAAGGCCAAGTGATGGCAGGCAATTCACAGCGCCGCGGCGCGGTCCGCAAGAGCGGCAGCAAGAAGGGCGCCGTGGTCGGCTCCGGCGGCAAGCGCAGGCGCGGACTGGAGGGGCGTGGCGCCACCCCGCCCGCGGAGATGCGCACCAAGCATCCCGCCGCCAAGCGCGCGGCCGCGAAAACCAAAGCCGCGCAGGGCCGTCCGTCCGCTCGTGGCGCGGCGGCACGGCCCGCCGGACGCAAGACCGAGGACGGGCCGGAGTTGGTGCTCGGGCGCAACCCGGTGGTCGAGTGCTTGCGTGCCGGCGTGCCCGCGACGGCACTGTACGTCGCGGTCGGCACCGAGAACGACGACCGGCTGACCGAGAGCGTGCGGCTGGCCGCCGACACCGGTATCTCCATCCTGGAGGTGCCGCGCACCGACTTGGATCGGTTGAGCGCCAACGGTTTGCACCAGGGTGTGGCGCTCCAAGTGCCGCCGTATCGCTACGCCCACCCGGACGATCTGCTCGACCGGGTGCGCAACGCCGCCGAGCCCGCGTTGCTGGTGGCGCTGGACAACATCTCCGATCCGCGCAATCTGGGCGCGGTGGTGCGTTCCGTGGCGGCTTTCGGTGGCCACGGCGTCCTGATCCCGCAGCGGCGCAGCGCGAGCGTCACCGCGGTGGCCTGGCGCACCAGCGCGGGCGCCGCCGCTCGGCTTCCGGTCGCCCGCGCGACCAATCTCACTCGCACGCTGAAGGATTGGGCGGCCAAGGGCATTCAGGTCGTCGGCTTGGATGCCGGTGGCGATACCACGCTGGACGATTTCGACGGTCGCGAGCCGACCGTGATCGTGGTCGGCTCGGAGGGCAAAGGACTGTCCCGCCTGGTGCGGGAGTCTTGTGACTCGATCTTGTCGATTCCGATGGCGGGCCCGGTGGAATCGTTGAACGCGTCGGTCGCCGCCGGTGTGGTGCTGTCCGAAGTCGCCCGCCAACGCCGCGCCTGAGCACGTTCCCGTGCTGGACTCCCGTTGCCCGGCCCCGGGTATCCCACGTCGTACTGGCACGCTCCGAGCTGCGGACGGCTCGTGGTTCGCGACGAAAAACGCAGCGCAACAATTGATCTAGCCCGAACATGGGTAGCTCACCGGGCACGCCCGGAACCCGAGTACCGCTGAACGCAGGACCTGACCCCGAATCTCGCGACTCCCGACCCGTACGGCCTAAAAACCCGGAGAGGCGGAGGAGCCCAGTAGAATTCGGCTGGTGGTGATACCCAATCAGCCCATTGGCACGCCGGTCGAGCATCCGAATGCGACGGCGGTGTTGTTTCTCGGCGCGGCGAGCGTCCTCTGCTGCGGAGTGCTGGGGCCGGTGGCGTGGGCGCTGGGACGGCGCGCGCTCGACCAGATCGAGGAATCCGGCGGCGCGTACGGTGGTCGCGCTCAGGTGCTGGTCGGCTACGTCCTCGGCGTCATCGGCACCGTCCTGATGATCGTCTTCGCGCTGCTGTTCCTGTTCATCGTGCTCGGCGGTAATGCTTGAGCGGCGCTGACCGAGTCCCGCGTGGGGCGAAGGGGCGCTACCGCCGGCGGTGACATTCGCGGCATCGCACTCAGCCGGGCGAGCCGCCTAGTCCAGACTGGGCCGTTCGCGCCCGGCGGTGTCCCAGGCGGGCCATTCCGTGCTGACGCTGCCCGACCAGCTGGGCTGCCTGCGATCCCGGAACGCGGCCATGGCCTCGCCGCCGTCGATGCTCTTGGTCGCGTGCTGGTTGAGATCGGTTTCCAGTTGACCGACCATGGCCGGGTTCATCCCGAGCCCCTCCCAGAGCAGCCGCTTGGACAGTGCCACCGGTAGCGGCGCCGAGCCGTTCGCGATGTCGTGCGCGACGGCCAGCGCCGTCGGTAGCACCTCGCCCGCGGGTAGCGAGCTGTTGGCCACGCCCATCGCCTTCGCCTCGTCGCCGTCGAAGGTGCGCCCCGTCAGCATGATGTCGGCGGCGTTGGCCATGCCGACCAGCCTGGGTAGCGTCCAGTGCGCGTAGCCGTCGGCCAGCACGCCGCGGCGGACCTGATTCAGCCCGTACACAGCGTCACGTGCCATGTACCGCAGATCGCACTGCAAGGCCAGGGCCAAGCCGATGCCGACCGCGTGGCCGTTGACGGCCGCGATCACCGGTTTGCGCACCCGCCACGGCGGCGGATCGATGGTGGCGCTGACCTCGCCCACCCGATTGGATAGGTCCGCGCCCGCGCAGAACGCGGGCGGGGTGCCGGTGATGATCACGGCACGGATGGCGTCTTCCGAATCGCAGCGCTGCAACGCGGCGCCCAACTCGGCGGCCATCGTGGGGGTGAAGGCGTTCTGCTGGGCGGGCCGGTTGAGCGTGAGCACGGCGACGCCCCGGGAGACGTCGACGTGCAGTTCCGAACTCATGCCACAGGATGTTAGCCGACGCGCGCGGAGCTGACCCGGGGCCGAAAGTCCTCGGCTATCCGCGCAGCACCTTGCGCCCGATGGCGTACTTGTGCACCTCGGTGGGCCCGTCGTAGAGGCGGAAGGCGCGCATGTCCCGGAAGATCATCTCGACGACTGTCTCGTCGCTGATGCCGATGCCGCCGAGCACCTGCACGCAGCGGTCGGCGACCTTGAACAACTCCTCGGACACGAACGATTTGGCGATCGAACTCTCGTGCCGTGCCTTCTCGCCGTTGTCCATCAGCCAGCACGCGTGCCAGATGGTCAGCCTGCACTGGTGCAGGGCGATCTCGTTGTCGGCGAGCATGAACGACACGCCCTCGTGTTCGCCGATCGGCTTGCCGAACGCGGTGCGGGTGCGCGCGTGCTCGACGGCGATGTGCTGGGCGCGTTCGGCCGCGCCGAGCCACCGCATGCAATGGGTCAGGCGGGCGGGGGCGAGCCGGAGCTGGGCGTAGCGCAGCGCCTGGCCCGCCTCGCCGAGCAGCGCTTCCCTGGGCAGAGTCAGGTTGTCGAAGCGGACCACACCGTGCCCGGCGACGTAGTTGCGGTCCATCGTGTTCATCGTGCGTTCGATGACGATGCCGGGTTCCGCGCCGTCGGCCAGGAACAGCGTTGGGCCCTCGGGCAGATGCGGGTTGGCGGCGAGGCGGGCCATGATGATCCAGGTCTTCGCGCCGTTCGCCCCCGTGATCAGCCATTTGCGGCCGTTGATGGTGAAGTTCTCGCCGTCGAAGGTGGCGCTGGTGGCCAGCTGGCCCGGGTCGGAGCCGGCCCCCTCGGGCTCGGTCATGGCGAAGACCGAACGCTGGTGGCCCGCGACCACGGGGGCCAGGTAACGCTGGACCTGGTCGGGATCGGCCACCTTGGACAGCAGGAACATGTTGCCCTCGTCGGGCGCCGCGCAGTTCATCGCGACCGGGCCGAGCGTTGACCAGCCCGCCGCCTCGTAGATCACCGCCTGCTCGATGTGGGTCAGTCCGCGTCCGCCGAGCGACTCGGGCGCCTGCACGGTGAGCAGCTTCTCGGCGCGAGCGAGTTCGACGAGTTCCTGCCGCAGCTCGTCGGTCGGCCCGTGCGCGGTCAGGCGCGGGTCGCGCTCGTAGGGGACGATCTTATCGATGACGAAGCGGCGCACTCGGTCGCGTTCGGCGGCGAGGTCGGCGGGAATCGCGAAGTCGATCATCGTTGGTCACCATTCGTTCGGGGGCGCGATGAGTCGAGCATACGAAAGCATTTGCCAATGACTGAAGGCGGCTGCCATCAAAATCGGTCCGGTTTGCGAGCTAGGCGCTCATCAGCACTGATAGCCGCTGGACTGGCGGTCGCGGCACCGCTGGCCGGCGTTGCGCTCGCCATGAGGTCACCGCCATCACCCGGACGTCGATCGCGAGAACTTTTCGACATGCCGGTGCACCGTCAGTAGACCGGCGCGCGACGCCTTCAGCGGGCGTGCGCGAGCCTGCGGTTGCGGGTGCCGAGCAGGCGGCAGGCGAGGTAGATCAGGAACGAGATCGTGGTGACGAAGGTCGAGACGGGGACGCCCGGCGCGAGCGACAGCAGGATGCCGCCGACGGCGGCGATCTCCGCGAACACCACGGCGAGCACGGTCGCTCGAACCGGGTCCGCGGTGAGCTGGGCGGCCGCGGCGGCCGGGGTGATCAGCAGGGCGAGGACCAGCAGCGCGCCGACGATCTGCACGCCGAACGCCGCCGTGATGCCCAGCAGGACGGCGAACACGATGGACAGCGCCCGCACCGGGACACCGCGCGCCACGGCCACTTCCGGGTCGGAACTGGCGAACAGTAGCGGCCGGTAGACGAAGGCCAGCACCGCGATCACTCCGGCGGTGCAGACGGCGAGCAGGCCGAGCCCGTTGTTGCCGACGCTGACCACTTGGCCGGTCAGCAGGGAGAATTTCGATCCCGCGCGATCGGGGCCCAACCACAGGAACAGCACCGAGAGTCCGAGCCCGAACGAGAGCACCACGGCGATCACCGAATCGCGTTCCCGCGCCCGCGCGCCGAGCAGGCCGAACAACACCGCCGCGACCACCGACCCCGCGATGGCGCCCAGACCCACGCCGACACCGGCCAGCAGCGCGGCGGCGGCTCCGGTCAACGAAAGCTCGCTGGTGCCGTGCACTGCGAACGACATCTGCCTGCTGATGATCAGCGGACCGATCACGCCGGACAGCAGCCCCAGCAGGGCCGCCGCGAGCAGCGCCTGCTGGACGAAACCGTAGGACAGCAGGTTCGCCGTGGTGGCGAAGTCGAGCATCTTGCCGAGGACGCTGGAGAGCTTGTCGGTCACGAACGCGCTCCGCTCTGCTCGGGATCCGCCGTCGGACGGTCGCCGTCGCCTTGGACACGCTCCGCCGACGAGAGGGCCGCCGTCGAACCGTTGCCGGGTATCGAGTGGCCGGACACCGCGTCGCCCGTTGGCGCATTGCCGTTCGCGGGGCTGGGCGATGTGTCGACCGCGGATGCCAGGCCGCTCGATGTCGGTTCGGTCACCGACGCGCTGCGCATCGCCGGTTCGTTCGTCTTCGGGTCGATCGGCGTCGAGCCACCACTCGCCACCTCGGTGGTCGAGGGTGGGCCCGAGTTCGGGCGCATGGCGGTCGTCGGGACCGCCGGTGTTCGTTCGGCAGGAGCGGTGCCGTGGGTCGCCGCGCGGCCGACTCGTGTGCCGGTACCCGTGTCGGTCGAGGTCGCATCGACGCGTGCCTCGTCGGTGGTCGACGATCGGCCTGAAGTGGGGGCGGCGGTCGTCGGGACTGCCGGTGTTCGTTCGGTTGCGGCGCTGCCGTTGGTTGCCGGGCGGCTGGTTCGTGTGCCGGTTTCCGTGCCGGTCGAGGTGGCGGCGACGGCGGCATGCGCTGATGACGGCGCTGCGGGGGTCGACTCTTCGACGGATCCCGTGGTCGAGGTGGAGTCATCGTCCGGTGCGGGGCTACCGGCGGAATCGCCGTGGGCGAACTCGTCGCCGGCCG
The DNA here is from genome assembly GCF_044452545.1 of Nocardia sp. NPDC051900. NCBI lineage: Bacteria > Bacillati > Actinomycetota > Actinomycetes > Mycobacteriales > Nocardiaceae > Nocardia > Nocardia sp. NPDC051900. The sequence goes on along the minus strand of NZ_JBITBU010000003.1, from coordinate 410,810 downwards.
GGCCGTGGCAGTGGCCGCCCGCGGTGCCGAGCGCGTCCATGGTGTCGCCGGTGCCGACGACCACCAGACGCCCGCGTACCCGTAGTACGTCCACCTGGGTGCGGTACAACTCCGACAGCACCGCCGAGGTCATCACCTCTTCCGGCGTCCCGATCCGGAACCGGCCGTCGACCAGGTACAGCACCCGGTCCACCAGGGGCAGGATCGGGTTGATCTCGTGCGTCACGAAGAGCACCGCGGTGTCGTGGGTGCGCCTGCGGCGATCGATGAGCTCGGCGACGAGTCGCTGATTCGCCAGGTCAAGGCTGAGCAACGGTTCGTCGCACAGCAGCACCTTCGGATCGCCGACCAGCGCCTGCGCCACCCGCAGTCGCTGCTGTTCCCCGCCGGACATGGATTCCAGTGGCGCGTGGGCGAATCGCTCGGCGCTCACGTCGGCGATGGCCGCGGCCACCTTCCGCCTGCGTTCGGCGCGGGAGCGCAGCCCGAGCCCCCAGCGATGCCCGTCGACGCCGAGGCCGACGAGATCGACGCCGCGCAACTGCACCCCGGCGTCGATCGTCTTCTGTTGCGGTATGTAGCCGATGTCGTGATTGCCGGTGCGCGCGGGAGAGCCCGCGATCCGAGCCGCGCCCGAACTCAGGCCGACCTGACCCAACAGCACCTTCAGCAGCGAGGTCTTGCCCGAACCGTTCGGCCCGAGGACCGCGACGAATTCACCCGGCGCGACAGTGAGATCCAGCCCCTCCCAAAGGGTTCGGTCTCCGAACGACAAGCGGGCGGCCTCCAGTCGCACCGCGGCCGATTCGCCGATGGTCGAGCGCCGTTCCACCTCGTCGGCGTGTGCGGTCAGCGCGGCTCCCTTGTTCATCTGCTCAGCCCAGCGCGGCGGCGAGCGCCTGCGCGTTCTTCGTCTGCCACTGAATGTAATCCACGCCGTCGGGCAGGGTCTCGGTCACCTCGACGACGGCGACGCCCGCGCTCCGCGCGGTCGCGCGCAGGTCTTTGGTGATCTTGTCCTCGGTCTGCACGTTGTAGATCAGGGCGCGGACCCGCTTGCCGGTGAGCAGGTCCTGCGTCGCCGCGACGGCCGCGGGGGCCGGGTCGGTCTCCTGCTCGATGGCTTCCTGGAACTCGTGCGGAGTCCGGTCGTCGGCTCCGGTGGCGACCAGGAGATAGTGCGCGAGGGGCTCGGTCTGCAGCACCGGCGTTTTCGGATGCTCGGCGGCGAGTGCGCCGGTGATGGCGGTAACCGCGGCGAGCCGGTTCTTGAACGTCGTCGCGCGCTCGGCGTAGGCCGCGGCCTTGCCCGGGTCCAGTTCGCCGAGTTGGGCGGCGATCCGGTCGGCGACCACGTCGACGGTGCGCACGTCGTACCAGACGTGCTCGTTGTCGTCGCTCTGATCGGCCCGCAGGGCGAACGCGTCCACGGTGCGCTTGTTCGTGCCCGCCACCGCCTTCTCGGCGAACCGGTCGTAGCCGCCGCCGTTGTAGACCACGAGGTCGGCATCGCTGAGCGCCGCCGACTCGACCGCGGAGGTCTCGTGCGAGTGCGGATCGGCGGACGGATCGGTGATCAGCGACCGGACGGCGGCGTCGGGGCCCGCGACGGCGGCGGCGATATCGCCCCAGACGTCGGTGGAGGCGACGACGGTCGGGCGCCCGTCGTCGTTGGAGCCGCCGCAGGCGGTCAGCGTCAGGGCGGAGACGACTCCCACGGCGATACCTGCGCAACTGATGGCGAATCGGGTTCTCACGTGGGGTACTCCTGGCCGTGCTCTAGATCATAATGGAAATCGTTCCCGTTAACTCTAGCAGGGGCCGTCAAGCGTGCGGATGCGACGCCCACCTGGAAACCGAATGCGAAGGGCCCGTGAACGATTCCTCGTTCGCGGGCCCTCGGCTCCTAGGTGGTCAGACCAGCGCGGCCTCCACCGGCTGCCCCAGCAGCTGCGCGCAGCGCAACAGGCCCAGATGGCTGTACGCCTGCGGATGGTTGCCGAGCGACCGTTCGGCCACCGGGTCGTATTCCTCGCTGAGCAGACCGGTCGGGCCCGCCACGTCGACCAGCTGGGCGAACAGCGCCTCGGCGTCGGAGCGCTTGCCGATCAGCAGGTACGCCTCGACCAGCCAGGCCGCACACAGGTGGAATCCGCCCTCGCCGCCGGGCAGGCCGTCGTCGTGGTGGTAGCGGTATACCGTCGAGCCGCTGCGCAGCTCGGCCTCGGTCGCCACGACCGTCGCCGCGAAGCGCGGGTCGGACGGGTCGATCAGGCCGCTCAGCCCGATGTGCAGCGTCGCCGCGTCCAGGTCGGTGCCGTCGTACGCCGCGGTGTAGGACTGCACCTCGTCGTTCCAGCCCTTGGCCTTCACCTCGTCGGCGATGGTGTCGCGCAGCACCGGCCAGGCCGGATCGGCCTCGCGATCGAACTTCTGCGCCAGGGTGAGCGCCCGGTCGACGGTCAGCCAGCCCATCACCTTCGAGTACACGTGGTGGCGGGGGTTGCCGCGGATCTCCCAGATGCCGTGGTCGGGCTCTTGCCAGCGCCGCTGCACCGCCGAGACCATGGCGCACACCAGCTCCCAGTCGGCGTCGGGCAGCACGTTCGCCGGATCGGTGACGCCGCGCAGCTCCCTGGCGTGCGCCAGGGTCGCGATGAGATCCACGATCGGACCGAAGACGTCCAGCTGCACCTGCATGTTGGCCGCGTTGCCGACGCGCACCGGGCGGGAGCCTGCGTAGCCGGGTAGCTGGTCGATCGAGGCCTCCGGCGGCAGGGTCTCGCCGTACAGCGTGTACAGCGGGTGCAGCCGCTCGGGGCCGGGCAAGGTCTCCAGCACGCGGTGCACCCAGCCCAGGTAGTCCTCCGCCTCGGCGAGCGAGCCGAGCGAGACCAGCGACTGCGCGGTCAGCGCCGCGTCGCGCAGCCAGCAGTAGCGGTAGTCCCAGTTGCGCACGCCGCCGATGTCCTCGGGCAGCGAGGTGGTGGCGGCCGCGAGGATCGAGCCGGACGGCGCGTGCACCAGGCCGCGCAGGGTCAGCGCCGAGCGCTTCATCAGGTCGGGCTTGAGCGGCGGCAGTGTGAGCGTCCCCGCCCAATCCGACCAGTACCGCTGCGCCTCCCGCCGCCGCTCCGCCTCACTGGCCGGGGCGGGATCGAGATCGGCGGTGCCGCAGCGCAGTTCGAGCACGACCGGCCCCTTGGACGGATCCACGACGGCCCGCGCCGACTCGTGGGTACCGTCCGAGACGATCTCCCACCGCACGCCGGGTGAACGCAGCACGATCGGGTCGTTGGTGCCGTACACCCGCAGCCCGCCCTCCTGCGCCTCGAGGTTCACCGGCACCTGGCCGAACTCCGGGCGCGGGGCGAAGGTGACCACGGCCTTCGCGTCGCCGGTGATCACCCGGGTGAGGTCGGTGCGGGTCGGGGCTACGTCGTGCGGCAGGTAGTCCGTGACTTGCAGTTTGGCCCAACGGGTTTCGACGGTCATCGTGCCGTCGACGTAACGCTGCGACAGCGGCAGGCCCGGCCGCTCCGGCTCGATGGTGAAGTGGCCGCCCTGCGGGCCGCCGAGCAGGTGGGCGAACACCGCGGCCGAATCGGGCTCCGGATGGCAGAACCAGGTCACCGTGGCGTCCGGGGTGAGCAGCGCGACCGAGCGCGGGCTGGCCAGCATGGTCAGCCGCTCGATGCGCGGCGCGCTCGCGCCGGCCAGCCAGGTCCGGCGCTCCTCCAGCAGGTAGGCCAGCGCGCACGCCACGGCCTCGGTGCTGTCCACCCGGAACTTGGCCAGGCTCTCGCCGTCGCCGACCTTGATGCCGACGTCCGGGCCGGACAGCACGCGGAACGCCTTCTCATCGGTGACGTCGTCACCGAAGAACACCGCGGCCGAGGCCCCCGCCTGATGCCGAACGGTGTCCAGTGCGGTGCCCTTGTCGGTCTGCACCACGGCCAGTTCGATGACCGCCTTGCCCTCGGTGACCTGCACGCCGAACCAGCACGCCGGACCGAGCCGGACCTGCGACAGCGCGCGATGACCGATCTCCGGGCTGGCGTTGCGCACATGCAACGCGACACTGGCCGGTTTGATCTCGACGGTGACGCCGGGGTTGTCCGCGGCGATCTGGTTCAGGGCCGTCTGCACCTCTTGGAGCAGATGCTTGGCGTCGTTGTCGATCGCGTGCACGAAGCCCACGTCGAATTCCGAGCCGTGACTGCCGATCAGTTGCACCTCGACCGGAAGGCGGGACAGCGCCGCGAGATCTCGCAGCGCGCGGCCGGAGATCACGGCGGCAGTGGTCCCGGTCAGGCCGGCGAGGGCTCGTAACGCGCTCACCGATTCCCGATGGGGAAAGGCTTTGGTCGGGTCGGACACGATGGGCGCGAGTGTCCCGTCGTAGTCCGATGCGACCAACAGCCGTGGCACGCGCGCGACCGTCGACAGTGCACGGCGAAGTTCCAGTGGCAGATCCTGTGCGCTCACGCATCCAACCTAGTGATCGGAGGAGTTTTTTCAGGGGGCGGGCAAAACAATACTGTGTTGAATTTGCCGCACAGAAGCGCGCCGGTTCGCGTGCGCACGATAACGCACACCTGAACCGGTGTCCGGTAGATCTGCCCAGCTAACGGCAACGGGATCCGAGCGGGTGAGCTTCGTCGCAGCACAACGAGCTATTCGGGCCCGGTGGGGTGACCGGGCGCTGATTCGCTCGCTGTGTGCTGAGAGATCCCGCTAGAGCTTACTGGTTGCGTTCGCCCAGGAGGAGGTCGACGGTCAGTTCCAGTCGTTCGGTCACGTCGGTGGCCGAGGCGCGCCGGGTCAGCCACGCGACCAGATTCGACAGCCACACGTCGCTGATCACCCGCGCGATGGCCAGCTGGCGTTCGGTGGGCTCGCCGTCGTTCATCGCGCGGGCGAAGACGCGGTCCATCACCTTGCCGACCCGGTCCACCTCGGCGGCGGCCGAGGCGTCGGCGAACATGAACGCGCGGGTCATGGCCTCGGTGAGCAGCGGGTCGCGCTGCATCATCCGGGTGATCTGAGTGAGCAGCAGGTGCATGCGCTCCTGTGGGGACTGCCCGGCAAGCGGCTTGCGTTTGCCCTCGATCTGCTCGAACTCGCGCGACAGCGCCGAGACCAGCAGGTGCACCTTCGACGGGAAGTAGCGGTACAGCGTGCCGACCGCGACATCGGCGCGCTCGGCCACCGCGCGCATCTGTACCGCGTCGTAACCGCCCTTGGACGCGAGCGCCAAGGTCGCGTCCAGGATCCGCTTGCGCCGCTCGCGCTGCGCCGCCGAGCTCAGCTCGTCCTCGCTGAGCGTGGTGACCGTGGCGGCGGGCCGTCCCGCGCTCGGGTCGGCTGGCTGCGATCGGGACGGACTGGCCATTGATGAAAGTCCTTTCCGGAAACGTCGTTTCGTCGGCTGCGTGCGCGGTGTGGCCGCGGCGGCGATGGTCTCTTGACTTCCGCCCGGCTAGGATATTAGAACATGTTCTAGGTGTGGGAGTCACGCCGGAAAGGCGGTATGGAGTGTGACCATCGCCACCACTGACGAGCATAAAGCCGTTCAGGAGTCGATGCGCGGATGGGCCGCTTCGGTCCGTCCGATTGCAACAATGCGGGCCGGCGCGGCCGACTTCTGGCGCGCCTACTGGCCCGCGCTGGCCGAGATCGGGATCTTCCGGGTCGCGGTGGCCGAGGACGCGGGAGGTGCGGGCGGGTCGGTCTCCGATCTGGCCGTGCTGGTGGAACAGGCGGCGCACGATCTCGTCGGCGGCCCGGTACTCACGACGGCTCTGGCCAATCTGATCACCGCCGGACAGCTCGACGAGGACCTGCCGTGCGGTGTGGCGCTCGACTTCGTCGTCGGTTCGACGGTGAGCGTACCCGTCGCGAGCGACGGCGTGTTGCTCACGGGTACCTGGGATTCCGTCGTCGGCGCCGCCCCCGGCACCGCCGTGCTGCTGCCGATCGACCAACCGCAAGGACAGCGGTGGTGCCTGGTCGCGCCCGACGCCGATGGCCTGCGGGTGGAAGCGCTCGCGCCGCTGGATCCGAGCACGCCGCTCGCGCGGGTGCACTGCGCCGACCTGCGCGTGCCCGCCGAACGCGTATTCGTCGCGCCGCACGCGGCAGGGGACCTGCTCGTCGCGCTGGTCACCGCCGAACTGTCCGGCCTCGCGGGCTGGTGCCTCGAGACCGCGGTCGAGTACGCGAAGGTGCGCGAGCAGTTCGGCCGCAAGATCGGTTCGTTCCAAGCGGTCAAGCACATCTGTGCCTGGATGCTGTGCCGCACCGAACTCATCCGCGCCGCCGCGGCCGACGTCGCGGCTGCCGTGGACGACGGCGGAGCCGAACTGCCGATCGCGGCCGCCGTCGCGGCCGCCATCGCCCTGGACGCGGCGGTGGAGACCGCCAAGGACTGTATTCAGGTGCTCGGTGGCATCGGCTTCACCTGGGAGCACGACGCGCACCTGTATCTGCGCCGGGCCACGGCCTTGCGCCAACTGCTCGGCGGGTCGGCGCACTGGCGGGCGCGGGTCACCGAACTGACCCGCAGGGGCCTGCGGCGCACGACCGGGGCCGATCGGGTCTTCGCCGAGGAAGGCGTGGCCGCCGTGGACGGCGACAGCGCGCACGAACTCGCCGCCGAGGTCGCGCGGATCGCGGCGCTGCCCGCCGACCGGCAGCGTGCCGCGCTGGTGGACGCGGGCCTGGTCATGCCGCACTGGCCGCGGCCATACGGACGCGCCGCGGACCCGATGACCGGCCTGGTGATCTCCGAGGAGCTGCGCCGTGCCGGACTCACCGCGCCGGACCTGGCCATCGGCGGCTGGGCGATCCCCACGCTGTTGCAGCACGGGACGCCGGAACAGATCGAGCGCTTCGCCTGGCCGACCTTGCGCGGCGAAGTGGTCTGGTGCCAGCTGTTCAGCGAACCAGAGGCGGGTTCCGATTTGGCGGCGTTGCGCACCACCGCGAAAAAGGCCGACGGCGGCTGGGTGCTGCGCGGGCAAAAGGTGTGGACATCGCTGGGCGACAAGGCGAACTGGGCGATCTGCCTGGCGCGCACCGATCCCGACGCGCCCAAACACCGCGGCATCACGTACTTCTTGGTCGATATGCACAGCGCCGGGCTCGAGGTGCGCCCGCTGGTGCAGATCACCGGAGAGGCGCGTTTCAGCGAGGTCTTCCTCGACGATGTGTTCGTGCCGGACGATTGCGTGGTCGGCGCGCTGAACAACGGATGGAAGATCGCCCGCTCCACGCTGTCGACGGAGCGAGTCGCCATGGGCGGCAACGGCATCGGTCCGGTACTCGAAGAGCTGATCGCGAAATCGCCCGCCACCGGCCCGGGCACCGAGCTGGTGAACGACCGGCTCGGTGGATTCGTGGCCGAGGCGATCGCGGGTCTGCTGCTCGAGCAACGCGCCGCGGTGAAGATGCTCGCGGGCGGGGACCCCGGCGCGCAGAGCAGCGTGCGCAAGCTGGTCGGCGTGCGCCACCGCCAAGCGGTCGCGGAATTCGCCGCGGAGGCGGCGGGCCCGCTCGGCGCGCAGGACTCCGAGGTGACCAAGGAGTTCCTGCTCACGCGTTGCCTGTCGATCGCGGGCGGAACCGAGCAGATCCTGCTCACCGTGGCCGCCGAGCGGATTCTGGGGCTGCCTCGTGACGCGGACAGCTAGCCCTACAGCCAATCGGGAGACAAGCGTGGACTTCACCAGGGACGAGGGCCAGGACGCGGTGGCCGAGGTCGTCGTGAGCTTGCTGGAGCGCGAACCGGCGCGCGACATGCGATTGTGGCCGAAGCTGGCCGACTCCGGTCTGCTCGTCGTCGCGTTGCCGGAACGGTTCGGCGGCGATGGGATGGGGCTGCTCGAGGTTTCGGCGCTGCTCACCGAACTGGCCACCGACGCGGTGGCGGTGCCGGCGCTGTCGACGCTGGGGTTGGGCGTGCTGCCGCTGGTGGCCTGCGCGCCGGAGCGCGTGCAGTCGCTCGTGCTGCCGGGGGTCGCCGAGGGCGCGGTGCTCACCGCGGCGCTGAGCGAACCGGGGGCGCCGTTCGTCCTCGAGCCGGAGACCACCGCCGTCGTCAGCGGCGACACGGTGCGCATCACCGGGCACAAGGTGGCGGTGCCGTACGCGGAGGAGGCGAGCTGGCTGCTCGTGCCGACCGACGCCGGTATCGCCGTGGTGGACGCGCAGGCCGTCGGCCTGACCCGCACGCCGACGCCGGTCTCCGGCGGCATTCCCGAGTACACGGTCCGGCTGGACCAGGTGCAGATTCCGGCCGACCAGCTGTGGCCGGTCGGTCTCGCCGATCTGCACCGGCTGGCGCTCGCCTCGATCGGATCGGTGGCCGACGGATTGCTCAAAGGCGCGATCACGCTCACCGCCGAGCATCTGCGCACCCGGCATCAGTTCGGCAGGCCGCTGGCCGAGTTCCAGGCGGTGGCCCAGCAGATCGCGGACCTGTACGTCGTCTCGCGGACCCTGCACGTGGCCGCGGTCTCGGCGAACTGGGCGCTGGCGCAGCCCGACGCGAGCCGGGAGCATCGCGAGCGCACCGACGACGACCTGGAGATCCTCGCCTACACCGTCGCCGCGGAACTGCCCGCGGCCATGCAGAAGTGCCATCACCTGCACGGCGGCCTCGGTGTGGACGTGACCCACCCGATGCATCGCTACTACTCACAAGCCAAGGACATCGCTCGCTGGCTCGGCGGCGCGTCGTTCCGGCTCGACCGATTGGGGGCGAGATGTTCATCGACCTGACCACCGAGCAACGCGGGCTGCGCGACGAATTGCGTGCCTACTTCGCCGATCTCGTGACTCCCGAGGAGGAGGCCGAGATGGCGGTGAACCGGCACGGTGACGCCTATCGCGCCGTGGTGCGCCGGATGGGCCGCGACGGCTGGCTCGGCGTCGGCTGGCCCAAGGAATACGGCGGCCAAGGCTTCGGGCCGGTCGAGCAGCAGATCTTCTTCAACGAGGCGGTCCGGGCCGACGTCCCGCTCCCGCTGGTGACGCTGCTGACCGTCGGACCGACTTTGCAGCAGTTCGGCACCGAGGAACAGAAGCGGCGGTTCTTGCCCGGAATCCTCTCCGGCGACGTCCATTTCGCGATCGGCTACTCCGAGCCGGACGCGGGCACCGACCTCGCCTCGCTGCGCACCTCGGCGGTGCGTGACGAGTCCGGTGACTGGATCGTCAACGGGCAGAAGATCTTCACCACGGGCGCGCACGAGGCCGACTTCGTCTGGCTGGCCTGCCGCACCGGCTCGACCGAGTCGCGCCACCGCGGCATCACGATCCTGATCGTGGACACCACCGACCCCGGCTACTCGTGGACGCCGATCATCACCTGCGACGGCGCTCACCACACCAACGCGACCTACTTCGACAACGTGCGCGTCCCGGCGAACATGCTGGTCGGCGAGGAGAACCGGGGCTGGAAGCTGATCACGACGCAGCTCAACCACGAGCGGGTGAGCCTGGGGCCGTCCGGCAAGATCGAGCAGCTCTACGACCGGGTGCGCGACTGGGCGCAACCGCGCGGCGTGCTCGCCGAACTCGACGTGCGCAGGGCGCTGGGCCGCATCCACGCCATGGTCCGGTTGAACGAACTGCTGAACTGGCAGGTCGCCGCGACTGTGGACGGCGACCAGGCGCAAGTGATCGCCGACGCGTCCGCGACCAAGGTCTACTCCACCGAATCGCTCCAGGAGGCGGGCAGGCTCGCCGAGGAGATCGTCGGCCGCTACGGCGACCCGGCCGACCCGGCCACCGGCGAGCTGCTGACCTGGCTGGACCGTAGGACCAAGCAGAACCTCGTGGTCACCTTCGGCGGTGGCGTCAACGAGGTGATGCGCGAACTGGTCGCCTCGTCCGGTCTGCGGTTGCCGCGAGTACCCCGATAACGAGTGAAGGAGCCGCGCGTGCCGGAAACCACTACTCCGGAAGCGATCGTCGCCGCAGCCGAGGCCATCAAGGCGGCGGGTGCGAGCGCGCCCCGTTTCGGGCGCGATCCGGTGAACCAGCCGATGATCAACAACTGGGTCGAGGCGCTCGGCGACGCCAATCCGATCTATGTCGACGAGGAGGCGGCGCGCGCGGCGGGACATCCAGGCATCGTCGCGCCGCCCGCCATGGCCCAGGTGTGGACCATGTTCGGGCTCAACGGTTCTCGTCCCGCCGACGACCCGATGGGGTCGGCCACGGAACTGCTCGACGCCGCGGGCTACACCTCCGTGGTCGCCACGGATTGTCAGCAGACCTACCACCGCTACCTCGCGGTCGGCGAACAGGTCTCGGTCACCAGCACGCTGTCGGACATCCGCGGCCCGAAGCGCACCGCGCTGGGTGAGGGATGGTTCGTCACCTTCCAGACCACCTGGCGGGTCGGCGACGAGGTGGTCGCCGAGATGCTGTTCCGGCTGCTGAAATTCGCTCCCGGCACCGCCGCGCCGAAAGCCGCGGAGGGCGCGCGGGTCAAGCCGCTGGTCTCCTGGGACACCGAATTCTTCTGGGAAGGGACGAAAGCGGGCGAGTTGCGCATCCAGCGGCTGCCGGACGGCTCGCTGCGGCATCCGCCCATTCCGGCCATCTGGCAGGACAAGTCGAAACCGACCGATTACGTCGTCGCCTCCGGGCGCGGCACCGTGTTCAGTTACGTCGTGCACCACGCGCCGAAGGTGCCGGGGCGGCAGTTGCCGTTCGTGGTGGCGCTGGTCGAACTGGAGGAAGGCGTGCGCATGCTCGGTGAACTGCGCGGCATCGACCCGGCCGAGGTGCGGATCGGTCTGCCGGTCGAGGTGGGCTTCGAGAAGCTCGACGACGAGGCGACACTGCCGGTCTGGCAGGTGGTCTCGTGAGCGCCGCCGTGCGCGTGGGCACGGTGCTGCCCGAGCTGGTGATCGACGCCGACCCCACGTTCGTGATCAGCACCGCCCTGGCCACCAGGGACTTCCAGGACGTGCACCACGACAGGGACAAGGCCGTCGCCCGCGGCTCGAAGGACATCTTCGTCAACATCCTCACCGACACCGGCTTGGTGCAGCGTTTCGTCACCGACTGGGCGGGCCCGCGCGCCGTCGTCAAGTCGATCGCGCTGCGCCTCGGCGTGCCGCTGTACGCCGGGGACACGCTGACGCTGACCGGCACGGTGACCGCGCTGGAGGGCGACGACGTACACATCGACGTGGTCGGCAAGGACAGCCTCGGCGACCACATCACGGCTACGGCCGTCATCGCGTTGCGGAGGGCCGATGTCTGAGCAGAAGATTTCCGGCCGTGCGGCCATCGTCGGCATCGGCGCCACGGATTTCTCCAAGGACTCCGGACGCAGCGAACTGCGCCTGGCCGCCGAGGCGGTCACCGCCGCACTGGCCGACGCGGGCCTGACGCCCGCCGACGTGGACGGCCTGACCACGTTCACCATGGACACCAACACCCAGGCCGCCGTGGCCAGGGCGGTCGGCATTCCGCAGCTGAAGTTCTTCAGCCACATCGGCTACGGCGGCGGCGCGGCCTGCGCCACCATTCAGCAGGCCGCCATGGCGGTGGCCACCGGCGTCGCGGACGTCGTGGTGGCCTACCGCGCGTTCAACGAGCGCTCGGTGTCGCGGTTCGGGCAGTTCTCCACGGCGCTGGCCACCGCGCCCACCTCGTCGGGCATCGACGCGGGCTGGTCCTACCCGCAAGGGCTGGGCACCCCGGCCGCGCAGGTCGCGATGGTCGCCCGGCGCTACATGCACGTCTACGGGGCCACCAGCGAGGACTTCGGCCGCGTGGCCGTCGCCGACCGCAAGCATGCCGCGGTGAACCCCGCGGCCTTCTTCTACGGCAAGCCGATCACACTGGCGGATCATCAGAATTCCCGCTGGATCGCCGAGCCGCTGCACCTGCTGGATTGCTGCCAGGAGTCCGACGGCGGCGTCGCGATCGTGGTCACCAGCGTCGAGCGGGCTCGCGACCTGCCGCAGCGGCCCGCCGTCATCGCCGCGGCCGCCCAGGGTTCCGGCGCCGACCAGTACGTGATGACCAGCTACTACCGCGACGCCATGACCGGCCTGCCGGAGATGGGCCTGGTCGGTGAGCAGCTGTGGGCGCAGAGCGGGTTGCGTCCGGAGGACATGCAGGCCGCCATCCTGTACGACCACTTCACCCCGTTCGTCCTCATGCAACTGGAGGAACTCGGGTTCTGCGGCCGGGGCGAGGCGAAGGAGTTCATCGCCGACGGCGCCATCGAGGTCGGCGGACGCCTGCCCCTCAACACGCACGGCGGCCAGCTCGGCGAGGCGTACATCCACGGCATGAACGGCATCGCCGAGGCGGTGCGTCAGATCCGCGGCGTCTCGGTCAACCCGGTCGCCGACCTGACCAACATCCTGGTCACCGCGGGCACCGGCGTGCCGACCTCCGGCCTCGTCCTCAGTGCGGACTGATCAGGTCGGCCGCGCCTGCCTGCTTCAGCACTCCGGCACCCGTCATGGTGGGTCCGGAGTGCTGACGGGTGTGCGAACCGCCGCCGGTGCGGGGGTGGCGCGTAGCTTGGGGCAAGTGGTGGCCAGGCATTTGGTGGATGTGCATGTGTTGCTGCTGCGCGGCGCGGAATTATTGCTGAGCAGGCGGCGCAGCGCGGACGAGTTCGACGGGCTGTGGCACCTGCCCGCCGGGAAGCTCGAGGTGGGGGAGTCGGTGCTCGCCGCGGTGGTCCGCGAAGCGCACGAAGAGGTCGGCGTGGTGATCGATCCGGCGGATCTGCGGCACGTCCATTCCGCGCATGTCGTCGAGTCCGAACGGGAAGCCCGGGTCGGGTTGTTCTTCGAGACGCGCCGCTGGTCGGGCGAGCCGGTCAACCGCGAGCCGGACAAGTCCTACGAGCTGCGGTGGTTCTCGCTCGCGAACCTTCCGGAAACCCTCATTCCGTATCCGGCCGCCGGTATCCACGGCTACCTCACCGGCGTGACCTACAGCCAGCGGGGCTGGCCCAGCTGATCACACACGCAAGTGCGCGGCGAGAACGCGGGCGAGCTGCTGGACGCTCTCCGGCGTGTCCGGGCGCAGGGCGGTGCGATTGCCCGCGAAGCGGTCGAAGACGGCTCCCTCGATGACAGCGACGAAATCCGCGGCCCGGATATCCGGATCGGGCGCGCCCATGGCGCGGAACAGGTCGCGGGCGCGGTCGACGGAGAACAGGCTGCGCACCAGCCGGGGATGCAGGTCGGGATCGTCCAGCAGATCGATCAGCAGAGCGTGCCGTGCGATCAGGTGACCGCGCCGTTGCGCGAGTAGCCGGTCCAGCCAGGCCGCGATGGCTTCCGCGACCGGTGGCCGGTCGGCGGTCGGCGTCAACGCGGCAGCGGCGAAATCGTCGCGGGAGCGGGTGGTGATCCGCTCCACGATGGCCTCGATGAGGGCGCGTTTGGTGCGGAAGTAATAGGAAGCCGAACCGGCGGGCAGGCCCAGTTCGGTGTCCAGCGCGCGGTGGGTGAGCGCGCGCAGGCCGCGTGCCGCGATCACTTCGATGGCCGTGTCGACGAGGAGCACGCGCCGGTCGCCTGTGGACATGATCACCCTTCCTGGCCGCCGCGCGGCCTCCTCCTCTACAAATGTAGAGGACTTTGGAGGTGCCGTGGAACTACGGTGGGATGCCGAGCAGGCGCGGGCGGCGGCGCGGTTGCGCGAGTTGGTCGATCGGCGCGGCAGGCCGAGCCGACGGAGCCGTGGCGTCTACCTCCACGGCAGGCCCGGGCGCGGCAAGACCATGCTCATGGACCGGTTCTTCGCCGAGGTGGCATCGGAACGCAAGCGGCGCTACCACTTTCACCAGTTCTTCGCGAGCCTGCACGCCGCGGCGCACGCGTCCGGCTCGATCGATGCCGCGGTGGACGCGCTGCTCGGCGACGCCCTGCTGGTCTGCTTCGACGAATTCCACGTCCACGACATCGGCGACGCGATGCTGTTCGCCCGGCTGCTCGACGCGCTGTTCGCCCGCCGCGTCGCGCTGGTGGTGACGTCGAACTATCCGCCCGCCGAGCTGCTGCCGAATCCGTTGTTCCACGACCGGTTCGTGCCGACGATCGAGCGAATTCTCGCGAACATGGACGTGGTCGCTGTCGACGGCGCGATCGACTATCGGACCCTCGGTTCCAGGGGCGCCGGTTCCGGATTCGCGGCCGGGCGATACGTCATGGCGCCCCGATGGCACATGGCCGTGGAAGCGTTGTCAGCTTCGTCCTCCCGCAATAATGATGCGGCACAACAGGAAATCGAATCGATCGTCGAGATATCTCTCGGTGCTAGAAGTTTGCGGGCGATTGCGACGGACGGAGGCGCACTCGTCATCGACTTCGCCGCATTGTGCGGGACCCCAACTTCCGCGGCGGATTATGTTGCGCTGGCCCAACGTTTTCCGCGGTGGGAAATCCGGGATGTACCACCGCTGCGTGCGGTTCCGCCCGACTGGACGATGCGTTTCGTGAACGTCGTCGACGTGCTCTACGACGCCGATCGTGCACTCACCGTCATCGCGTCCGCAGCGCTCGGCGAGCTGGTGCGGGAGGTGCGGGAAGTGCCGGATATCTCACGTTTGACGAGTCGGCTTTGTGCATTGTCCCAATCCTCGGCCGAAATCGTCCGGTAGTCACCGTCGCGATGGCCGACCCGCCGCCTCCCCGCACAGTTGCGGTTTAGGAGCAGGGACTGCGAAGTATTCCATTCCATCCCGAGCGGACCGCCCGGCATGTAACTATGTGGCTGTTTTGTGGAGTACTCAGATTTGGTGGTAACGCAGTGGCCAGGGCGCGAGCGCCGATATCGCGCGTGATCGTGCTGATCACGCTGCTGGCTTTTGCCGCCATCGCATTGCACGGATACATCCCAGGAATCACGGAGAGCGAGTCGCGCAGGCAAGTCCCGTCCGCGTTGTCGGTCGCTCTGATGCCCGTGTTGCTGACCGTATCGATCGTCATCCTGCTGGCGGGCGTCATCGCGAGCCAGCACCGGTTGCCGCTGGCCATGCCGGAGCCCGAACGCGCGGACGAGCGCAAGCAGTGGCGGCTGGGGCGCGTGGGCCTGGCAGTGCTCGGTGCGCTCGCGCTGCTCGGCGTGCTGTTCGCGGCCGTGACGGCGATCTACTTCATCGGCGCGGGCAGGCCGAGCGAACCCGCGCGCCCGGCGACCCCCGCCACCACCACGGGCGCCGCGCCGGAGCAGGGGACCCCGCCGCCCGCCGAACGCGAGCCCAGGTCGGCGGAGTTGACCGGAACGGCGCTGGTGCTGGCCGGAATCGCGGCCGCGGGCCTGGTGACGGTGGCGATGAGCGGTTTGGTCGTGGTCGCGGTGTCGTCCCGGCGCAAGCCCGTCCCGGCGCAGGCGCCCGGGGTCGCGCCGACGCCCACCGTGGCCGACTCGCTGGCCCGCGCGGCCGAGCTGGGCTTGGCCGCGATGAACGCCCCGGGCCAGGACCCGCGCACCGCGATCATCGCCTGCTACGTCGCGATGGAGCGCGGCCTCGCCTCCGACCGCGCCGCCGCTCCGCTCGCCTCGGACACCCCGATGGAAGTGCTGGCCCGCGCGTTCGAACGCGGCGCGCTGCACGACGCGTCCGCCCGCGAACTGGTCGCCTTGTTCGAGGAGGCCAGGTTCAGCCCGCACGCCATGCTCGAATGGCAGCGCATGCGAGCCGAGCAACTGCTGCGCATCGTGCTCGCCGATCTGCAAGGGGAGGTGCCCGCGTGACCGGCCGGGTGAGAAAGGACATCGCGTGAATCGGATGGGGGTGGTGATCACCGGGGTGATCGTCATCGCGGTGATCGAGCTGGTCGCCGTCGAGCGCGCCCGCGGGCTGCTGCTGATCGTCGCGGGCATCCCGGTCGCGGTGGCGCTGGGCTGGCTGATCTGGTCGCTGCTCGAGCGCGCCGAGGCCGGGGACGCCGACGAGTTCGACGACATGGAGAACGGCCCGGCCGAGATGTTGCAGCGCTGGCACGCCAGGGCGGAGATGCTCGCCGACCGGGCGGACGGCAGTCGTGCCGATTGGGACCGGCACCTGCGTCCTCTGCTGGCCAAGGAGTTCGAGCTGTCCAGCGGCCAGCGGGTGGCGAAGAACCGCAGAGCGGTCGAGGCGGCGGGTGTCCACCAGTTCGGGCCGGAACTGTGGCGCTGGGTGGACCCGGCCAATTCGGCCCTTCGTGATCAAGCCGGCAGGGCACCGGGACGTGCGGCGCTGGACGAGATCCTGAGCCGCCTGCAGAGAATGTGAAATGGGTTGAGGCAAGTGCGGGTACACACATGACCATGCCGATGGACATGACCATCCAGCGCAGCGAGGCCGTGCTCCGGGAGTTGTCCCGGGTCGTGGTCGGCAAGCAGGACGAGTTGCAGTTGATCATGATCGCGGTGCTGTCCGGTGGGCATGTGCTGATCGAGGACTTACCCGGTCTCGGCAAGACGCTCATCGCGAGATCGTTCGCGGCCGCGCTCGGGTTGCAGTTCACCCGGGTGCAGTTCACCCCGGACCTGCTGCCCGCGGATCTGCTCGGTTCGACGATCTACGACATGTCCTCGGGCCGGTTCACCTTCCGTCGCGGGCCGGTGTTCACCAACGTGCTGCTGGCCGACGAGGTGAACCGCACACCGCCGAAGACACAGGCCGCGCTGCTGGAGGCGATGGCCGAGGGACAGGTCAGCATCGACGGCGAGACGTTCCTGCTGCCGCAACCGTTCGTCGTGCTGGCCACCGACAACCCGATCGAGTACGAGGGCACCTACCCGCTGCCGGAAGCGCAGCTCGACCGCTTCGCCATCCAGCTGCGGTTGGGCTACCTGTCCGAGCACGACGAGACGCAGATGATCCGCCGCAGGCTGGAGCGCGGGGCGCAGGTGCCGCAGGTCAACCAGGTCGTCGACGCCAACGGTTTGCTGGAGATGCGGCAATCCGTCGAGTACGTGACCGTGCACCCCGACGTGGTGAGCTATGTCGTCGCGCTGGCGTCGGCGACCCGAGGGCACCCTCAGGTCGAGGTCGGCGCCAGCCCTCGCGCGGAACTGGACCTGGTGCAGATGTCCCGGGCGCGGGCTCTGCTGCTCGGCCGCGACTACGTGATTCCCGAAGACGTCAAGGCGCTGGCGATCCCGGCCATGGCGCACCGGATCACGCTGCGGCCGGAGATGTGGGTGCGCCGCATCCGCGGCGAGGACGTGATCACCGAACTGCTGCGCCGTCTGCCGGTACCGCGCGCCACCGTGACATGAGGCACCGCGACGCCAGCTCCGCGGTCGACGCCGAATTGCGGTGGCGACCCGCACCGCTGGTCTTCATGCTCGCGGGCTGCGCCGCCGCGGCCCTGGTGCTCGCGGTGGTCCTCGGCCGGTGGCAACTGCTCGTGTTCGCCGCGCCGCTGCTCGGCGTGCTGGCAACCGCGCCGTGGCAGCAGTCCTCGACCAGGATCCAGGTCGACGGCGGCGGCACGCTGCGCTGTTTCGAGACCGAGGAAGTGACGCTGACCGTCGCCGCCTTCGTGGAGAAAGGGCATGCGCTGCTGCGCTTGAAGCCGGAGCGTTCGGCCGGCTTGGAGATCCAGGTCGAGGAGGCCGGCGATTCCGGAATCGCGCCCGCCGGGTTGCGGCTCGCGCTCTCGGCGGCCAGGTGGGGGCGCTACCCGATGTCGGTGCGGGTCTCGGCCCTGAGCCCCGCCGGGCTCGCCGTCGCCACCGCGGTGCTGCCCGCGGGGCAGCTGTTCGTGTACCCGATCACCGATCCGCAGCGAATGCGGTTGCCGCGCACCGAACTTCCCGAGCGGCTCGGCACCCACCTGACCCGCAGGCACGGTCCCGGCGTCGAGTACGCGGACATCCGCGCCTACGCCCCCGGCGACCAGTTGCGCATCGTGAACTGGCCGGTGAGCGCGCGGCGCGGGCGGCTGTACGTCACCGAGCGGCTGACCAATCGTTCGGCGGACGTCGTTGTGCTGGTGGACACCTCGCAGCAAGCGCCGGGACCGGCGACCGATTCGCTGGAGCTGTCGGTGCGCGGCGCGGCGCAGGTGGTGCAGTCGACCTTGCAGGCGGGCGACCGGACCGCGGTGGTCTGCTTGGGCCAGGCGCCGCGCTGGCTGCGGCCGGACATCGGGCGGCGTCAGTTCTACCGCATCGTGGACACCGTGCTCGACGTGGGCGACGAACACATCCCGACCACCGGCACCCTCGCGCCGCACTCCGCCGTGCCGCTCGGCGCGATCGTCGTGGCCTTCTCCACCCTGCTGGACACACAGTTCGCGCTCGCGCTGATCGATCTGCGCAAGCGCGGGCACGTGGTGGTCGTGGTGGACGTCCTGCGCGGCACGCCGTTCCGCGAGGACCTCGACCCGATCCTGGCCAAGATGTGGCAGCTCGAGCGCGCGGCGATGTACCGGGACATGGGCACCGTCGGCGTCGACATCGTCGCGTGGCCGGAAGACGCGCGCCTGGACCAGATCATGCGGGTGCTGCCGGAGCACCGCAGGACCGTACGGGTGCGCCGATGACCAGATTCCTCGCCGTTCTCTCCGGGGTGCTGCTGGTGGCCTCGGTGGCGCTGCTCGAGCCGTGGATCGGCATTCCCGCCCTGGTCTTCGTCGCGCTCGGCTGGTGGCTGCGGCCGCTGGCGGTCTGCGCGGTGCTGCTCGCGCTCGCCGTGCTCGCGGTCGCCGACGCGGGTGTGCTCGCTTCCGCGGCGACGGGTCTGGTGGCCACGACCTATCTGCTCAACGCGGCCACGGTGACCGCGCCGCACGGCGTGGTGCCGACCACGATCCCGTCCGTGACCGGTGCGGTCGGCTTCACGGCGGTCGCCGTCGTCGCCGCTCTCGTCCCGCTGCGCTTGGCTTGGGCGCCGCTGGCCGCGCCGGTGCTCGTGCTGCTTTTGTACGCGCTGGTGATCCAGGGCGCCGCCGCCCGGCGCGGGCGCGGCGATCGCGAACTTCCGACGACGGGCGAAGCCTGACGCGGAGGCGACAGCCCTCGGCGCCGAGACCGTGCCGGTATGAACCGCGAAAGCCGCACGGTCGTGCGCGTACCGTTCGGTAGTGCGAGGGCGGTCCCGACGGACGAGGTCCCCCGCTGAGGCTCCGCAGGCGTGATCGAGGAGATGGACAACCGCGGGAGGTCTTATGACGTTCGCCGAGTTCGATCGAATGACCGCCACGTCCACGACCTTGTGCGGGCCGCGTCGGTCGCCTGGGCGCGCAGCGCTGTCGGCTCGGCTTCGGAGCGGCTCGTGGTGACATTGGACCGGTTGGCGAACGTGCTGAGTGGCTACGGAATCCGCTTGCGGTTGGGTTCGGTGCCCCGGTCCACCCGATTGCGCAGCGTGGTGATCCACGGGGCCGATCAGGGGCCCGTGGAGGCGGGCGACGTGCTGCTGGGGATCGGGGCACGCTCGCTGTCGGAGGTGGTGGAATGGGCGGTCTCGGCGGGTGCTGTCGTCGCAGTCCTTCGTGGGGGTGCGGAGACCGAGCACGAGCCGGATATCGATGGCGTGGCGGTGCTGGTGGTCGATCCCGCGGTGGCCTGGAGCGAGCTGGCCGCGGTGGTTTACGGATTGGTGCTGGAAGGACGCGAGACCGAGGCCGGTCGCGGCCCGACCGATTTGTTCGCCTTGGCCGACAGCGTGGCCGACGCTGTCGGGGGCGCGGTGACGATCGAGGACCGGCGGTCTCGGGTGCTGGCGTATTCGAAGCCGAAGCAGCACCTCGATCCCGCCCGCGTCGAGACGATCCTCGGTAGGGAGATGCCGCCGTGGTTGCGGGCCCTGTTCGACGCGCGCGGTGTCTTCGCGCATTTGGCCGCCTCGGATGAGCCGTTGTTCGTCGCCGCGGACGCCGAACGCGGTGTGACGGGGCGGATGGTCGTGGCCGTGCGTGTGGGCGGGCAACTGCTGGGGTCGATATGGGTGTCGTGCCCGGCGCCGTTGCGCGGGGCGCGGCGCACGGCCTTGGCCGATGGTGCGCGCACGGTGGCCTTGCACCTGTTGCGGTCGCGAGCCAGCGCCGACCTGGAGCGTCAGGTGGAAGCCGATCTGGTCATTCGTCTACTGGAGGGTGCGGCGGACGCGGCGACGGTGGCCAGCAGACTGGGGCTGGCGCCGGAGAACTTGCGGGTGATCGCGCTGCGGGATCGAGACGCGCACGAGCGGCACGCCGCGCTGCTGTTGATCTTCGAGCGAGCGACGACCGGATTCGGCTGGTCCCGTTCGACCCGCAGCGCCTTGGTCGGCGACACCGTCTACACCGTGCTCCCCGCTGATTCCGCTGCGGCGGCCCGCCGCTGGGTCGGTGAGCTACAGGCCGCGCTGCCCGTGGGGATGACATTGACGGCCGGCGTCAGCGGTCTCGCACATGCAACGGAATTGGCGTCGGCGCGCCGAGAAGCCGACGAGTGCCTGGCGCTGCACGAGGCCCGGCCCGCGGCGGCCGAGCCTCCCGCCTACGACGAGTCGTGGGACGAGATCCTGCTACAGCGATTGCGCACCGCAGGACTTTCCGGACGCACGCCGGCGCGGGGACCGGTGTCGGAATTACGGCGCCACGACCGCGCGCACTCCACCCAGTACGTGGCTACGCTGCGCGCCTGGTTGCAGGCGCAGGGCGACTCGGCCCAGGCGAGCGCGCGGCTCGGCGTGCACGAGAACACCGTCCGCAACCGGCTGCGCAAGATGGCGGAGGTGACCGATCTCGGCTTGGACGATCCGCGCAAACGTCTCGCCATGATGATCGAACTCGCCGTCGCCGACACCGACTGACCCGGCCCGCTGTGCCGTCGCCACAAATCTCCGCCCTCCGATTGTCCGATCAGCGCAAGCGATCGCCTTGCCGCCACGCCACCATGAGGTTGAGCCGGAAAGGAGGTATCGGAGTGAGGAACATGCAGGTACGTGAGGTGATGCGGAGGCCGGTCACCACCGTCCGGCGCGAGGATACGGCGCGCGAGGCGGCGCTGATGCTCGCCGAACTGCGGTACGCGGCGCTGCCCGTGCTCGACGGGGACGACCGCCTCATCGGAATGCTCACCAGCGGTGACCTCTTGCGGTCCGGAGAACTCGACGACGCGGTCGGCGCGGTGATGACCACGCCGGCGGTCGCCCTGCCCCAGACCGCGGCACTGGCCGAGGGTATGAGCAGGCTGGTGACCCACGGACTGCGCAGCCTGCCGGTCGTCGACGCCGAGGACCGCGTGGTCGGCATGTTCAGCCGCGGCGACGCGCTGCGGCTCATGCTCACCCCGGACGACGCGCTCGCGGCCGATGCGCAGCGCCTGCTCGATCAATATCGCGGCGCGCGGCGCTGGCAGGTCACCGTCGACGACGGCGACGCCACCGTCTACGGCCGGTTCGCCGACGAATCCGAACGACGCATCGCCGTCGCCTTGACCCGCACCGTGCCCGGCATCCGCACCGCGAGCATCGCGCTCACACCCGCCGCGGCCGAGCATTGACCACCAACCAGCCCTGGAGTCGACGATGACCCACGCACACCCCGTTTCACGCGCAAGCCTCAGCGAACAGCTACCCGTGCTGCGCGCCGCCCTGTTGCAGCAACGCCGCTTCCGCCTGCAACAGCTGGCCGAACTCGAAGCCGCAATCGCCCGCGCAGGTGAACCCGCCGACACGGCTGACGCGGCCAGACGCGAGGTCGACAGCAAACTGGCCGCGGCAGCACGGCAAGCGCTGGCGGACATCGAGGCAGCTCTCCTGCTCATCGCCACCGGAGGTTACGGCCGCTGCCGCCGCTGTGACGCCGAGATCTCGGTTCGCCTGCTGCGCACCATTCCCACTACACAGTGGTGCTTGCGGTGCCGTCGGCATCTCCCTTCCGCCGACGGATCCCGCGTGATACGCGGACAGCGGCCGGGACAACCCTCCCCAGCGCCGCGACGCGACCTGCCGACCAAACGTGAGACGCTCGCGTGCCGTTGACCGCCCGCCGTTCGGGCGAGTGCTGCCGGACGCGCCCCGCCGGGGGCCGCTCGAGTGAAGCTGTGTAGTGATTCCTCAGGCGGAGCGGAATCGCAGCTTGACGTCGCCGAGGACCGCTGCGTCGTCGCGTTCGACCACGGTGGCGGCGATGGTGAGTTCGTCGTCCTCGCGCCAGATCCGGGTGCGGATCGTCTCGCCCGGGTAGAGCACCCCGGCGAACCGGGCGCGGAAACCGGTGACGCGGCTCGTGTCGGAGTCGAGCACGATGTCGGTCGCGGTCTTGCAGACGATGCCGTAGGTGCACAACCCGTGCAGGATGGGCGCGGGAAATCCGGCGGCGCGGGCGAATTCGGGGTCGGAGTGCAGCGGGTTGCGGTCCCCGGACATCCGGTAGAGCAGCGCCTGCTGCGGCAGCGTCGGGGTGGTGACGTCGAAATCCGGGGCGCGGTCGGGCAGTTCGGTCTTGGTGCTCGGTCCGCGCTCGCCGCCGAAGCCGCCCTCGCCCTTGGCGAAGATCGAGGAGCGCTCGGTCCACAGCGGCGCTCCGTCGGAGCCGGTGACGGTGTGCTCCTGCACGATGACCGCGGCCGAGCCCTTGTCCCAGATCTCGGCGATCCGGCTGACCTTGGTCGCCTTGCCCGCGGCCGGGATCGGCCGGTGCACCTCGACCTCCTGATGACCGTGCACCACCTTCGCCAGATCGATCTCGACGCCGGGGAAGCTCACCCTGGGCGGCTCGGTCTCGTGCACGGTGGCCGCGACGGTGGCGAAGGTCGGCAGCACCTGGGGTTCCCGATCGTCGAGGTAGCGCAACTCGGCAGGCTCGGTCCAGCGCGTGCCTGCGCCGAGGCCCAGTTGGTAGAGCTGCACGTCCGACGGGGTCCAGGCGAACTCCCGGCTCGGCAGTTCCGCGCCGAGCGCGATCTTCGGGTCGATGGGCATCAGTTCTCCTTGTGCATGAATGTGGATCGATCCGGATCTACCGCGCCGCGCCCGAGTCCGCGCCGGAAATAGCTGCGCCTTCGGTTCGATCCTGCTCGGCGCGCCCGCGGCTCGCCAGTGCGCCGTCCGGTCGGTGGGATGGGCGTCGCGGTATGGCTCGTGCTCGGCGCCCCAGTTGTGGCCGAGGGCGACCGTCAGGCCTCTGCCGCGGCGACTGCGGGCTGCTCCTTCTTGCGCTTGACGATGTCCAGCACCGCGAGGTAGCCGAAGGCGATCGCGGGACCGATGGTGGCGCCGGGCCCGGCATAGGTGTGGCCCATCACCGGTGTGGAGCAGTTGCCGGAGGCGTACAGCCCCTCGATGACGCTGCCGTCCTCGCGCAGCACCCGCCCGGCGGTGTCGGCCACCAGTCCGCCCTTGGTGCCCAGATCGCCCGGCACGATCTTGGCGGCGTAGTACGGGCCCTCCACCAGCGCGGCCAGGCACGGGTTGGGCCGCACGGTCGGATCGCCGTAGTACCGGTCGTAATGGCTGTCGCCGCGGCCGAAGTCCTCGTCCTTCCCGGTCTCGGCGAAGCCGTTGAAGCGGGTGACGGTAGCGGCCAACTCGTCGGCGGGCACGTCGATCTTGCCTGCCAATTCCTCGATGCTGTCGGCCTTGACGATGTAGTCGTTTTCCATCCACCGGGACGGAAAACGCTGACCGGGCTGTAGCCCGGCGAAGATGTAGCGGTTCCGGTAGCGCTGGTCGAACACCAGCCACGCGGGGATGTTCTCGCCCGGCCCCTCGCCCTGCCCGTACTCGCCGCCGTACATGGTGTGCACCGCCTCGACGTAAGGAGCGGACTCATTTCCGAATCGCTTGCCGTCGGCGTTCACCATGATGCTGCCGGGCAGGTTCCGTTCGGCCAGCGCGAACCACGGTTTGCCGCCCTTGAAGATGGTCGGCCCCCACCAGGCGTCCTCCATGAAACCGATGGCCGCGCCCGCCGCCATGCCCGCTTGGATGCCGTCTCCGGTATTGGCGGCCGCGCCGGTGGTCCACTCGGTGGTGATGGGCTGGCGCTGGTATTTGGTGCGCATTTCCGCGTTGTGCTCGAAACCGCCGCTGCCCAGGACGACGCCGTAGCGGGCGGTGAAGGTGACCGGCTCGCCGTCGTGCAGCGCGTTGACGCCGGTGACGACGCCGTTCGTCACCATGAGGTCGGTCATCGGGGTGTTCAGCAACAGCGGCACGTTCGCGTCCATGAGCCCCTTGCGCATGCCCGCGATGATGGCCTGCCCCATGCCGACGATGTGTTTGCGGGTGAACTTGGCCCAGTAGGTGCGCGCGCCGACGCGCATCGCCCGGAGCATGCCCTTCGGATGCCGCCGAATCAGATTGAGCCGGACGAAGTCGGCCTGCATGACCACCACGTTCAGCGGAGCCTTCGCGTACGGCGGCTCCAGGTTGAACCGCTCGTCGCCGAGGATCTTCGTGTCGAACGGCTTGGGCTCGCACGAGCGTCCCTCGGGCCGCCCGCCCGGCGCTTCGGGATGGTAGTCGGAGTAGCCGGGCACCCACGTCATCTTCAGGGGCGAGTGATCGAGCACGAAGTCCAGCGCTTCGGCCCCGCGATCGATGAAGGTGTCGACCCGTTCGGAGGGGACGACGTCGCCGATGATGCTGTGCAGGTAGGTCCGTGCGTCCTCGCGGTCGTCGGGCCGACCGGACGCGCGCAGCGCCTTGTTGCCCGGGATCCACACGCCGCCGCCGGAGCGCGCGGTCGACCCGCCGTAGTGCGCGGCCTTCTCGATGACCACCACGCTCAGGCCGTTGTGGGCCGCGGTGAGGGCGGCGGTCATGCCGGCGGCGCCGCTGCCGACCACCACCACGTCGTATTCCCGATCAGTCATGTAGAACACGTTATAGAATGGACGCGCCATTGGTCTATGTTGTGTGGCAGAAGACTTGCTCGACGTTCCGTTTGTCGAGGAAACTTGTTTCAGTTTCAGACCGGAGTTAAGAACATGGGCCTCGAATGGGACCTGGCCACCGACGTTGTCGTGGTCGGATACGGCGCCGCGGGGGCGGCGGCCGCGCTGGAAGCGACCGAGGCGGGCGCGCAGGTGCTCGTGCTCGAACGCTTCGCCGGAGGCGGGACGTCGGCGCTTTCGGGCGGCATCATCTACGCGGGCGGCGGCACCTCCGTGCAGCGGGAGGCCGGGGTGGAGGACACCCCGGAGGCCATGTACGCCTACCTCGAGCGCGAGGTCGGCGACGCGGTCGCCCCCGAGACGTTGCGCCGGTTCGTCGACGAGAGCCCGGAACTGATCGAGTGGCTGAAGGCGCACGGCGTTCCGTTCGAAGCCTCGCTGTGCCCGTACAAGACTTCCTACCCCAACGACCGCTACTACCTGTACTACTCCGGCAGCGAGATCTCCGGCGCGTTCCGCGACATCCCGCCCGCCCAGCGCGGACATCGGGTGAAGGGAAGGGGCACTTCGGGAAAGAAGCTCACCGGCCCGCTCGCCGCCGCCGCGTCCAGGGCGGGCGTGCGCGTGGAGACCCTCACCCGGGTGACCCGACTGATCACCGACGGCGCGGGCGCGGTGATCGGCGTCGAGTGCCGCACCCTGCGCGACGCGCCTGGCCGGGTCCGCGACCGTTACACCCGCATGGCGAAGGTCGCGGCAAAGCCCGGCATCTACTACCCGCCGCTGCGACGGGCACTGGAACAGCGGCTGGACCTGCTGGAACGCCGGTACGGCAGCACGATCCGGGTCCTCGCGCGGCGCGCAGTGGTGCTCAGCGCGGGCGGGTTCATCGCCAATCGCGAGTTGGTGCGACAGTACGCGCCCGCCTTCCACGGCGGTCTCGCCCTCGGCACCACCGCCGACGACGGCAGCGGCATCCTGATGGCCGAGCAGGTCGGCGCGGCCGTGGATCACATGGACAACGTCTCCGCATGGCGATTCCTGCTCCCGCCCAGCGCGTTCACCGCGGCGCTGCTGGTGGACGCCGATGGCAGGCGGGTGATCGATGAGACGCGCTACGGCGCCGCGGTCGGCAACAAGCTGATCACCGAGCACGGCGGCAAGGGGTGGCTGCTGGCCGACAACGCACTGATGCGCACCGCGATCGGGCAGATCGGCAAGCAAGGAGCCTGGTTCCAGCGCGGGCAGTTCGAGACTATGCGTCGCACCGCGATTCGCGGCGCCACGCTGGAGGAAGCCGCGGCGAAGGCGGGCATCGACCCGGCCGGGCTGCGCGCGACGGTCGACGCGCACAACACCGCGATCGAGACCGGCGCCCCCGATCCGGTCGGGAAACCCGCCGAGTTCACCGAACCGGTGCTTACCGGCCCCTTCTGGTTGTTGGATGTGGGCATCAAACCGAGCCTGACCAACCCGTGCCCCATGCTCACCCTCGGCGGCGTCGTCGTGGACGAGCGCACCGGCGCGGTCAAGACGACCGAGGGCGCCGACATCCCTGGGCTCTTCGCGGCCGGGCGCACCGCGGTCGGCGTCTGCTCCAAGTCCTACGTCAGCGGGCTGTCGCTGGCCGACTGCGTCTTCTCCGGCCGCAGGGCGGGGCGGTCGGCCGCGGGCGAGCAGGTCTCGGCGCTGGAAAACGCAACAGTGGAAGGAAATTAGCGTGCTGTCCGACGCGGTACGAACCGAACTGGCCGACGAACTCGAGCGCGCCGAGCGCGACCGGGTGGCGATCGATCCGCTGATCGCCCGCCACCCCGACATCGACATGGTCGACGCCTACGAGATCCAGCTGATCAACATCCGCCGCAGGCTCGACGCGGGCGCGCGCGTGGTCGGGCACAAGGTCGGCCTGTCCTCGAAGGCCATGCAGCAGATGATGGGCGTGGACGAGCCCGACTACGGGCATCTGCTCGCGGAAATGGAAGTCTACGAGGACGTTCCGGTGGAAGCGGGCCGGTATCTGTTCCCCCGGGTCGAGGTGGAGGTCGGGTTCGTGCTCGGCGCCGACCTGCCCGGCGCGGAGTGCACCGAGGAGGACGTGCTCGCCGCCACGGTCGCCTTCGCGCCCGCGATCGAGCTGATCGACTCGCGGATCAAGGACTGGAACATCGGTCTGGCCGACACCATCTCCGACAACGCGTCGTCGGCGGGCTTCGTGCTCGGCGCGCAGCGTGTCGCGCCGAGGGACATCGACATCAAGGCCATCGACGCGGTGCTCACCCGCAACGGCGAGGTGGTCGCCGAGGGCCGCAGCGACGCGGTGCTGGGTGATCCGGTGATCGCGGTGGCCTGGCTGGCGCGCAAGGTCGCGAGCTTCGGTGTCCGGTTGAAGGCAGGTGACATCGTGCTGCCCGGCTCGTGCACCCGCGCCATCGACGCCCGTCCGGGCGATGACTTCCACGCCGAGTTCGCCGGACTCGGCTCTGTCCGTTTGCAATTCACCTAGGGAGGCTGTCGTGTCCAACGGGACCGTCACCGCCGCGATCGTCGGGTCCGGCAACATCAGCACCGATCTGCTCTACAAACTGCTGCGCTCGCAGAAGATTCAGCCGCGCTGGATGATCGGGATCGACCCGGACAGCGAGGGGCTGAAGCGGGCGCGCGGGCTCGGGCTGGAGACCTCGCACGAAGGCGTGGACTGGCTGCTCGGACAATCCGAACTGCCCGACCTGATCTTCGAGGCGACCTCGGCGTATGTCCACCGCGCCGCCGCGCCGCGCTACGCCGAAGCGGGCATCCGCGCCGTCGACCTCACCCCCGCCGCCGTCGGCCCCGCCGTCGTGCCGCCGGTGAACCTGGGCGCGAATATCGACGCGCCGAACGTCAACATGATCACCTGCGGCGGCCAGGCCACGATCCCGATCGTCGCCGCGGTGTCGCGGGTCGTCCCGGTGCCGTACGCGGAGATCGTCGCGTCGGTGTCGTCGGTCTCCGCGGGCCCCGGCACCCGTGCGAACATCGACGAGTTCACCAAGACCACCAGTCGCGGCGTCGAGACCATCGGCGGGGCGCGGCGCGGCAAGGCCATCATCATCCTGAATCCGGCCGAGCCGCCGATGATCATGCGCGACACCATCTTCTGCGCCATCCCCGACGACGCCGACACCGACGCGATCGCCGACTCGATCCACCGGATGGTCGCCGACATCCAGCAGTACGTGCCCGGCTACCGGCTGCTCAACGAGCCGCAGTTCGACGAGCCCTCGGTGGTCTCCGGCGGCATGGCCAAGGTGTCGGTGTTCGTCGAGGTGGAGGGCGCGGGCGACTTCCTGCCCCCGTACGCGGGCAACCTCGACATCATGACCGCCGCCGCTACGCAGGTCGGCGAGGTCATCGCCGAGCAGATCGTCACGGCCCGGGTGTAAGGAGCTTTCGACATGGCCTACTCAGCAGAACTCGACATCCGCGTCACCGACACCTCGCTGCGCGACGGATCCCACCACAAGCGCCACCAGTTCACCGCCACCGAGGTCCGCGACATCGTGGCCGCGCTGGACGGCGCGGGCGTGCCGGTGATCGAGGTGACCCACGGCGACGGTCTCGGCGGTTCGTCGTTCAACTACGGCTTCTCCAAGACGCCGGAGCAGGAACTGGTCACCATCGCCGCCGAGACGGCGAAGCGGGCGAAGATCGCCGTGCTGATGCTGCCCGGCGTCGGGGTGAAGGAAGACATCAAGATCTCCCAGGACAACGGCGCGTCCATCTGCCGGATCGCCACACACTGCACCGAAGCCGACGTGTCGATCCAGCACTTCGGTCTGGCGCGGGAACTCGGACTGGAGACGGTCGGGTTCCTGATGATGTCGCACACCCAGCCGCCGGAGGTGCTCGCCAAGCAGGCGCGCATCATGGCCGACGCCGGCTGCCAGTGCGTCTACATCGTCGACTCGGCCGGTGCGCTGGTGCTCGAGCAGGTTTCCGACCGCGTCGCGGCACTGGTGGCCGAACTCGGCGACGACGCGCAGGTCGGCTTCCACGGTCACGAGAACCTCGATTTGGCCGTCGCCAACTCGATCTACGCCATCCGCGCGGGTGCCAAGCAGATCGACGGCAGCGCACGGCGTTTCGGCGCGGGCGCGGGCAACACCCCGGTCGAGGCGCTGGTCGGCGTGTGCGACAAGCTGGGTGTGAAGACGGGCATCGACTTCTTCGCCATCGCCGACGCCGCCGAAGACGTCGTCCGCCCGGCCATGCCCCAGGAATGCCTGCTAGATCGCCAGGCCCTGATGATGGGCTACGCCGGCGTCTACTCCAGCTTCCTCAAGCACGCCGAACGGCAAGCCGAGCGCTACGGCGTCTCGGCCGCCGAGATGCTCGTGCGAGCGGGCAAGCGCAAACTGGTCGGCGGGCAGGAGGATCAGCTGATCGACATCGCGCTGGAATTGCAGCGGGAGAAGGCGACCGTCTCCGCCTGAGCGGCCTGACCACAGCGGGGTCGCGAACATGCGTTCGCGACCCCGTTCGTCTGCGGGAACCACGATCAACCAAGTCCCTGCTTGTCGATGGGTGGTACATCACTCGTCTCCGAGTACCCGGCGAGGAACTCGAGTACATTTGGCCAGGCGGCAGCAACGATCCCTTCGTGATCGGTGTCGAGCCGTGAAACTCGTATCTCGTTCCGCCAAGCACGTACTGAGCGAGTAGCGCCGGTCCATCATTGGGGACGACGTGGTCGGTCGTGCCGTGTGTGATCAATAGCAGGCTGCGGTACCACGAAGTGGTGGACTCGGACCGCTATGGAGCGAACGGTTGGGGAGGCGTACTGCTAGGGTCTCGAATACCAAGGGCGGAGGGGGTTCTCACTGATCGGTATGCAGCACCACCGGCTCGTCAGCCTTCGCGCGATACCCACGTTTCGAAGCCCACCGGATCCAGCACAGTCCGGTGCGGTTGTTTCGAGTCATAGCGAAACATAGATCCCACATGAGGACGACCATGAACGAAGACTTCCTCGATGAACTCGCACGATTCCACGCCTACACCCAAGCGATCTCCGGACTGATGCAGGAAGTCACTCAGGCCGGACCACAGCGCACCACCGGGCGCGACAGCACCGGAACAGTCGAGGCCACCATATCCTCAGTCGGAGAACTGATCGACATCGCCATCGCCGAGAACTGGTCTCGGCACCTGGAACGAGACCAAATCGGGCAGGCGGTAGTGAGCGCGATCAAAGATGTCGAACGCCGGCGCTTCGAAGCGGCTATGACCGCCGCAGTCGACAAGGGCACCATCGATCGGCTCGAAGCACTGAGCCTCGATGATGTGACACCCAGTCACCTCGAACTACCGAAGCCACCGCGTTACCCGACAGTCGGAACTACGCAACTGCTCGACGAGACCCTCCAGGCCATCAACGTCGGAACAGTGCTCGAGCCGAAGGAATTCGTCGGCGAAGCCGAAACCGAAGACCAGCTACACGCAGTTATCACTCTGAACAGCAGTGGTATCGCCGACTGCGAAGTCCGACTGCCGTGGGGAATCGACGTCAGCGGCAACGCGATCGCCTGGACGATCAAGCAGGCGCACGGTGAAGCACGTCAGCGACTGCTTGCCGCCGGAACACGTAGCGGTGCAACCGATTTCGACATGCTGATTACCGATGCCATTCAGTCTCTCGCCGCGATACAGAATCGCCCACAAGGAGTGAACTAGTGGCTCCCACAGCACAAGAAATCAAGGTCGCCACCGACACTCTCCGCAAGGACGCAGCGGTCTGGGATCGCGAATCGGCCACCATGTCGAATTTGAAGAGTACGGTCGACGGCCTGACATTCGGCCGCCTCGAGGCCGGAATCTTCCAAGCCATCGTCGATGCCAACAACAAGTTGGCTATCAAAATATCGGAACGCTGCGACCAGGCGTCGAAACGTTTTGCTGAGATCGGAGACACGCTCATGCATTGCGCAGACACGTACGATGCCGAAGACGCCGCGGGAAAACACCGGATCGACGGTCTCTGGTAAATAGAGGGGTAACAATGTCATTCGATATATCGTCGTACAATTCTGTCGTCGATGGCCTGGAAAAATTCCTTGACGACATCGATGGCAAAGTCAGGGTGGCGATACCACAAGCTGAGCAGGAAGCCCTCGACCTACCGTACGTCAGACTGATTCCGCCCGTTCAGCGCGCAGTCAAAACGTGCGCCGACAAGCTCATCGAAATATGCAAATGGCTATGGGACAAGGTCATCGAAATCATGAAGGGGATTCGTGCCCCGTACGACATGTACCTGCGCAGCCGCGATTGGACCGATGTACGCGATTCCGTATCGAGCATCCAGGGCGAAATCGATCCGAACAACTTGGCGGTAAACCGCGTCTGGAAAGGTGCGGCGCAGTTGGCCTACATGAAGGCGAACACGGCGCAGAGCGCAGCATCAGGCAAAGTCGGCGACATCGCCGACAAGACTAAAACCGTCCTCATCGAGTCGGCCGTGGCAGGGCTTGCCTTCTATGCAGGCCTATTGAGCATCTGCTGGCAGTTCCTTGCGAACCTCGCAGCGGCAATTGCTGCCCTGGCCACCGGAGTAGGGGCGCCCATCAGCCTCGCGGATATCGCAGCCGACTCGGGGATCACCACCGCGCAGATCTGGGTAGCGGTCGGTCTCCTGAGTGCCTTCGTGGGGCAGCAGGCCAGAAGCTTCGGTGACCTCCACTCGGCAGCATCGGATAACAGCAGCTTCCCGGGCGGGAGATGGCCGGATCCGATTTCTTCAACGTTCAGCGACGCGTCGGTCGGCGGCGATAACGAATCCAAGTGGAGGCTGAACTGAGCAAAAAGTATATTGGGCAGCGGTTACCTCCCGAGCAGGAAGCGCTGAAACGTCCCAGCAGTTTGGTCGGACTCGCGATGGTGCCGCTATTCTTCGGTCTATTTCTGATAGTGACCAGTGTGAGTAGCTCGGCTGTCGCTGGAGGTGTGGCCTCCGCAGTGCTGCTCGGGGTAGCGATCGCTGCGCAACCGGTTGGAATCACTCTCAGTTGGAGGAAACCACCGACCGGTAGGTCGCGAATAGTCGTGAGTTCGGTTTTCATCTGTTCCGGGTCGGCGATTATAGGCCTATTCGTGGCGAGCCTTGCCGCCGGTGTGAATACCTTTCAGGTGTACTATTGCTATCCAATCCTACTGGTGTCCACGGCAATACTCGGCCATCAATGCCTCAATCATCACCGTTATCTATTCCAGAAATCCTCACGAAACGAAGACCGAATCGAATCGGAATGAAGAATGACCTTGTGACTCGCCGATGGTTGTTCTGAGCCACCGTGGTCACAGGGGTAAACGCGTTACGAGCCCAACGGTTGATGTGGCCGCGTGACCGGGTGGCCTGCGAATCATCCGGCCCGGCCGACCGGAGCGCTTGTCTGCTCACTGTGAACCAGCGCGAAGGACGGCGAGCAGCTGCTCGGCCGGAATGGTGTGGGGGCGGTCGCTCACTTGGCCGTCACCTAGTTCGACCAAGCGCCAGGCCCCGTCGTCGCGCAACGCGAAGTCGGCTGTCACGAACGGGAGGCCGAGGGCGGCGATGGCGTCTTCGACGGATGTTGGGTCGAACTCGACGTCGGGCATGTCCTCCGGAGTGTCCGGGTGTGGGCCGATCAACCGGCACTTGCCGTCCGCCCACCAGGTGCGCACTTCGGCCGATCGGAAATGTTCGAAGCGGCGCAGGACGAATCCGCCGGTCAGGTCTTCGCCGCGGAGTTCACGGAATCTGCTCGCGACCCGCCAGGCGGCGTCCGGGTCCGCCGCGTCGGGGATGAACGCCGCTTCGTGCCAGTAGTGCTTCATCGACTTGGTGTAGTCGCGCAGGACGACGGGGCCGGTTCCCAGCTCCCGACGCGCGTGATCGAACGCGGCGCGATCGCCCCCGCTGGTCCATACCGATCGAGGCGTCATCTCGGCGAGTGCGGAATACCACCCCGGCAACTCGTGCGCCCGCCGGTATTGTTCGGCGCTCGTGCGCAGCGTGACGCCCCGCTGCCGCAAGCTACGTTCGAACGCGGCGTACTCAGCACTGCGCAACATCCAGCCGCGGTAGACAGCCACCCCGCTGGAACGGACGCATCGAACGGCCTCTTCCGCGCCGTCAGCGCGGGTCAGCGCGTCGTGATCGACCACGGCGACTTCCAATCCGACGGCACGAGCCGCGTCCGCCTCCGGGGCGAAATGCTCGTCGACGCGTTGGGGGCGAAGTACATCGGCCGGAAAAAGAAGCAGCACAACACATATCCTCGCGTCGGTACACACTATTCCCAACCGATTTTCGCCTCGCCGCTATCGGTGATCATCGATGCCGCAGTCGACTTGGACTACGCCGCTGGCTGATTCAACTCATCGAGGATGCGCCGCAGTTGCCCAGCCCGCTCGGCGGAACTCCGTGTCTTCATCAGCCGCAGGAAGCGCGCATACTGCGCGGTGCGGTCGAGCAGTTCGAATCTCCTCCGTGCGCGTGGATTCGCGCTGAGCGCTTCGAGCAAGTCGGCCGGACAGGTGGCGGTCCGCTGGGATTCATAGGCGGCCGCCCAGCGTCCATCGGACTGCGCGGCGGCGATGGCCGCGAAACCGGCTGCCCGCATGCGACCTGCGGCGACGAGAGCTTCGGCTTTGGCGACATTGATCTGCGACCACGGACTCCTCGGACGGCGCGGCGAGTATCGCTGCAGGTAGTGCTCGGCGTCGAGGCCGCGGCGGTGACTGTCGATCCAGCCGAAGCAGAGCGCGCCGTCGAGCGCCTCCCCGTTGCTGATCGTCCGGTCCGCTGCCCCCTTCTTGGCGATCTTCAGCCAGACATCGGCGGCCCCGTGATGATTGGCCGCCAGCCACTCCTCCCACTGCGCGCCGTCGGCACAAGTGAGGATTCCTGTCCCATCGAACTGACCCATGATGCCCTCCAAAAACGCGGTGCTGCCTGCGCACCTCATCCTCCGCCCCAAAGTGCTCATCAATTGAGCACTTCACGAGTGGCACATGAGCGTGTGGCGCTCTCGCGTTTCGCCGCGCTCATGTGCCACTCGCGAAGCCGCCATCTACCGCGGACGTCAGACGGGGCCGTGGAGGCTGGGTCGGGGTGGCTGGAGTGGAAGGACTGTACGGTCGCTTGTGAGAGCACGACGTCGGATACCAGTCCGGATCGTCGCGGGCTTCTTCGCAACAGTCGAGAGGAGAGACGAATGACCATCGACATTCGCAAGGTGACCGTCCTGGGCACCGGGGTGCTTGGTTCGCAGATCGCCTTCCAGACGGCCTTCCACGGTTTCGAGGTGACGGCTTACGACATCGACGACAAGGCGCTGGCCGCGGCCGGGGAGCGACTCGACAAGCTGGTGGCGGTCTACCGTGAGCAGGTACCCGGCGGCGAGGACGGCAAGGCGGAGCAGACGGCGGCGGGCATCGCGCTGACTTCCGATCTGGCTCGCGCGGCGCAGGACGCGGATCTGGTCATCGAGGCCATTCCCGAGGTGCTGACCATCAAGCAGCAGACGTACGAGAAGCTCGGCCAGGTCGCACCGGAGCGCACCATCTTCGCCACCAACTCCTCCACCCTGCTGCCCAGCGCCATCAAAGACTTCACCGGCCGCCCGGACCGATTCCTCGCGCTGCACTTCGCGAATCAGGTGTGGCACTTCAACACCGCCGAGATCATGGGCACCGCCGACACCGACCCGAACGTGTACCAGGCCGTGGTCGACTTCGCCTCGAAGATCGGCATGGTACCGATCGAAATCCACAAGGAGAAGGCCGGTTACGTCCTGAACTCGCTACTGGTGCCGTTGCTCAACGCGGGCATGAACTTGGCGGCGGGCGGCTACGCCGATCCCGAAGCGGTGGACAAGACCTGGCAGATCGGCACCGGCGCACCGGCCGGGCCGTTCCGCATCCTCGACATCATCGGCCTGACCACGCCTTACAACATCCTCGTCAACAACGAGGACGAGGAGTCCCAACGGCTGGCCCAGTGGTTGAAGGAGAACTACATCGACAAGGGAAAGCTCGGCATCGCCACCGGCGAGGGTTTCTACAAGTACTGACCCGCGAGGGCGCCGAGCGCCACGGAATATGGAGGCGTCGAAGTGACAGCACTCATCGGAGGTGTGTCATGACTTGGACCGTAATCGACCTCGATGTCCAGCTGGCTGATGTCTCGAAGGTGCTGGGCACCGGAACGAAAACGGAGACGGTGAACGCGTCGCTTCGTGAGGTGCTGGAGACCCGCCGCCGCGCGCTTGCCCGCACCCGTCTGCAGGATGGGTAGTTTCCGCCGGCCCGGGCCACTTACCACGGATCGATTCGGCTCGGTCAGCGCTGACCATCTGTTTCGCTGTCGGTATGTCCGACCAACCGGTCACGACCCATCTCCACTACGGCGCACGTCTTCAACAGCGGCACGATCTCGCAAAGATGCGCTGTGCACAGCTCGAGCAGCGCCGCGTTGGTGATGTTCCCGGTGGCGATGATAAGCAGCGACCGGGGGGACCCGCGCAGGACATGGCTGACCCAGAAATCACGGTCCTTCGTGACGACCACGCGGTCTTCCCGATCCGCTCGCATCGCGATCTGATGATCCGTAGTGCGATTTCCGAGCAGGAAGTCGGAAGTATGCACCGCATCGTGACCTGCCTCGGACAACAGCACGGCGAGCCGGCGCGGCAGCTGCGCATCGACCAGGAACTTCACGCTGCGTCGAAGGGGATCGTGGTCCGTTGCGCAGTCACCACGGCAGCGTATTCGAGCGCTGCCAGAATGTCCTCGTGTTCTAGATCCGGATAGTCGCCCAAGATCTCATCGGGCCGCATCCCTGAGGCGAGCAGTTCCAGCAGCATCTCGACCGGATACCGCAAACCCCGCACCACGGGCTTGCCGTGGCAAATTTCGGGGTCCGTGGTGATACGGCCTAATAGCGACATGTCTCTACTGTATCCAGTGCCCTCGATCAGCGCGTCCATTGCCGATCGCGGCGCGGGCGAAGGACGCGAGCCGCACCGGATTGCAGCTACAACCAGGTGTCCAGTGTGGTCGTCGTGAGGAAGTGCTCCAGGTCCGCGCGCCACGGGGCAGGTGTGGTCTTCTCCGGTTCGATGGCGGTGTACTGGCCGCGGTAGAAGAGCAGGGGGCGGCCGGTAGTGGTCGATTCGGAGAGGGTTTGGACTCGCCCGATCACGATGTAGTGGTCGCCGCCGTCGATGACGTTGTCCACCTTGCACTCGATGGTGGCCAACGCTTCGTCCAGCACCGGGAGTTCCAGGTCGGAGGTGTGCCAGGCGGCGCCGGCGAACTTGTCGGGTTCGCGGGAGCCGAAGCGGGCGCACAGTTCGCGCTGCTGTTCGGCGAGGACGTTCACGCAGAAGCGCCCGGATTTCTCGATCGCCGCCCAGGACCGGGACGCCTTGGTAGGGCAGAACAGCACCAGCGGGGGTTCGAGGGAGAGGGCGGCGAAAGACTGGCACGCGAAGCCGATCGGCACTCCGTCGTCGTCGAAAGTGGTGATCACGGTGATGCCGGTGCAAAACTGCCCCAGCACATTCCGGAACTGCCGTGGATCGATCTCGGATCCGTCCGCGGTCATCGCTTCGCTCGCCCTCTCGGTCACTGCTGCCGTTGCCCGACGGTGAAGTCGTGGCCCCACAGGCTCACCGCGGTCGATTCTCGCGCGATCCAGTCGTGGTCGTCCACTTCCAAGCCCTCGCAGCCGAATTCGACGTCGAATCCGCCCGGCGTCTTCATGTAGAAGGAGAGCATCTTGTCGTTGACGTGCCGTCCGAGCGTCGCCGACATCTTGACCTTCTTGCGCAGCGCGCGGTCCAGGGTCAGGCCGACGTCGTCGGCGTTCTCCACCTCGAGCATCAGATGCACAATGCCGCTCGGCGTCGGCATGGGCAGGAACGCCAGCGAGTGGTGGCGCGGATTGCAGCCGAAGAAGCGCAGCCAGGCGGGCTCGCCGTCGGCCGGGCGACCGACCATCTGCGGTGGCAGCCGCATCGAGTCGCGCAGCCGGAAGCCCAGCACGTCGCGGTAGAACTCCAGCGCCGCTTTGTCGTCCTTGGTGCTGAGCACCACGTGCCCGAGCCCCTGCTCCTCGGTGACGAACCGGTGCCCGTATGGACTGACGACCCGGCGATGCTCCAGCGCCGCGCCGTGGAAAGCCTCGAGCGTGTTGCCGGACGGGTCGTCGAACTTGATCAGCTCGTACACCCGGCGATCGGCCAGTTCGGTGGCCGTGCCCTCCTTGTAGGGCACGCCCGCCGCGTCGAGTCGGTTGCGGACGTCCTGCAACTCCTCGGCGTTCGCGGTCTCCCAGCCCGAGACCTGTAGCCGGTCCTTCTCGCCGGGAACGATCACCAGCCGGGCCGGGAACTCGTCCATGCGCAGGTACAGCGCTTCGGGGTCGGTGCCCTTGCCCTCGACCATGCCGAGGACCTTCAGGCCGTACTCCCGCCAGGCGGCCATGTCGGTCGCCTCGATACGCAGATATCCCAGTGAGCGGATGCCCATCACTTCTCCTTGACGCCCGCGAGGAAATCGATCGCGAGCCGGTTGAATTCGTGGAACTTCTCCAGCTGTGCCCAGTGCCCGCAGCCACCGAAGACGTGCAGCTGCGCGCGCGGGATCACCTTGGTCGCCACCAGCGCGCCGTCGAGCGGGTTGACCCGGTCCTCCCGGCCCCAGATCAGCAGCACGGGCTGACGCAGTTTGTAGGCGTCGCGCCAGAGCATGCCCTTCTCGAAGTCCGCGCTCGCGAACGACTTGCCCATCGCCCTGGTCGCGGCCAGCGCCTCGGGCGTGCTCGCCGAGGCGAATCGCTCCTCGATCAGCTCCTCGGTGATGAGCGACTGGTCGAAGACCATGATGCGCAGGAACGCCTCCAGGTTCTCCCTGGTCGGCTCGAAATTGAACTTGGAGAGCAGCTTCACGCCCTCGGTCGGGTCGGGCGCGAACAGGTTGGTGCTCAGCCCGCCCGGCCCCATCAGGATCAGCTTCCCGGCCCGATCCGGGTAGTCCAGTGCGAACCGGACCGCCGCGCCGCCGCCGAGCGAGTTGCCCAGCAGGTGCACCCGGGACGTGATCTCCAAATGGTCGAGCAGGTCCTTCAGCGCCGAGGCGCTGTGCACGAAGTACTGCGGATGCTCGGTGGGTTTGTCCGAGCGGCCGTAGCCCGGCTGGTCGACCGCGATCACGTGGAAGTGCTCGGCCAGCACCGGGATGTTGCGCGCGAAGTTCGACCAGGAGGACGCGCCAGGCCCGCCGCCGTGCAGCAGGACGATCGTCGGCCCGCTGCCGACGCCCGCCTCGTGGTAGTGCAGCCGCAGATCGGGCCGCACCTGCGCGTAGCGCGAGGTCGATTCGGCGGTGAGTTCCGCGGTAGAGGTCACGGTCGTCCTCCTAGACCATGCCGTCGGTGACGGGCAGGCCGAACTCGTGCGTGCCGTACATCAGGTAGGCGCGCTCGGGATCGTTGGCCGCGTGCACCCGGCCCGCGTGCGCGTCACGCCAGAAGCGTTGCAGCGGTGTGCCGTTGGCCAGTGCGGTGGCGCCGGAGCTCTCGAACAGCTTGTCGATCGCGGCGATCGAGCGGCCGGTGGCGCGCACCTGGTCGCGCCGCGCCCGCACGCGCAGGTCGAACGGGATCTCCTTGCCCGCCGCCAGCAGTGCGTACTCGTCGGCGACGTTGCCCGACAGCTGCCGCCACGCGGCGTCGATGTCGCTGGCGGCCTCCGCGATGCGCACCTTGGCGAACGGGTCCTCCTTGGCCTTCTCGCCCGCGTAGGCCGCGCGCACCCGCTTGCCCTGGTGCTCGACGTGCGCCGCGTAGGCGCCGTAGGCCATGCCGACGATCGGCGTGGAGATGGTAGTGGGATGGATTGTGCCCCAAGGCATCTTGTAGACCGGATCGGTATTCTGCTCCAGACCGGGCGATTTCAGTTCGCTCATGGCACGGAAGCTGAGGAACCGGTGCGAGGGCACGAAGACGTCCTTCACCACGACGGTGTTGGAGCCGGTGCCGCGCAGGCCGACCACGTTCCACACGTCGTCGATGCGGTAGTCGTCGCGCGGGATGAGGAAGCTGCCGAAGTCCACCGGCTTGCCGTCCTTGATCACCGGGCCGCCGAGCACCGCCCAGGTGGCGTGATCGCAGCCGGACGACCAGGCCCACGCGCCGTTGACGAGGTAGCCGCCGTCGACGACCGTGCCAGCGCCCATGGGCGCGTAGGAGGAGGAGATCCGCACTTCGGTGTCCTCGCCCCAGACGTCCTCCTGCGCCTGCTGCGCGAACAGCGCGAGGTGCCAGTTGTGCACGCCGACAATGCCGGCCACCCAGCCGGTGGAGCCGCACGCGCCGGCGATCTTGCGCACGGTGTCGTAGAAGACCACCGGATCGGCGGCGTGACCGCCCCACTGCTTGGGCTGGAGCAACCGGAAGAAGCCGGTCTCCTGCAACGCCTTCATGCTTTCGTCGGGGATGCGCCGCAGGTCCTCGGCCTCCTGTGCGCGTTCGCGCAACGTCGGCAACAGCGCTTCGACCCGTTCGGTCACTTCTTGCGTCATCTCGGGACCTGCTCCTGCCTGGTCGGTTGATGTCCGGAATCTCATTTGCCTCTGAGACTAGAACACGTTCCTATTTATGTCGAGAACCGGTGTTCACCCTCGCGCGGACATGCGCTCATGCAGGAAGTGAGGTGAATCGCTGGCGTCGAGGACGCCAGTTTTGTAACGTGTTCTAGTACAGATGGAGGAGGAAACGCGATGGCAGTTACCCCACAGGGCGGCGCGAAGGTCCGGGAGCTGGATGTCGGCACCGCACCGACCCGCTATGCGCGGGGATGGCATTGCCTGGGTCTGGCCAAGACGTTCCGCGACGGCAAGCCGCACGCGGTGAACGTTTTCGGCACCAAGCTCGTCGTCTGGGCCGACAGCAGTGGTGAACTGCGGGTGCTCGACGCCTACTGCAGGCACATGGGCGGCGACCTGAGCATGGGTGAGGTCAAGGGCGACGACATCGCCTGTCCGTTCCACGACTGGCGCTGGTCGGGGACCAACGGCAAGTGCACCGCGATTCCGTACGCGCGGCGGGTGCCGCCGCTGGCGCGCACCAGGAAGTGGACCACGCTGGAGCGCAACGGCCAGCTGTTCGTCTGGCACGACCACGAGGGCAGCCAGCCGCCGCCCGAGGTCACGATCCCGCACATCAAGGGCCCCTACACCGACGCCGACGGCAACCCCAGCGAGCAACTCGACAGCGGGTGGACCGACTGGACCTGGAATTCGATGCTGATCGAGGGCGCCAACTGCCGCGAGATCATCGACAACGTGGTCGACATGGCCCACTTCTTCTACATCCATTTCGCCTTCCCGACGTACTTCAAGAACGTCTTCGAGGGTCACATCGCCACCCAGTTCCTGGAGACCAAGGGCAGGCCGGACATCGGCATGGCCTCCAAATACGGCGGTGACACGCTGCTGAAGTCCGAGGCCTCGTACTTCGGGCCCTCGTACATGATCAACCCGCTGATCAACATCTACAGCGGTTACGAGGTCAAAAGCGTCCTGATCAACTGCCACTACCCGGTCACGCAGGACTCCTTCGTCCTGCAATGGGGCATCACGCTGGAGAAGCCCAAGGGCGTCGAGGGCGAGATGGCGACCAAGCTGGCCGAGAAGATGACCGAGGGCATCAGCGTCGGCTTCCTGCAGGACGTCGAGATCTGGAAGCACAAGTCCAAGGTCGAGAACCCGCTGCTGTGCGAGGAGGACGGGCCGGTCTACCAGCTGCGTCGCTGGTACGACCAGTTCTACGTCGACCTGGCCGACGTCACCGAGAAGATGACCCAGCGCTTCGAGTTCGAGGTCGACACCACCAAGGCGAACGAGGCGTGGGAAGCCGAGGTCGCCGAGAACCTGCGGCGCAAGCGCGAGTCCGAGGAAGCCGAGGCGAGCGTCTGATGGCGGCCACCTGGGCGAAGGCACCCGATTTCGCCGATCAGCCCGCTCGGCGAGCCGAAGTGCGCGCCCAGACGGTGGTCGACAAGCAGCGGTATCTGGAGGACGGCCTGACACCCCTGCGGTGCCGGGCCTGCCAAAGTCATGTGCTGGTGCGCAAGAGCAGCACCCACCAGACGTCGGTGCAGTGGACCGGCAACCCCGCCGAGCACTGCCCGGTTTTCGCCGCACTGAGCGCGACCGGTCACGGGCCGGGTCGCCCTGACTCGTGTCCGGATCTCGAGCGCACCATCGCCTGGGCCGTGGACGAGGGCGTGCTCGAAATTCCTGAGTGATCAGGCTGTTCGGGATCGGCGGGCGGCGATCGATTCGCCCGCCGATTACCGCGGCGGTGACCGCGCTGTCGCGGCCGAGCCGTGCTCCGACTACGTTGACGGGAACAAAAGAGACCTTCGTGCCGAAACGGATCAGTCCGATTCGGCGCCGCAGGAGGGAGTTTCCGCGATGCTGGTGCGGCATCTGGACTGCGCGACCATGTGCCCGGTCGGCGGACGAGCGCTGCTCGGCAGCGGTGGTCTGCTGACCGGCGGGCTGGTCGGCCATTGCCTGCTCGTCGAGTCCGATGACGGGCTGGTGCTGGTGGACACGGGCTTCGGCATGGCCGACGTGCTCGACCGGGGCAGGCTCGGTTTCGGTACCTCGCGGTTGCTGCGTCCCCGGTTGCGCCCGGAACACACCGCGCTGCACCAGATCCGCGGGCTGGGCTATCGGCGCGAGGACGTCCGGCACATCGTGCTCACCCATCTCGATCTCGATCACGCGGGCGGGCTGTCCGACTTCCCCGACGCCACCGTGCACGTCTTCGCCGACGAACTCGACGCCGCGACCCAGCGCCCCACCCTCGGGGAGAAGATGCGGTATCAGCCGCGCCAGTGGGAACACGGCCCCCGCTGGCTGGCCCACGAGACCGGCGCGGACACCTGGTTCGGCTTCACCGCCGTCCCGGTGCTCGAGGACATCATGCTGATCCCGCTGGTCGGCCACACGCGCGGGCACAGCGGCGTCGCGGTCCGGCAGAGCGACGGATGGTTGCTGCACTGCGGCGACGCTTATTTTCACCACCGGCAGCTGGCGGCGGGGAAGGCGCGTCCCCCGGTCGGCCTCGGCGTGTTCGAGGTGTTCGCGAGCACGCTCGGACGAGAGCGGGTGGAGAACCTGGAACGGCTGCGCACGCTGCACGCCGACCACGGCGAGCGGGTGCGAATGTTCTGCGCGCACGATCCGCACGAGCTCGAGCGATTCGCCGCCGTGCCGGTGCGCTGAGCCCGGTCAGTCCAGCCGGAAATCCGCGAAGTCGAATCCCGGCGCGACGATGCAGCTGACCAGCACGTATTCCGCAGTCGCAGGCCGCGCCGACTGGCTGACCCCGCCCGGCACCACCGCTTGGAGCGCCTGACCGTGCTCCAGGTCGGGGCCGAGGATCACCTCCTCGCCGCCGATCTCCAGTGCCAGCGGTCCGCCACGGTGCCAGAGCCACAGCTCGTCGGAGCGCACCGTGTGCGGGGCGGACCGCTCGCCCGGCAGCAGCAGGAAATGGATCGCGGTGGCGGCGGCGCGCGGGCCCGGATAACCCTCCGGTGTGAATTCCACCGGGCTGCGCCAGGTTTGGCGGTACCAGCCGCCTTCGGGATGCGGCGCGAGATCGAGGGCGACAGCGAGCGGCGGTCGATTGTCGGTCATCGTTCGACTATGCCCGATCCTTCGCCGACGCTCGGCTTTCCTCGATACGCCAGGTGATACCGAAAGGCGCCAGCGCGTCCAGGAAATCGGCGGGGTCGAACGCCTCCGCCGGCGCGAGGGCGCCGGGCGCCGCGGCTCCGCCGGCCAAGCGGACCGCCGACTCCACCGCCATCAACGCCGAATCGCGGTAGGAGTCGACGCCGCTGAGCACGCCGCGGACCTGCCGCCCGTCCGCGCCGAACGCGTCGACGACGAGGTCGTAGCGCAGGTCCGCGCCGGGCGCGTCGGGCAGCGTGTCGATCAGTTCGGCGGTGAACCCGCTGAGTGTGTCGAGGATCGAGGTGGCGAGGACGCCCTCGACGTAGGAGACGTCCGAGTGCCGCGGGATGGTCAGGACCGGGGGCTGCGGGAATTTGGCCACGGTGGTCGGCTCGGTGTCACCGGGGAAGGTCATCTTCTCGCGGCGCGCCGTCGCGCCGGTGCGCAGTTCGCCGTCGGCGTAGTGCCAGCCGCCGCCGCGGAACCAATCCAAACTGGCGAGCACCGTCTTCGCGCTGCCTTTGGAACCATTGCCGCCGCTCTTGCTCAGATGGCTCAACACCACCTCGGCCGACCCGGGCACCCGGCGCGTGATGAGGTGTGCCAGCAGGTCGCCGGGGAGGTTGCTGTCGGTGACGCCGGAGACCACGGTGACGCCGCCCGCCGCCGCGCGTGGTCCGAACTCGTCGAGCACGCGCTTCAGGAAAAGCTGCTCGCCGGACATGTCGGTGTAGTGCGCACCCGCGTCGATCGCGGCGGCCAGCACCGCCGAGCCGTGCTCGACATAGGCGGGCAAGCTGCTGATCACCACATCCGCTCCGGTGAACGCGGTGACCAGAGCCGTGTGATCGGACAGGTCGGCTACCCGGATGTCGGCTTCGGGCAGGTCCGCGGCAGCGGCTCGGACGCGATCGGCGTCGCGGCCCACGAGGATCGGGTCGACGCCGCGGCGGCGCAGTTCGGCGAGCAGGTAGCCGCCGGTGTGTCCGGTCGCGCCGTAGACGGCGATGGTGGCGGTGGTTTCGGTCGATGTCATGAATAGAAAGCTATTGGCTTCTTGTGAGCCGGACAATGCGTAGAGCGCTCGATACTTTGTCCGAAACACTCAACTGCAGAGTGCTACGGTGAACGGGTGGATATTCTCAGCGAGACCATCGCGGCCATCCGCACCGGCAGTCCCACCTCCGGCCTGTTCATCCGGCACGCTCCGTGGGGTCGGCGGTACCCGGTAGTGCCGGGCGCGGGTTTCCACGTGGTCTTACAGGGCTCTTGCTGGGTGGTGCCGCCGGACGGCGAACCCATTGCACTCGGCGTGGGGGACGTGCTGTTCATGCCGCGCGGGGCCGACCACGACTTGGTGGACAGTCTGGACACCCCGGTCACCGAGAGCGCGCAGCCCGGTGAGCCACGGGAGATCGTAGGGCCGGGCGTGCGGACCGCTCTGCTCTGCGGCGCTTATGAACTCGGCCGCAGCCGCACCCATCCGATCCTCGACGAGCTGCCCGAGTTCATCCATCTGCCCGCGCGTCCGGGGCGACATCCCGCGCTGCGCGGCGCGGTCGACCTGCTGGCCGCGGAGATCGCCGAGCCCCGTCCGGGCAGCGACGCGGCCGTGCCCGCGATCCTCGAGACGTTGCTGCTGTTCATCCTGCGGGCCTGGTTCGACGAGCAGTCCGACCTGTGCTCCTCCGGCTGGGCGGGCGCCTTCGCCGATCCCGCGGTCGCGGCGGCGCTGCGCGCGGTGCACGAGGAACCCGCCCGCGCCTGGACCGTCGCCGACCTCGGTGACATCGCGGGCGTCTCCCGCGCCACCCTCGCGCGTCGCTTCATCGCGACGGTCGGCGAACCGCCGCTGGCTTACGTGACCCGCTGGCGCATGCTGACCGCCGCTCGCCTGCTCCGCGACACCGACAGCAGTCTCGGCGCGCTGGCGCGGCGGGTCGGATACACCTCGGAGTTCGCCTTCGCGAAGGCCTTCAAACGCGAATACGGCGTGGCGC
Source organism: Nocardia sp. NPDC051900 (assembly GCF_044452545.1). Lineage (NCBI taxonomy): Bacteria > Bacillati > Actinomycetota > Actinomycetes > Mycobacteriales > Nocardiaceae > Nocardia > Nocardia sp. NPDC051900. The sequence goes on along the minus strand of NZ_JBITBU010000003.1, from coordinate 366,207 downwards.
CGGGCCAATACCGCCGTGCGGCCGACAGTCCGCCATTGGTCGCGGTCTGACCGGGCCGCCGCCGCATATCGCTCGACCGGACCGGCAAGTGCGCGGTCACGGCGCGAGGACTGATCCCTGCCCGCGCCGTATGACGTGGTGACCGAGGGGAACGCCGCCGAAAGGGGCGAGACTCGCGGGCTGTCTCCGAACTCAGCTGAACGGCGAGCGTGGCCTTTCCTGGAGTTCACCGTCGACGTAGATGTCGACCTTCTCGTTGTAGAAGCAGACCAGCCCGGCGACCTTCTGGCTCTCCGGAAGCGGCGTGCGGTAGCCCCACACATAGTCGGGATACTCGTTGCCGCCGACGCGGACGGTCCAGTAGTCGGCGGTGCCCTTGTACGGGCAGCTGGTGTGGGTGGCCGACGGATACAGCAGATCCATGCGGACGTCCGTCATCGGCAGGTAGTACCGCGCGGGCAGACCCGTTTCGAAGAGGATGCGCGGCCCGTGCGAGTCGGCCACGGTGACCCCGTCGATCTCCACCCGCACATGCCGGGAGCTGGCCAGGATGTCGACGCGCGAGTACGGGTTGCGCGGGTGGACGTAGATCGGTTCGTCCTCCTCGAACCACTCGTCCATCGCGCCCCACTCCAAGCGAACCAGCTCGCGCAATTCGGTCAGCGGCGAGTCGTGGTAGCGCAGCGCCGCCCCGCCCGCTGTCGTGCCGTCGACCACGAGGTCGTAGACCGTCGCGTCGCCGCGGCTGGTGGAGTGCTGGGTCTGCCCGTTCGGTTCGAGCTTGGCGCGCAGGTCGGTGACGGGCAGATAGTAGGTCGGATAGTGCGGGTTCTCCCAGACCAGCACCGGCCGCACGCTGTCGGCCACCAAGTGCCCGCCCAGATAGACGCGCACACGCTTCTGGCTGGTCTCGACGCTGACGCGCCCCCGCTTCGCTTCGGTCATATCTCCTGACCGTACTCCTCGCACCGGCCCGCGCCAGCGTGCGGAAACGGCGAAGGCAGCCACGCTGGCGGCTGCCTTCGGTGCGCTCGGGGATCAGTCGTCGCCGACCGTGATGGCCTGGGCTTCCTCGACGCTGTGCGGTGCGGGATCGTGGTCGTCGAGGTGGGCCAAGGCGGCGCGCCCGGCGAGCAGGACGACGACCGCGGCGGCGGTGCACGCCGCGCCCACCCAGAACGGCAGCGAGACGCTGTGCTCGCCGAGCTTGCCCGCGAGGTAGGGCGCCGCGGCGCCGCCCGCGAAGCGGACGAAGCTGTAGGCCGCCGAGGCGGTGGACCGCTCCACCGGCGCTGAGATCATCACGGCCTCGGTGATCAGCGTGTTGTTCACGCCGAGGAACAGGCCTGCCAGCACGGTGCCGACGATCAACACCGGCTTGTGCTCGGCGAACACGGCCATCATCGCCAGGTCGGCGGCGAACAGGCCCAGGGAGAGTCCCATCATCGGCAGCGAACCGAACCGGCGCTGCAACCGGGGAGCGAGGAAGACCGACGCGATCGCCAGCAGTACACCCCAGCCGCAGAAGATGAAGCCGATCGCATAGGTGCCCATATCCAGCGGGAACGGGGTGTAGGCGAGCAGGGTGAAGAAGCCGAAGTTGTACAGCAGGGCGGTGATGCTCACGATCAGCAGCCCCCGATAACGCAAGGCGCGGAACGGCGCGGCGATCGAGGTGTGATGCGTCGGCTTGGGACCTTCCGGCAGCAGGACGACGATGCTCACCAGCGCGATGGCCATCAGCACCGATACGCCGAAGAACGGTCCGCGCCAGCTGATTCCGCCGAGCACGCCGCCGACCAGCGGACCGGTCGCGATGCCGATGCCGAGCGCCGCCTTGTAGAGGATGATCGCGCGGGCCACGCCGCCGCTGGCCGCGCCGACGATGGTGGCCAGCGCCGTGGCGATGAACAGCGCGTTGCCCAGGCCCCAGCCCGCGCGGAAGCCGACGATCTGCGCCACCGTATTCGACATACCGGCCAGCGCCGCGAACACGATGATGATCGTCAACCCCGCCAGCAGCGTCTTCTTCGCGCCGAAGCGGCTGGACACCACGCCGGTGACCAGCATGGCCACGCCGGTCACCAGCATGTAGCTGGTGAACAGCAGCGACACCTGGGACGGGGACGCGTTCAGTTGCTCGCCGATCGGTTTGAGGATGGGATCGACCAGGCCGATGCCCATGAACGCGATCACGCTCGCGAACGCGACCGCCCAGACGGCTTTCGGTTGCTTGGTGTTGTCCGCGACCGGTGCGCGGGTGGGAGCCAAAGTGCTCATCAGTGTTCCCTCGAGATCGGATCGTGCTGTCGCGTAGCCGTTTTCAGGGCCTCCAGCAGGTCGTGCAGTTCGGTGTCCAGCCGGGCCAGTCGCTCGGTGTCGAAGCCGGGCAGGTGTTCGCCGATCGCGGTGGCGAATGCGCGGCGGAACTCGGCCAGCCGGGTCCGCCCGGCCGGGGTGAGTTCGACGATCACGGCCCGGAAGTCCTCCGGGTCCTTGCGCCGGGTCGCGTAGCCTTCCGCGACCAGCTTGCCGATCAGCGCCGTTGCCGCCGGCTGTGAACATCGGTCGATCCCGGCGAATTCGCTGACGCGCAGCGCGCCGTGTTCGTCGAGCACCGCCAGCGCCCGCAACATGGCCCGCGGCAGGTCGTCGCCGCTGATCACCCCGGCCAGCCGAGTGAGCCTGCCCGCGGTGACGAGAAGGTCGACGACGATGTCATCCGCTATGTTCACCTGAGCTTGCCGCACGAGAAATATTATTACATAGGCTAACTATCTATTTACGGTGAAGTCGGCCACATGAGGTGGATCCCGGCGGAACGGTGGGTTCCGCCGGGTTGCCCAAGTCGGCGGTGAGGGAGTCAATCCACCTGTCCGGCAATGGTATTCGTCGATTCTTCGTAGTGGATGTCATATGCCGCCGCGATGGGATTGATCTTCACCGGATCCAGCACGCCCTCGGTCAGCACCGATGCTCCGGCTTCGAAAAGGTCCTCCAGATAGCACTCCCAGCCGCCGGGTGAGGAGATCTGCAGCACTCGTGGCGGCGGCTGCGATCCGCAGCGCAGGGCATGCGGCACGCCGTGTGGCAGCAACACGAACATGCCTTCCGTCGCGGAAAGGGTTCGGTCGTCGAACTCGATGTCGAGCGTTCCTTCGAGCACGTAGACGCATTCGTCCGCGATGTGGTGTGTGTGCCGGGGGATGTCGCGCGCGAGGGTCACTTCCAGCAGGGAGAACCTGCCCTCGGTGTCGGCGGTGGTGGCCTTCACCGCGAACGCGGGCGGCAGCGGCACTCGGCCGGGCCGTGCCTCGCCGGGGGTCAGAACGCGGAAACGATTGTGGGACATGAAGTGCTACCCTTCGAAGCGATGAAACGGAATCGGAATCCGATTCCGTTTGAAGCGTAAACACGGAGGGATCGTCAGTGTCAAGGCCACCATCGGCCCGCAAGCAGCGCGCCGACGCCACGCTCAACCGCGCCCGCATCGTGTCCGTGGCGCGCACGCTGTTCGCCGAGCACGGCAGTGCCGTGCCACTGACCGAGATCGCGCGCGCCGCCGGAGTCGGCGTCGGAACCGTCTACCGTCATTTCCCCACCCATGCCGACCTCATCGAGGCCGCGGCCGAGCAGCGCTTCGCCGAGATCGAGGAGTTCGCCCGCACCGAATGCCTGCGCGCCGAGCCCGGCGAGGGGCTCGCACGCTACCTGCTTCATGTCGGCGAGGTGCTGGCGGCCGACCGGGGCTTGTCGGCGGCGATCGAGACGTCGCGGCAGTCGGCGGGCAGCGAGCCGAGGGGCGAATCCCGCGGCAGGCTCGAGGACGTGATCGGCGAGCTCGTCGAGCGGGACCGAGCCGCGGGAACATTGCGTGACGACTGCACGGTGGCGGACGTCTACATGATCGTCGGCGCGTTGTCCGCCACCATCGGCAGCGGCAGCGGTGATTGGCGCAGGCTCGTGCGGATCGTTCTGCACGGCCTGCGCCCCGATGCGGCCCGTGGACGCTCGGACGAGTGAACTCGGAGGTCAGCCGGGGGCTATGTTGGCGTTGCGGTGGAAGACGTTGCCCGGGTCGTAGTCGGCTTTGATGTGCGCCAGCTTCGCGTATTTCGTGCGTCCGTACGATTCGCGAACCCGGGCATGGTCCGGGTCGGCCATGAAATTGACATACCCGCCCTGGTTGGAAGCCAATGGACGCAGCGCATCCCACGTCGTGCGCACCCATTCCCGGTCCAGCGCGAGCGTCTCGGTGTCGGGAGTGATCGCGGTGATGTTGCACTCGTAATGCGAACGGCGCGTGCCGCCGAATGCCGTGTCGTCCTCACCGACAGTGCTGAACGTGCCGCTGAGCGGGAAGATCGGCATGAACGACAGCGGCGCGGTTTTCCTGGCCGCGTTCGCGATCAGCACCGCGATGGCGTCGTTGGAGAAATCGTCGAGGTCGAGCGCCTTCTCGTAGCCGTACAGGCCCCACGGCGCTGCCGCGTCGAGCATTCGCTGCAATCCGGCATACGGCATCGGGGTGCGGAATTCGAACAGCGGCGGCAGGGCGTTCCGGATCGGCGCCACCGCGGCGGCGTGCTCCTCGGCCGTGCCGAAACCGGCGACGATCAGGGCATGGCCCGCGTGGCCGTGGTATCGCTCCGGGACGAAAGGCGCGGGCGGCGCCGACATCGCCAGCGCGATCAACGCTCCCGACCGGCGCGGCAGAGTGGGGATGAACTCACGGATCAGGCGGAGTGCGTCGGTGCCGTCCGGCATGTCCCAGAAGAGCAAGCCGAGGTGGATTTCCGGCCCGACGTGATGCAGGCGGTACTCGAATTCGGTGACCACTCCGAAATTTCCGCCGCCGCCGCGCAACGCCCAGAACAATTCCGCGTTCTCGGTCTCCGACGCCCGTACCACCTGGCCGTCGGCGAGCACCACCTGCGCCGAGACGAGGTTGTCGATGGCCAGCCCCGCCATGCGGGTCAGCCAGCCCATGCCGCCGCCGAGGGTGAGGCCGCCGACGCCGGTATCGCTGATCACTCCGCCGGTCACCGCCAACCCGTACTTCTGGGTCGCGGCGTCCATGTCCGCCATCGTCGCTCCGCCGCCGACCCGGGCCCGCTCGGCTTCCGGATTCACCACGACGCCCTTGAGGGCGCTCAGGTTGATCATCAGGCCGCCTTCGCCGACCGCGGTCCCACTGTAGGAGTGGCCGCCGCCGCGAACGGATATCTCCAGCCCCCGGTCCCGGCCGAAGGCCAACGCCGCGGCCACGTCACGCGGTGACAGGCACTGGGCGATCACGGCGGGGTGCCGGTCTATGTCCCCGTTCCAGATGGCGCGGGCCCGGTCGTACCCGGTATCCGCTGGGCCGTACACCGGCCCGTCCATGGTGGACCGTAATGCTTCGAGATCGGAATGCACTGTTTGCGTCATGGCATCCTCCCGGCTGGTGGGCCCCGACGACTTTTGGGAGGCGAGCCGGCATATCGACTCGCTACGGCACCGATTCCGACCTGCGGTGCCACTCGAAAACGCATCCCCCGGCATGCGCGTGTGGCGCTTGTCACATCTTAGTGCATCGGGACCATGCCGGACAGCCTATCGAGGAAGGGCGCGCCGCCGACCAGGTCGGCGCGCCCTGACCCGGCTCAGGCGGGCTGCGTCATCGGGCGGTGCGCGGCCCCGAAGAGCTGCGCGTCCGCGTGGGCGCGCTTGAAGAACAGATGCGCGTCGTGTTCCCAGGTGATCGCGATGCCACCGTGCAACTGGACGGTCTCGGCCGCGATGGCGGCGAGCGCCTCCGAGCAGTGCACGCGGGCGACCCAGACGTCCTCGGCGGCCGAGGGGCTGTTCGCCGCCACCGCCGCGGTCGCCGCGACGGACGCGGACCGGGCCGATTCCAGCAGCACGTACATGTCCGCCATGCGGTGCTTGAGCGCCTGGAAACTGCCGATCACCCGGCCGAACTGCACGCGGGATTTGGCGTAGTCGACCGTCGTCTCCAGGCAGCGGTCGGCGGCGCCGACCTGCTCCGCCGCCACCGCCGCCCACGCGATCTCGCGCAGCCGGGCGACCGTCCCGGACTGGTCACCCGAGCCGAGCCGTCGCGCGTGCGCGTCGGCGAAACCGACTTCGGCCAGTTTGCGGGTGGGGTCCATGGTGGGCGCGGGCCTGCGGGTGACGCCCGGTGCGGTGGGTTCGATCTCGAACAGACCGGTCGGCGTGACGACGACGAAGGTGTCGGCCGACATACCGTCGAGCACGTAGTGCGCGGTCCCGGTGAGGGCGCCGTCCGTCTCGTGCACACCCGGCTCGTCCCAGCCGCGCTCGTCGGCCCAGCAGACCGCGATCGTGCGCGTGCCCTCCGCCACCTCGGGCAGTAGCCGTGCGCACGCTTCGTCGTCGCCCGAAAGCAGCACCGCCTGTCCACCGAGAACGGCGGAGCCGAGCATCGGAACCCCGGCGAGCGTGCGACCCAATTCGCCCACCACCAGCAGGGATTCGACCAGGCTCGCACCGAAGCCGCCGTATTCCTCGGGAATCGCCAGCGCCGCGACGCCGATCTGCTCGCACAGCAGCCGCCACAGCGCCGGGTCGTAGCCGAGTTCGCTGTCCATCGCGGCGCGCACCGCCGCGGACCCGGCGTGCTTGGTCAGCAGTGCACGCACCGAGGCGAGGAATTCCTGGTGTTCGGCGGTCATGCGATGCCTCGCTCGGCGCGTTCCTGGTCGGTGTCCTCCCGCAGCGCCCGTGCGATCCGGGCGCGATGCAGGTCCGGTGTGCCCCAGGCCGAACGCAGCGCGGTCACCTTGGTCAGCCACAGCGACAGGTCGTACTCGGCGGTGTAACCGATCGCGCCGTGTACCTGGAGCGCGGTGCGGGCCGCGCGGTAGGCGGCGTCGCCGCAGGCGATCACGGCGGCCGAGACGTCGCGGCTCCGAGTTGGTCCGGTCATGGTCAGCGCGGCCCGGTAGAGCAGCGGCTCGGCCAGGTCCAGCGCGATGAGCACGTCGGCCAGCTTCTGCTTCACAGCCTGGAACTCGCCGATCGGTTTACCGAATTGCTTGCGCTGCTTGGCGTATTCGGTGGACGCGTGCAGCAGGGCCTTTCCCGCGCCGAGCAGCTGGGCCGCGCAGGCCAGCGCGCCGGTGTCGAAACCGGCGGCCACGGCCGCGGCGACCTGCCCACCCTCGGCGACGGGCTCGGCCGCGGCGACCGTGAACAGGCGGCGGGCGGGATCGACCGATCGCACCAGGCCGCTGCGGTGCCCGAGGGACAGCTGCTCACCGGCCAGCAGGACCACCTCGGCGGTGTCGGCGTCCAGCGCGACACCGCTCGCGAAGGCGACGGTGCCCAGCGCCGTGCCCTCCGCGAAGCCGGGCAGCCAGCGCTCGGCCGGATCACGGCCCGGAAGCGCTTGCAGCAGAGCCGGAATCGCGGCGGCGGTCTCCAGCACCGGTCCCGGCACGGCTGCCCGGCCGATCTCCTGGAACGCCACGACCAGATCGATCGGTTCGGCGCCGATGCCGCCGTGCTCCTCCGCCACGGCCAGACCCAGCACACCGGCCTCGGCCAGTTGCCGGATCAACGCGCGACCGGGCCCGCTGTCGCCGGACGCCCACGCGCGCACGGCGGAGGGCGCGCGGCCCGCCTCCAGCAGTTTGCGCAGGCTGGCGGCGAAATCGAGTTGTTCGGGACTGAGCGCGAATCTCATCGGCTGCTTCCTCTCGGTAGTCCGAGCAGCCGCTCGGCGATGATGTTGCGCTGGATCTCGTTGGTGCCCGCGTAGATCGGTCCCGACAGCGCGAACAGGTATCCGTCCGTCCACGGCCCGGAACGTTCCGCCGCCGGACCGAGCACCTCGAGCGCGGTCTCGTGCATGGCGATGTCGAGTTCGGACCAGAACACCTTCGTGATCGAGGATTCCGCGCCGAGCTTGCCGCCTTCGTTGAGCCGGGTGACCGTGCCGAACGTGTGCAGCCGGTAGGCCTCGCTGCCGATCCAGGCGTCCACCACCGCGTCGCGCTGCGCGGTGTTGTCCTCGTCGCCCGCCTCGCGCCACAAATCGATCAGCCGTCGCGCGGTGGCGCTGAACCGCCCGGGGCTGCGCAGCGAGAGGCCGCGTTCGTTGCTGGAGGTGCTCATCGCGACGCGCCAGCCCTCGCCGGGCGCGCCGATGACGTCGCGGTCGGGCACGAACACGTCGTCGAGGAAGATCTCCGCGAAGCCGGGTTCGCCGTCCAGCTGCGGGATCGGGCGCACCGAGACCCCGTCGGCGGTCAGCGGGAACATCACGTAGGTGAGGCCCTTGTGCCGCTCGGCCTCCGGGTCGCTGCGGAACAGTCCGAAGGCCCAGTCCGCGAAGGCGGCGCGCGAACTCCACGTCTTCTGGCCGCTCAGCAGCCAGCCGCCGTTGGTGCGCCGGGCGGTCGAGCGGATACCGGCCAGGTCGCTGCCCGCTTCGGGCTCCGACCACGCCTGCGCCCAGATGTCGTCGCCGCGCGCCATCCGCGGCATGATCCGTTCCAGCTGTTCCGTGGTGCCGTGCTCGAAAAGGGTTGGCGCCAGCAGGAATATGCCGTTCTGGCTGACCCGCCCCGGCGCGCCCGCCGCGTAGTACTCCTGCTCGAACAGCACCCACTCCAGCAGCGAGGCATCGCGCCCGCCGAACTCCTCCGGCCATGCCACCACCGAGAGCCGGGCGTCGGCGAGGGTGCGCTCCCACGCGCGGTGCGCCTCGAATCCCGCCTTGGTGTCCATGGAGGGCAGCGGTTTCGCGGGTTTGTTCGCGGCCAGGAATTCGCGGACCTCCCGCTGGAATTCCTGGGTCGTCAGATCGAGATCCAGATCCACTAGGTCGTTCCGTTCTGTTCTGCGGTGCTCGCGGAGGCCTTCATCGACTTGGCGTTCATGCCGCCCAGCGAGTCGGCGCCGACCTCGGCGTTGTGCGCGTGCGCGAAGTGGTGCAGGCCGAAGACCGAATCCATGCCCGAGCGCATGCCCATCAGGTCCTCGGCCTGATTGACCGCTTTCTTCGTCAGCGCGAGACCGAATTGCGGCATGGTGGCGATCTTCTCGGCCAGCGCGAGGGTTTCGGCCTCCAGTTCGGCGCGCGGCACCACCCGGTTGACCATGCCCCACTCCTTGGCCTGCGCGGCTCCGAACCGGTCGCCGGTGAACAGGAACTCCTTGGCCGCGCGCGGACCCATCACCCACGGGTGCGCGAAGTACTCGACGCCCGGAATGCCCATGCGGACCACGGGATCGGAGAAGAACGCGTCGTCGGAGGCGATGATCAGATCGCACACCCAGGCCAGCATGAGCCCGCCCGCGATGCAGGCGCCCTGCACCATGGCGATGGTCGGCTTGGGGATCTCCCGCCAGCGCCTGCACATGCCGAGGTAGACCTCGAGCTCGCGGGCGAAGCGCTGGTCGCCGCCGGCCCGGTCCACGTGGTCCCACCACAGCGCGGCCTTGTTCTGGTACCGCACGTGGTGGTCGCGGCCGGGCGTGCCGATGTCGTGCCCGGCGCTGAAGTGTTTGCCGTTGCCCGCGAGCACGATCACTCCGACCTCGGGGTCCTCCACGGCGCGCTCGAACGCGGCGTCGAGGGCGTAGGTCATCACCGAGTTCTGCGCGTTGCGGTAGTCCGGCCGGTTCAGCGTGACGATCGCGACGCGTCCGCGCCGCTCGTAGGTGACGACCTCACCTTCGTCCGGGATCGCCGGACCCTCGTCCGGGGTTGCCGGTTCCGACATTACGACTTCTCCTCACGTAGTTGACGCTTGAGCACTTTCCCGGCGGCGCTGTAGGGCAGCTGGTCGCGGAACTCGACGAACCGCGGCACTTTGAAATTGGCCAGCACGGTGGTGGCGTGGGCGAGCACCTGGTCCTCGGTGAGGCCCGAGCCGGGCTTGCGCACCACGTACGCCTTGCCCACCTCGCCCATCCTGGTGTCGGGCACGCCGATGACCGCCGACTCCGCGACGCCGTCCAGCCGGGCCAGCGCCTGTTCCACTTCGGCGGGGTAGACGTTGAAGCCGCCGGAGATGTACATGTCCTTGAGCCGGTCGGTGATCGTCAGGTATCCGCGGTCGTCGACCGTGCCGATGTCGCCGGTGTGCAGCCAGCCGTCCTCGTCGATCGTCTCCGCGGTGCTTTCCGGGTCGTCCAGGTATCCGAGCATCACGTTCGGCCCGCGCAGCAGGACCTCGCCCGCCTCGCCGAGGCGCAATTCGAAATCCGCGATCGGCCTGCCGCAGGTGTTCGCGATGGTCTCGGCGTCGTCATCGACGCGGCACATGGTGCCGAAACCCGCGCTCTCGGACAGGCCGTAGGCGGTGATGACGACGTCGAAGGCCAGTTCCGAGCGCATCCGCTCGATAAGCACCACCGGCACCGTCGCCGCTCCGGTGACGGCCACGCGCAGGGAGCTCAAGTCGAATTCGGCGCGGCGCGGGAAATCCAGGATCGTCTGGTAGATCGTCGGCGGACCGGGCAGCACGGTGATCCGCTCCGCGCCGATCCGCCGCATCGTCTCCGGTACGTCGAAGGTGACCTGCGGGATGATCGTGGCGCCCGTGACCAGGCAGGCGAGGATGCCCGCCTTGTATCCGAAGTTGTGGAAGAACGGGTTCACCACCAGATACCGGTCGTCGCCCCGCAAGCTGGCGCACTCCGCCCAGGCCCGCACCACCGAAAGCGCCTGCCGGTGCGCGACCAGCGTGCCCTTGCTGCGGCCGGTGGTGCCGGAGGTGAACAGGATGTCTGAAATGTCGTCGGGGCGGACCGACTCGGCGCGTTCCTCGGCTTCGGCCACGGTGACCGGCGCGGCGACGGTCGCGAGTTCCGACCAGTCCAGCGCGGCGATGTCGGTGTTCTCCGTGCCGGGTTCGACCGGGATCACCACCACCGTGTCGATGGCCAGATCGGACGTGCGCAGTTCGGCCAAACGGTCGCGGCCGAGGAAGGGCCCCGCGATGAACAGGGCCTTCGCGTCCACCCGTCCGAGCACGTCGGCGGCCTCGTCGGCCACGTAGCGGGTGTTCAGCGGCACCAGCGCCGCGCCCGCGTAGTGCGCGGCGAGCGCGGCGATCACCCAGTGGTGGGTATTGGGCGCCCACATGGCCACCCGGTCGCCCGTCCGCACCCCGCGTGCGATGAGCGCCCGTGCCACTTCCTGGACCGCCTCGAGCAACTGGGCCCAGTTCAGCCGCACCTCGCCGTCGGCGATCGCCGGGGCGTCGCCGAAGGTCCGAGCGGCGTGGTGCAGTGCCATCGGTGTCGTCTGTGCAGGGGTTGTCACGGTTGTCCTTACCGTCCGCGAGCGAGTTATGCGTGCACTCTACAAAGCAAGTGCTTGGTAGGTTATCCTACCGGCGTGGGTGCGATCCAGACCTCAGAATCCGACACCGCCGCTCCGGCCGGGCGGTTTTCCGCCGTGCAGGACGAGCGATTCGCCGCCGAAGTGCGCGAGTGGCTGGAGGAGAACCTCAACGGCGAATTCCGCGCGCTGCGCGGCCTCGGCGGTCCCGGCCGCGAACACGAGGCGTTCGACGAACGCCTGGCCTGGGACCGGCACCTGGCCGCGGCCGGGTGGACCTGCCTGGGCTGGCCGAAGGAGTACGGCGGCCGCGAGGCCACGGTGCGCCAGCAGGTCATCTTCCACGAGGAGTACGCCAAGGCGAACGCCCCCGCGCGGGTGTCGCACGTCGGCGAGGAACTGCTCGGCCCGACCTTGCTCGCGTTCGGCACCCAGGCCCAGAAGGACCGCTTCCTGCCCGGCATCCGCAACGTCAGCGAACTGTGGTGCCAGGGTTATTCGGAGCCCGGCGCAGGCTCCGACCTGGCCGCCATCACCACCTCGGCGCACCTGGACGGCGACGAGTGGTCGATCAACGGGCAGAAGATCTGGACCTCGCTGGCTCACGTGGCCGACTGGTGCTTCGTCGTCGCCCGCACCGAGCGCGGCTCCGCCAGGCACAAGGGTCTGTCCTACCTGCTGGTCCCGATGCGGCAGCCGGGCATCGACGTGCGTCCGATCATTCAGCTGACCGGGACCTCGGAATTCAACGAGGTCTTCTTCGACAACGCCCGCACCGCGGCCGACCTGGTGGTCGGCGAGCCGGGCGACGGCTGGCGGATCGCCATGGGCACGCTCACCTTCGAGCGCGGCATCTCCACCTTGGGTCAGCAGATCCGGTTCGCCCGCGAACTGGCCGACATCGAGGCTCTGGCCCGCCGCACCGGCGCGGCCGACGACCCGCTGATCGCCGACCGGATCGACCGCGCCTGGGTCGGGTTGCGCGTGCTGCGCGCGCACGCCATGCGCACGATGGAGGGCGCGGGCGTGGACGACGGCGCTGGCCAGGCCTCGGTGGCGAAACTGCTGTGGGCCAATTGGCATCGCGGGCTGGGGGAGCTGGCGATGGCCGTGCTCGGCGCCCGCGGCCTGGTGGCGGGCGAGAACGATCTCAACGAATGGCAGCGGCTGTATCTGTTCACCCGCGCCGACACCATCTACGGAGGTTCGAACGAAGTGCAGCGCAACATCATCGCCGAGCGGGTGCTCGGCCTGCCGCGCGAGGCCCGCCCGTGACCGGGCCGCTGTCGGTCGCCCCCGCGCCCGTTCCTGGGCACGGCCTGCTGACCGGACGTTCGGCCGTGATCACCGCGGCGGCGGGCACCGGCATCGGCTCGGCCACCGCGCGCAGGCTGCTGGCCGAGGGCGCGGACGTGGTGGTCTCCGACTGGCACGAGCGGCGTCTGGCCGAGACCGCGACCGAGCTGGCCGCCGAGTTCCCGGACCGGCGGGTCGCCTCGATCCCGTGCGACGTGCAGAGCACCGAACAGGTGAACGCGCTGATCCGCGGCGCCGCCGAGGCCGTCGGCCGCATCGACGTCATGGTCAACAACGCCGGGCTGGGCGGGGAGACGCCCGTGGTCGACATGACCGACGAGCAGTGGGACCGCGTCCTCGACATCACCCTCAACGGCACCTTCCGCTGCACCAGGGCCGCCCTCGGTTACTTCCGCGACGCGGGCCACGGCGGCGTGATCGTGAACAACGCCAGCGTGCTCGGCTGGCGCGCGCAGTACGGCCAGGCGCACTACGCGGCGGCCAAGGCGGGCGTCATGGCGTTGACCAGGTGCAGCGCAATCGAGGCTGCCGAACTCGGCGTCCGGATCAATGCGGTGGCCCCGAGCATCGCCAGGCACGCCTTCCTGGATAAGGTCAGCTCGACCGAGCTGCTCGACCGGCTGTCGGAGCGCGAGGCGTTCGGCCGCGCGGCCGAGCCCTGGGAGGTCGCCGCCACGATCGCGATGCTGGCCAGTGACTACACCACTTACCTGACCGGCGAGGTGGTCTCGATCAGCAGCCAACGCGCCTGAGCCACGGGCTTTTCGGGCTCGTCCGCTCTGCATGAGGCGGACGAGCGCACCCCGGCGACCATCGAGCAGCCGTTCGTCCGCCACGCCCGGAGAGATCTTCCACGCCGTATTGCGATCGCCTTCTCGTATCGCGGCTGCCGCGTGAAATGGGCGGCTGATCAGGTGGAAAAGGACGAGCCGGAGCGTGGCGCGGTGTGCCATGCTGGATGAGATCGGATCAGCGCTCTTCAAGGGGGCGATGGCTATGGGTCGCGATCGCCCACCTGCCCGCGAACAACTGGAACTCGATGTGGTGCGCGAAGTCGTGCTGGCCAGGCGGCGGCTCGACAGCCTCGTCCTCTCGGCCCTCACCCTCGGCGCCGAGCTCATCGAGCACACCTCCGAAAGCGCGGTCGCCACGGCGGCCGAGCGGATTCTCGAGCAGCACGCCGTCGACGAGGGAGAGGTCGCCCGCGATCCGCGGGGCGCCCTGCGGGCCGATCTGGCGCGCGATCGCGAGCGCGCCCGGCGCATCGGACTCAGCGCCGACAGCACGGAGAGCGAGCAGGAGCAGCGCAGGCAGCGCCAGACGGACTTGCTGTGCGAGGTGCGCGCCGACTTGCTCGCGGTGGTCGCGAAATGCCGGAAATTCCGTTTCGACCAGGTGACCTTCTCGGACGAGATCGCGCAGGGCCTGTGCGCGGCCACCGACAAACTGGTGATCGGGGCCGACATGGACACCTACCACGCCTGGCAGCGCGGCATGGTGCTCAAGCTGAGCGAGGAGCCGGTGCGCGGCGGCCCGCCGCGGGTGATGGCTACGGTGGACGCCGGTCCCGATCGCGGTCAGCTCACCGTGGAGTGGGACAGCTGCGAACGTCGTCTCGCGCTCGTCGCCAGGATGGCGCGCGCGGGCGTCTCGCCGGTGATCATCTGCGATCGCCTGCTCGCCGATCTCTCGGTGTCCTCGCCGCTGCGCTATTCGGCCCGTTGAACGGGGCCGCTGTACCAAGCAAATGCTTGGTTGTATGATGGCCGTGTGCCCGCACCAGACGCCTCTAAATCAGCACGGCGCAGCGAGTTGCTCGCCTTGGCGGCCGAATTGTTCGCCGAGCGGGGATTGCGCGCGACCACAGTGCGCGACATCGCCGACGCGGCCGGGATCCTATCGGGGAGCCTCTATCACCACTTCGATTCCAAGGAGTCGATGGTGGACGAGATCCTGCGCGGGTTCTTGGACGAACTGTTCGGCCGCTACCGCGAGATCGTCGCCTCCGGTCTGAGTTCGCGAGACACCTTGGAAGCCTTGGTGCTCGCGTCCTACGAGTCGTTCGACCGCTGGCACGCCGCGGTGGCGATCTACCAGGCCGAGGCGAAGCGGCTGCGCGACTCGGAGCGGTTCACCTACATCGCCGCGTACAACCGCGAATTCCGCGAGCTGTGGCACCGGGTGCTGACCAACGGCGTCCAGGACGGCAGTTTCCGGCCGGAGCTGGATGTCGAACTGGCCTACCGGTTCCTGCGTGACACGGTGTGGGTCGCGGTGCGGTGGTACCGCCCCGGCGGCTCGGTCACCGTCGAGAACCTCGCGAAGCAGTACCTGACCATCGTGCTCGACGGGCTCACCGCCGGCGAGCGCACCACGTAGGAGTCCTTACATGTCAGCACCTTCCGCGTCCCGTCGTCCGTATGCCCCGCTGCGGGACGCCTACGTGATCGATGCGGTACGCACCCCGGTCGGCAAGCGCGGCGGCGCACTGGCGGGCGTGCACCCGGCCGATCTGGGCGCGGCCGCGCTGCGCGGCCTGCTGGACCGCAACCCGATCGACCCGGGGAATGTGGACGACGTCATCGTCGGCTGCGTCGACAACGTCGGCCCCCAGGCGGGCAACATCGGCCGCACCATGTGGCTGGCCGCGGGCTATCCCGAAGAGGTGCCCGGCGTCACGGTGGACCGGCAGTGCGGATCCAGCCAGCAGGCCATCAATTTCGGCGCCCAAGCCATCATGAGCGGCACCGCCGAGGTGATCGTCGCGGGCGGCGTGCAGAACATGAGCGCGATCCCGATCTCCGCGGCCATGTTCGCGGGCAAGGAGTACGGCTTCGACTCGCCGTTCGTCGGATCGCAGGGCTGGGATCACCGCTACGGCACCGCCGAGGTGACCCAGTTCCGCGCGGCCCAGCTGATCGCCGAGAAGTGGGACATCAGCCGGGCGGAAATGGAACGCTGGGCGCTGCGCAGCCACGAGCGGGCCCGCGACGCGATCAAGAACGGCCGCTTCGACAACGAGATCGTGCCGGTCGGCGATTTCTGGATCGACCAGGGCCCGCGCGAGACCAGCCTGGAGAAGATGGCTTCGCTGCCCGCGCTGGCCGAGGGCAGCCCGCTGACCGCCGCGGTGGCCAGCCAGATCTCCGACGGCGCCAGCGCCACCCTGCTCGCTTCGGACTGGGCGGTGCGGGAGTACGGCTTGACGCCGCGAGCGCGCATCCACCACGTGAGCGCGCGCGGCGCGGACCCGATCTACATGCTCACCGCGCCGATCCCGGCGACCAAGTGGGCGCTGGAGAAGTCCGGTCTCACCATCGATGACATCGACGTGATCGAGATCAACGAGGCGTTCGCGCCCGTGGTGCTGTCCTGGCTGAAGGAGACCGGCGCGAATCCCGAGAAGGTCAACGTCAACGGCGGCGCCATCGCCCTCGGTCACCCGCTCGGCGCGACCGGCGCGAAGCTTTTCGCGACGCTGCTCAACGAGCTCGAACGGATCGAGGGCCGCTACGGCCTGCTCACCATCTGCGAGGGCGGCGGCACCGCCAACGCCACCATCATCGAGCGCCTGCCGCGCTGATCCGCGCGAGCGAGCGGCACGCCGAGAAGTTCGACATGCCGCTCGTATGTCGCGGATGGCGACGGGTCGTGGTCAGTCGGATTGCACCTCGTGAT
Organism: Nocardia sp. NPDC051900; assembly: GCF_044452545.1. Classification (NCBI taxonomy): domain Bacteria; kingdom Bacillati; phylum Actinomycetota; class Actinomycetes; order Mycobacteriales; family Nocardiaceae; genus Nocardia; species Nocardia sp. NPDC051900. The sequence continues at coordinate 349,892 of NZ_JBITBU010000003.1, read as the reverse complement.
CCGACTGCCCCTGAGTCGACCCATCATTGATGGCGCCACGGCTCTGGTGGACCCGCCGTTCGCGCGGTCCTTATCGCTGTGAGCGCAGGTACTCGTCGTGTTCGCGGTCCTCGCGGTAGTAACGCTGGGTCAGCACGGTGAGACGGTTGATCTCGGCCGCCATAGCGGCGGGGGCGAGCGGTTTGGCGACGATGGGGTCGCCCGTTCTCACGTAGTAGCGGCCATCCGTGTAGTCCATCCACCAGAAACCGCGCCCGAAACTCGGGCGGGCGTCGACGGCCGGGCCGGCGAACACCGTGACCTCGCCCAGCCCGAGGCGTTCCCGCTTGAAGATCTGGTCCAGCCGCGCCACGGTGCCGACCTCGTACGGCTTGCGCACCGGCCGTTCCCGATCGGCGGTTACTTCTTCGCGGCGCACTTCGATCGGCGGATGCGTGCCCGCAGGCATCTTCGGCAGCGCGGCCACCGCTTTGGCGGCGACTCGCCCCGCGGCGCAATAACTCACGATCACGTCAGCTCCGGTGTCCGGTGCGTGGCCGGGGAGCTGGACCAGGGTGGCCCCGGCCTGCCCGCGTACCGCGCCGTGGAAACGGAACACGATCGACATGTCCGGGCCGCCCATGCCTTTGGACTCGACCCGTACCTCCGGCTCCAGCAATACGTCCAGCGCCTGTTCCAGCTCGACGGCGTATCGCCCGAGCAGCGCGTCGACCGCTTCCTCGCGTTGACGCTTCAGATCGGCGAAATCCATCTCTTCCGGACGATATTGCAGCGGGTACGGCAGACGGTCGCGACCATAGGCGGACCAAAGGATTTCGAATTCCTGCCCGGTGAAGCGCCAGTCAGCCATGCGGGTTGTCTCCGATGACCGGAGGAACGGCCTTCGGCAAGGAATCCAGACCGGTGAGTTCCTCGCCGTGGTGCTGGCTGATCAGATAGTCCTTGACGCCCGATGTCTCGCGTTCGTCGTCCTTGCCGCGAGACCCCATCCCCGGGGCGATGCCGCTCGTTCCGGTCGTGCCGGTTCGCGCCGTCTGGGCTCCGGTCGCCGTGGCGGCCCGCAGCGCGTTCGGCTGCTGCGGACCGGCCGGGACGTTGCGGCCCGGTGCGGGAGTTCCGGTGATGTTCGGTGCACCGGATACGACGGGGGCGCCGGGACGCCCGGGTGTATTCGGGCTCGTCGTCCCGGGCCGACCAGGCGTCGCCGGAGCGGTGGTGAAGTTCGGGCTCGGCGTAGTGGTGCTGCTCGGTGTCGTCGACGGCGTGTTCGATGTCGTCGGTTGTACGCCGGTCGACTGGTCCGCACCCGCCGGGGTGACTGCCTGCGGAGTGGTGGCGGGGTTGTTCTCGGGCGATTGTCGCGGGCCGTCGTCGGATCGGTCGGTGGTCTCCGGTTGCGCGGCTTCGGGCTGGTTCGACTCGGTAGTCGTCGTCTGCGGTGCGGAGGTATTCGAAGCGCCAGGTGACGAGATACCCGGCTGCTGCCCGGGATCTGCCACGATCTGCGGGGCCGTGGGCAGGACGGGCACACCGTGGTCGGTCTGATTCGCGACTTGGCCGTACACCGTCCGCAGAATCCGCCTCGCTTCCTGCGTCGCCTCCTCTTCGGTGTAATCGCCCGCCTTCATGACACCGTCTTGGGGCAGCGTCTTATCCCTCAGGTCCGGGCGTTCGGTGGCCTGCGGCATCAATGCCTGCGTCTGCTCGAGACCGGTATGCATCTCCGACAGCTTGAAACTCACCAGACACGCGGCATCCGCGAGATTCCCCGACTGATTCCGGTAGTTCGTCACCGCGTCCGCGGCCGCTTTCCCGGATTGCCCGGTCCAGCCCGGATTCGTGCCGTCCCCGGTCACGGTGCGGCCGAACTGCTCGTTGAACGCCTGAATCGCACCGGTCAGATTCATCCCGATGTTCAACCAGGCCTCCGACGCCTCGCGCACCGTACCCGGCCGCATCGCGTTCACGGCGTCGACCATCTGCGCCAACGTCATGCTGTCGTAGTTGTCCGGTCCCGGAATGCGCGGCGGCTCGTATTCCCCCTGGAACGACGTGCCCAACCGGCTGGTGAAGTCGTAGATCGTGTCACGCTCCCGATTCCACTGCTCCTGCGCGGCGATGATCCGGGCACGGTACTCCTCGTAGGTCATGGTTGCGCGTCCAAGCCGGTGAACTGGTCGGCTCTCGACTGGTCCAGCTCGACGAAGTTGGCGATTGCTTTGGCGACAACCTCTTTCGCGATCTTTACCGCGTCGATGTGCTGCATGAGTACGGCGTCCAAGGATTGCTCGGTGCCGGTCGATTTCAGGCTGAACTTCTCTTGCAGGGCATTGCTCGAAGGAAAACCGCCGAACCCACTCACGAGTCTGACGCGCCGCGTCATTTGCAGCAATCCGTCGAGCCGGTTCAGGTAATCGTCGCAGGCCTTGTCCAGCCCACGTCCCACGTCGGGATGTAAGGCGATCTCACCCGAGTTGGCCAGGTCCAGAACCCTTCGCCATTCTTGCCCGTCTGCGCCCGATATCATGGCTTCTCCTCAGCTTCCGGGCAGGTACTTCGCCAAATCGTCTACGTGGCGGTGAACTTGGACGCACGGATCGCCCTGCTTGCCAACTGAATACCGGGTGAGGACACCGAACGACACCGTTCCTCCCCGCACTGCGATCGCGATGCTGCAACCGAGACGTTGAGTGTCGCCGACATCCAAGAATTCGACGGCGCGACGTGAGCCGACGGTCTGTGGCACGAAGTGCTCGAAGTCAGGACGCTGCATGTACTCGTCGAGTGTCGGCGTCCCGGAGAAGATCGTCAGGTCGTACCAGCGTGAGCTCGCTCGCCAGCCACACACCTTCCAACCGGTGAAGTCCACCCCAGCAACGTCTTTTTCTTTGCTTGCCGGGTCCAAGCCTGTCCCCGATATCGCTGACTCAGGCAGATCGCAAGGATTCCACAGCGCGGCATCGGGATCGGGCGACTTCGTGGCCGAGCTCGTCGGGGGCGCCGACGTGGTCTGAGTCGGTGTGCCCCCGGTGGTGTCACTACACCCAGCCAGCGCTACCACCGCGCTGGTGGCGAGCACCGCGCCGCGCAAGACTTTCCCCCAGCTCGTCATCGGTTCCTCACCGCCGGGGCCGTAACGCATCGACGGGGGCCGGACCGGCTCCTCCGCCCCCTGCAAGCTGGGATCGACGCTACTGGGCGGTTCACGGGGTCGCAACAGTCGCCGACGGGTGAGGCCGAGCGCGGCGGAAACCGGAGCATAGTGGCGCAGGTGAGCGGAATCCTGACACGCTCGCGCTTCCGGGCGGTCGATAACGCCGAATTGGAAGTTCCACGTATTCGAAATGTTCGTAACGTTCGACTGTTCAATTATTAGTGACCATCTTTTCTGTACAGTTCGGGGGTGGCGAACATCGTTGAGCTCGTGCTGCTTTGGCTCGATGATGCTGCCCTGCATCCGATCGGTGGCAGTGGAGCGCTGATTAGATGAGGGGTCCGGGGGCCAATGCTGTCAGGGAGTTGTTCAGGCGAGTCCGTGACGATCTGCGCGGAATGCTGCGGCGCCAAGCCGAGGGTCACAATGCCTGGATACACGGCAAAGCCGAAGGCGTCAGAGAAACCGACCGCGTCATCCGAAGAAGCGACCAGGACGGATACGACCGGATCGCGGGCACCCGAGAACCGAGCGAGGCCGCGGGCGGTTCGGCTCCTGTCGCCGCACGCTCCGGGCGGACACCGCTCACCGATCTGTCGCATATGCGGCCGCTGGGTGACCTCTTCGACGGCGCTCGGCGCGGCGATCTCGACGACTACGACCTGACCCGGGAGTTGGGAGGACTACAGCGCAAGTACGGTCCCTATCACCTCGAGGATCTCGGCGCCTGGTACGAACGGCCTTGGGAACGCGAGGACGGAAGCATTCACCCCGACAACGTGGGGTTCACCGCGAAGATCTCCGGTCCCGGCGGAGAAGACGCCGGCTCGCTGCTCTACAGCTTCACGCGCGACAACGACGGGAGGCTCGTAGTCACCCATGACCTCACCGAACTGAACGAAGGCTTCACGGGCAAGGGATTCTCCACTGCCTTCGCCGCATCCACAGAGGACTACTTCCGTCGATCGGGTGTGGACAGAATAGAGTTGACCGCCACGAGACTGCGGCAAGACGACTCACTCGACGGCGCGGTCGCCTGGGCCAAGGCCGGCTACGACTGGAACCCGGATCCGGTGAAACTGGCGAAGTCCGTCAACAGCATGAGATCGAGGATCGACTCACTGCTCGACGGGGAAATTGGCACGCTGAGCCCCGCCGACACAGCGCTACTTCAGGACATGCGCACACGATTCGACGGACCGCCGGTGGGATATCCCTCACCCCAGGAACTGGTCATGCTCACCGGTGACAAGCTGAAACTCGGCGAGGAACTGATGAAAGGATCGTCATGGCACGGGATGAAGAAACTGTGACTCCCACCCCGGAAGAACGTGAGTTCATCGAGGCCCGCGGCAAAGCCACCTCCACCCATTTCATGCGGTTCGTCACCGAACGTGGCCTCGACACCGACCCCGATACTTGGCCCGCGGCCGACCGGGAAGAATTCGACCGGCAAGCACGCCGGCTGATCGAGGAATGGAAAAACCGCGCACGCGAAACCTTCGGCCTGTGAACGTCACCCGGCCCGCCTACCGCGCGGCGCCCCACCGTGGGTGACGCACGAGTTCGCTCACGGCACGGCGGTGAACAACTCGTAGCCGAGTACCCGGATCTGATGCTCCGGTTCACAGCGCACACATAGACACGGCCCAGCGCACACACGGCATGCAAGCCTCCGCTGTGGGCCTCTCGCGCCGATCGAAGGCGGAGAGCGCCGCAAGGTAGGCACCCGTCAGTCGAGTGGTACATGGCTGAGGCGAACCGCGAGTAGACCCTCCGTTATGTGCCACTCGACGAGGCGTCAGGCGGGGCGCACCCTCGCCTGGCGGGTGAGGTGGCTAGTCGACGGTATAGGTGCCGATGAGCTGGCCGTCTCCGATGCTCGCGTCGACGATCGCGGACCTCGCGTCGTTCGCCGACGTCCGCGCGTCCACCTTCACGGGACGCGAGAGCGCGTAGACGATGAATCGGTAATGGTGGACGCCGGTGCCTGCGGGTGGGCACGGTCCGAAGTATTCGGCGCGCTTCGCGCTGTTGAGGCTGACCACCCCGCCCGCGGGTGTCTGCCCCTCCGCGCTGGACGTGGTGGTCGTCGGGATATTGCTGACCACCCAATGGGTGAACAGGCCGCTCGGGGCGTCCGGGTCGTCGACGATCAGCGCCGATGTGGCGGCTTCCGGGGGCATCGTCCAGTTCAGCGGCGGCGGCTCGTTCCTGCCCTTGCAGGTGTAGACCACTGGAATCGGGTCGCCATGGTCGAAAGCGGTACTGCGCACGGAGATCTCGTTCGTCGCGGGCATCGCGGCCTCCGCTCGAGTCGAGGGATGGTGATCGAGTCCGACGGTTCGCCTGTCGCACGGCGGGCTGGCGCAATGTGGCGATCGACAGGCGAACCCTTTTATGTCGTTGTCAGTCCAGCGTAAGACGCTGTTGCGGGACCATCCAGATTATGGGCAAATCAGCCGTTATCACTGCATGTAGGCGGTCGGCCACCGCGAGGTCGGCTTCGAGGTCATGGCTCGCTTCGCCCGGCCGGCTATGCGGGGGGTCGCCCGATGTCGGTCCCTTTCGAGTTGGACACGGGCAGGGCGGCACCAGGGCGAACCGGCGGCCGCAATCCCTCAGTCCGACCCTGTTCCCGCCGACTGCTTGTCTCCGGCCAGCGCCGCGATCGTCTCGATCCGCTCCACCGCGTCGGTGACGATCCGATCGATCAGTTCCTTGCACGTGGGCAGGTCGTCGATGATCCCCGTGACCTGTCCCGCCGCGAGCACGCCCGCCTGGGTGTTGCCCTCGACCAATCCGGCGCGCAGGAGCATCGGCGTGTTCGCGGCCATGACGACCTGAGACCAGCTGAGGTCCTTGGTCTTTCGCATGGCCAAGCCGTCGCGGACCATCGTGGACCATTTCATGCCGGTCATGCTCTTGAACCGGGCCGCGTTGCCCACCGCTGCGGTGAGGCCGCGCCAACGGCCCGAATGCTCAAGCCGCTGAACCAGTTCGGTGTTCAGCACGCGGTGCGGCATGCCGTCGACCTTGAGCGACACCACCGTGTCCTGGAGCTGTCGCCGCAGGTACTCCTGCTTGACCGCATCGGGGACGGTGCTCTCCTGGGTGAGCAGGAACCGCGTGCCCATCGCGACACCCGCCGCGCCGTACGCCAGGGCGGCGGCCAGACCACGCCCGTCGAAGAATCCGCCCGCGGCGACCACGGGAATGTCCACCGCGTCCAGCACCGAGGGCAGCAGCAGGGTGGTGGCCACCGGGCCGGTGTGTCCGCCGCCCTCGCCGCCCTGCACGATCACGGCGTCCGCACCCCACGATGCGACTTTGACCGCGTGCTTGGCCGCGCCGATCGACGGAATGACCACCACCCCGGCGTCTTTCAGCTTCGCGATCAGGTCCTGCTTCGGCGCGAGCGCGAACGACGCGACCGCCACCTTCTCCCGGATCAGCAGATCGATCCGCTCTGACGCGTCCGCGGCGTCGGCGCGGATGTTCACGCCGAACGGTTTCGCGGTGTGCGCTTTGGTCTTCGCGATGGCCGCCTCGAGCTCGGCGAAGGTCATGGTGGCGGAGGCGAGGATGCCGAGTCCGCCCGCTTCGGCGGTGGCCGACACCAGGCTCGGGCCCGCGACCCAGCCCATGCCGGTCTGCACGATCGGGTGTTCGATGCCGACCAGATCGGTCAGCGGGGTACGCAAGCGCGGGCTCATGACGGGACCTCGGTTTCGCGAATCTTCTTGGGGTCGAGCACCTCACGGATCAACCGCAGCTCCTCGGCCGTGGGCTGCCGCGTCTCGCCCGCTTCGGCGAGCCCGGCGATCTCGAACGAGGTGTTATCCGCGACCTCGTCGGCGGTGACGCCGGGGTGCAGGCTGCGTGCGCGCATGGTGTGGCCTGGACCTTCGAAATCGAAGACGCCCAGATTGGTCACCACGCGGTGCAGGTGATGGAAGCGGTAGGCCGGGTCGGCCGCGTCGACCTTGTCGTATCCCACCCCGGAGACGATGTCGACCTTCTCGGTGAACACGCGCTCGGTGTGCCGCGCGACCCAGTAGCTGGTGGCGTGATTGATCGTGTTTCCCGGCGCGCCACGCACACCGAACATCTGCCGGGTCGGCTGCTGCAATGAGCCGAACGCCGAAAGGTTCTGGTTGCCGAACCGGTCGATCTGATTGGCGCCCATCACCACGTGCCTGCGCCCGGACGCCACCACGTCGAAGACTCTCCGGAACGGGATCCAGCCTTCGATCGGCGCTTTGCCGCCCAGCGGGGGAGTCTCGGCGAACAGCAGCGCCTCGCCGTCGGACAGCAGCAGATCCGGTTCGGTGGTGAGCTTGGCCAGCCGCGCGCCGATGATGGACATGGGCGACATGGGGCTGGCCATGATCTCGCCCGCGCCGCTGAAGATCTCCGCGCAGGCGATGGCGCAGATCTCGGCGCGGGTGACGGTCTCGGTGCTGGTCATCACGCCTCCTCGGCGAATCGGCGGACGGCGGCCTGGTACTGCTCCTCGGAGCCGGCCAGATAGGTGTCGACGAACCGCTGCCACGACTCCGGCGTCTTCGCGGACTCCACGTAGTGCTTTTGGAACTTCTCGTCCCGGCCGTAGTCGTCGGCCGCCAGGGTGAAGTGCGCGCCGCCGGGGGCCTCGACCACGCCGTCCACCATCATGCGGTTGAGCAGCAGCGATTGCAGCGGGACGGTTTTCACCAGTTCGTCGGTCTCCACGACGCGCTCGACCGAGACGTAGCGGCGCTGCGCCGCCAGGCAGAACAGATCGTCGAAGTAGGGGTCGACGCCGGTGTAGGCGGCGTTGCCGTGCGCGTCGCCGAGATTCAGGTGTACCAGCGCCGCGTCGAGATTCAGGGCGGGCATGGCGATCAGAGTCTCCGGCGTGCCGTCGACGGGGTAGGGCGATTCGACCGTCTTCAACTCGCCCTCCCAGAAGTTCGGAACGTCCGAGCCGAGCCCGGCGCGGATCGGCAGGAACGGCAGTCGCGCCGCCGCGGCCTCCAGCCCGCACTTGAGCATGCCTTCGTCCATCTCACGGGCGACCAGCGCCCCCGCGGTGCGCGCCTTGGCGAACCACGGGTCGTAGAACGGCGCCGAATCCAGCGACACGAAGCCGTAGTACGCCTTGCACACCTTCCCCGCCGAACACAACAGCCCGAGATCTGGCCCGCCGTAACCGACCACGGTCAGGTCTGTGAGGTCCGAACGCAGAATGGCTCGCACCAGCGCCATCGGCTTGCGCCGTGACCCCCAGCCACCGATGCCGATGGTCATCCCGCTGCGCAGCTCGCCGACGACCTCGTCGAGCGACATCCGCTTGTCTCGCATGGGTAATTCCTCTCTCACTGCCCGCTCTTGCGCGCCGCGAGGTCGTCGTCGAACCGGGCGCGGATCTCGTCGGCGACGCCGGCGAGGTTGAGTTCGAAGGTGAATCCCTGCTCGTACCGGTAGCTGCGGTGCACGTCCTGCACGTCGATGCCGTTCAGCGCCCGCTTGGCCGCCCGGATCACCCGGCCGTCCTTGGCCGCGATGTTCTTGGCCAGCTCCAAGGCGGCGGCGTCGAGTTCGGCGCGCGGCACCACCTGGTACACCGAGCCGTAGTGGTGCAGCTGCTGGGCGGTGATGGTGCTCGCGGTGTAGAACAGCGCGCGCATCAGGTGCTGCGGCACCAGCCGTGCCAAGTGGGTGGCCGCGCCGAGCGCGCCGCGATCGACCTCGGGCAGCCCGAAGGTCGCGTCGTCGGAGGCGATCACGACATCCGCGTTGCCCACCAGACCGATGCCGCCGCCGAGGCAGAAGCCCTGTACCACCGCGATCACCGGAACCTGGCACTCGTACACCGCCGCGAACGCCTCGAAGCAGCCGTGATTGGCGTCGATGAGCGCCTGATGGCCGGGCTTGCTCTGGATCTCCTTGATGTCCACACCCGCGTTGAAACCGCGGTTCTCCGCGCGCAGCACCACCACCTTGGTGTCCGGGTCGCGGCCCGCCGCGCGCACTTCGTCGGCGATGGCGAACCAACCGTCCGTGGGGATGGCGTTGACCGGCGGATAGTCGACCGTGACCACGCTGATTCCGGTCGATTCGGAGTGGCGGTTGATCCCCATGGCAAGTCCCATCGTGTGTGAACGCATTGGCAAAGCAAGCAGTTGCTTGGTAGGTTAGCACGGTGCCACTCGAAATCGATCTGTCCGGCCGCGTCGTTCTGGTGACGGGCGGTGTGCGCGGTGTGGGCGCGGGCGTGAGCAAGGCGTTCCTTGCCGCCGGCGCCACCGTCGTGGCCTGTGCGCGGCGACCGGCTGACGCGCCCGTCGAAGTCGACGGCCGCTCGATCGACTACGTGCCGTGCGATGTGCGGGACGAGGACGCGGTGCGCGCCCTGATCGACACGATCACCGAGCGCCACGGCCGCCTCGACCATCTGGTGAACAACGCGGGCGGCGCTCCGTTCGCACTCGCCGCCGAGGCGAGCAAGAAGTTCCACGCCAAGATCGTCGAGCTGAACCTGCTCGCTCCGCTGCTGCTGGCGCAGGCCGCCAACGCGGTGATGCAGCGGCAGGACGAGGGCGGTTCCATCGTGAACATCTCCAGCGTCAGCGGGCACCGTCCGTCGCCGGGCACCGCCGCCTACGGCGCGGCGAAAGCTGGCGTGGACAGTCTCACCGGCTCGCTCGCCGTCGAGTGGGCGCCGAGGGTTCGGGTGAACTCGCTGGTGGTGGGACCGGTCGACACCGAGCTGAGCCGACTGCACTACGGCGATCAGGACGGCGTCGACGCGGTGGGCCGGACCATTCCCCTGGGTCGCATGGCCCGACCCGACGACGTCGGCCGCTGCGCCGTCTTCCTGGCCTCGCCGCTGGCCGCATACGTCAGCGGCGCGACCCTGCTGGTGCACGGCGGCGGCGAACGGCCCGCCTTCCTCGCCGCTTCCAATGCCGACCAGCAGTCCTGAACAAGACCGCACACGAAGAAGGACACATATGGACACCGAGCAGATCTGCGCCGGGCGCGTCGTCATCGTCACCGGCGCGGGCCGGGGCATCGGCCGCGCGCACGCCCTCGCTTTCGCCGCGGCGGGCGCCAGCGTGGTGGTCAACGACATCGGTTCGACCCTCGACGGCGCGGCCACCGCGGAAACGCCCGCCGCGCAGGTGGTCGCCGAGATCGAGGCGCTGGGCGGCCGGGCGGTGGCCAACGGCGACGACGTCGCCGACTGGGAAGGCGCCCGCAGGCTCGTCCGCCAGGCCGTCGACACCTTCGGCAAGCTGGACGTGCTGGTCAACAACGCCGGGTTCGTGCGCGACCGGATGTTGGTCAATCTCAGCGAGGACGAGTGGGACGCGGTGGTCCGCGTGCACCTGAAAGGCCACTTCGCGACCATGCGGCACGCGATCGAATACTGGCGTGCGGAGGCCAAGGCGGGTCGTCCGGTCGACGGACGGATCATCAACACCAGCTCCGGCGCCGGACTGCAGGGCAGCGTCGGACAGAGCAATTACGGGGCGGCCAAGGCCGGTATCGCGGGCCTGACGCTGACCGCCGCCGCCGAATTCGCCCGCTACGGCGTGACGGTGAACGCGATCGCCCCGTCCGCGCGCACCAGGATGACCGAGACGGTGTTCGCGGACATGATGGCGGCGCCGGAAAGCGGCTTCGACGCGATGGCGCCGGAGAACGTGTCTCCGCTGGTCGTATGGCTGGGCAGTGCGCAGTCGGCGGCGGTGACGGGGCGGGTCTTCGAGGTGGAAGGCGGCAAGGTGGCGCTGGCCGACGGCTGGCGGCACGGTGAGCCCGCCGACCGCGGCGCCCGCTGGGATCCGGCCGAGCTCGGACCGGTCGTGGCCGACCTGATCGCCAAAGCGACTCCGCCGGAGCCGGTATACGGCGCCTGAGCGGCCTTGGCCCGTCGACGGGCGCGTTCGCGGGCCGGGGTCTAGTATGGGCACCCGTCCGTTCGGAAAGTCCCGTGTGAGAGTGGCGACCGGGCACAGAACTGCGCTTCGACTGATGAGGGGAAGGCTCGGCGCATGAGAGTAGGTCGCGCGTTCCGTGTGCAGGCAGCGTCCGGCGCCGTCGCGGGCCGCGCTCTGCGCGGCGGCAGGGTTTCCGCCCACGTGCCACTTTCCCGCCCATCGTGCGCGGTGGATCCCGAGTCGCTGCGCGACGACAGCGGCGATCCCTGGCTTCCGCTGGCCGTGCCGGGGCAGCGGTCGGAGGTCGATGCGGCCCCTGCCCGGCCGACCGCTGAAACGGGTTCGGCCGCAGTGGGTTCGGCGGCCGCCGGGTCGTCCGGTCTGGGCGTGCGCTCGGCAGCGGGTCGGCCGTGCAATCGCGCTCTACCCGGCGGGCATCGTGGTGCTCGCGGTACCGGCCGTGGATCGGATCCGGCGCGCGGCCCGGGTCGCGACCGGCAGTCCGGCCTTGGCTCGGCCCGCGTGGAAGGTCGCGACCCTGCTCATCGCAGATCGGCGACATGCTGACTCGCCGCCCGGCGGCGGCCTCGTGCTGGCGGAACGCGCACCGACCGCCTCGGTGGTGGTCCGGACCGACCGGGTGAGCGCGGTGGATTGCTCCGTCCGAAGGCTTTAGTCCGGGCGGAGCGTGCAGGCACGTCTCGCGCGCCTATCGGACCACCGCGCCCGGCTGCGCTCGAAATTGATCGACCTCGCGCAAATACGATCAATCCGGCGCAATAGCCGAACGCGGACTATTCGGACAGACCGGTTGGGCCGGGAATCCTCTTCGACATGAACGACTGTCGGCGAACCGCGCCGAAAGTGCATATGTAAGCACATCATAGGGAGGGCGGCACTAACCGGCCTGCGGTGGCGGCCCCAATTTCTCTGGGCACGACCGCACGCCGGTTGCGTGCTTCGCCCGCTTACGCGTGCGCAAAACACAGCACAGTGCGACCCGATGGGTCGCACTGTGCTGCCGTGCAGAAGAACCTATTCGGTTCCATCCGGAGGAATTTCGGGCAAGCCCTCGCTTGCCCGCAACTTCTCCGCCATGGATGTGAGGAGGTTCTGTGATTCTTCGGACAAGTCGAACGCTCTACTCGACAGCCGTCGCAGTCCATAGCCCTGCAGCTGGGACAGCAGCTCCAGATCGTGATCGATCTTGGCGGCATAGATGTCGTTGAAGAAGTAGTCCGGCTTGACTTTGAAGAACTTCGCCAGGGCGGCCACCGTCTCATCGGACGGGTTCGTCCGTTGTCCCGACCGCAACTGCGACAGGTACGGTTTCGAGATCGGATGTCCGGAGGCCGTCAGCGCCGCCGCGACCTCCGCGTTGGTGTGCGGCTTACGCCCCGGGGGATGCACGGTTTCGAACAGCTTGTTCAGCCGCGCCGCGAAATCAGCCATTGTGAGCCGCCCAATTCCCTTCGCTGTACTAACAGTCGTTATCTCGGATACGTATCATTGATATTAGCGGCTCAGTAACTGAAAACCTACGCCTGATTCCGGATTTCCTTGAAGCTTCTAGGTCGGAAGGCGGCGAAGGCACTGGGACGGTCGCGTTTGCGGGTCACGCCAAGGCCTCTCGAGAAGCCGCGGTACGAACCGGTTCTGGCCCGTCGCTGCGGTCTCTACGCAAGGGGTCTTGATAGCCGCAAGATAGCTGACATCTCATGGACTCGGCGGTACATGGGTTTGTGTGGCGTACGACACGTTTGCGCGCCTAGGGGATGAACGTTCAACAAACGCGCATGAAATGGTTGAACTCACAAACGTTCGATGATCGTTCCTGTCGCGAGTGCGCCACCGGCGCACATGAGAACCATTGCGGTGCTGCGGTCGGAGCGCTCCAGTTCGTGCAAAGCCGTTGTGATCAGGCGGGATCCGGTGGAGCCGACCGGATGCCCGAGAGCGATGGCGCCGCCGTTGACATTAACCCGATCCATGTCCGGCTGGTGTACAGAAGCCCAGGAAAGTGCGACCGACGCGAACGCTTCGTTGATCTCGAAAAGGTCGATGTCGCCGATATTCATGCCGGACCGCTCCAGCAGCCTGGTGCACGCCTGCACAGGGCCGTCGAGGTGGAACTCCGGCTCCGCGCCGACCACCGCCTGCGTGACGATCCGCGCCCGCGGACGCAAACCCGCTCGCTGCGCGGCCTTCTCGTCCATCAGCAGCACCGCGGCGGCGCCGTCGGAGATCTGTGAGGAGGATCCGGCGGTGTGCACGCCGCCCTCCAGGACCGGCTTCAGCTTCGCCAGACCTTCGACAGTGGTCTCGCGCAGGCCCTGATCCCGTGACACATCGAGCTTTTCGCCGGTGAAGTTGCCCTCTTTGTCGGCTGCGGGGGCGGTGACGGTGAGCACCTCGCGATCGAACCGGCCCTCTGCCCACGCCTGCGCGGCCAGGCGCTGCGAGCGTGCGCCGAACGCGTCCACGTCCGCGCGGGTGATGCCGCGCCGCTTGGCGATTCGCTCGGCCGCCTCGAACTGGTTGGGCAGGTCGATGTTCCACGACGCGGGCCTGCGCGGCCCCGCGTTCTCGCCGACATTGGCGCCCAGCGGAACCCGGCTCATCGCCTCCACGCCACAGGCCATGCCGATGTCGATGGCGCCGGCCGCGATCAGGCCCGCGATCAGATGATTGGCCTGCTGAGCGGAGCCGCACTGGGTGTCGATCGTGGTGGCGCCGACCTGCCACGGCAGGCCCGCGTGCAGCCACGCGACCCGGGTGACGTTGTTGGACTGCTCGCCCGCCTGGGTGACGCAGCCGCCGATGACCTGTTCGACCTGCGCGGGGTCCAGGTGTGCGCGCTCGAGCAGCCCGCGCTGGGCCGCGCCGAGCAGTTCGGCCGCGTGCAGGCCCGACAGCCAGCCGCCGCGCTTGCCGATCGGGGTCCGTGCGGCCTCGACGATCACGGGTGTGCCCATGTCCAACCTCTCTTTATGGGACAGAAAACTGAAACGCGTTCATGGCACTTGTCAGGGGCGGATCTATCCGGTTTCTTTCCTCGTTCTCCCGCCTGTGCTTCAATGATTATAGAACGTGTTTCAGTTTGTCGAAGGAGACATCTGGTGGTAGACACTCGGAATGCCCGGCCGAATCTTCCGGACGGGTTCGACGTCACGGACCCGGACATCTACGCCGAGCGTGTTCCGGTCGAGGAGTTCGCCGAACTGCGCCGGACGGCGCCGATCTGGTGGAACCCGCAGTCCCCGGACGTCAGCGGCTTCCACGACGACGGCTTCTGGGTGGTGAGCAAGCACGCCGACGTCAAAGAGGTCTCGCGGCGCAGCGACGTGTTCTCCAGTTACGAGAACACCGCCATCCCGCGGTTCAACGACGACATCGCCCGGGAGCAGATCGAGCTGCAGCGGATCGTCCTGCTGAACATGGACGCGCCGGAGCACACCAAGCTGCGCAAGATCATCTCGCGCGGCTTCACCCCGCGCGCCATCAACGGCCTGCGCGCGGAGCTGTCGGCCCGTGCGGAGTCCATCGTGAAGGCGGCGGCCGAGTCGGGTTCCGGCGACTTCGTCACCCAGATCGCGTGCGAACTGCCGCTACAGGCCATCGCCGAGCTGATCGGCGTCCCGCAGGAAGACCGGATGAAGGTCTTCTCCTGGTCCAACGACATGACCGGCTACGACGACCCGGAGAGCACCGCCGACCCGGTCGCGGCTTCCGCCGAGATCCTGGGCTACGCCTACCAGATGGCGGCCGCGCGCAAGCAGTGCCCGGCCGACGACATCGTCACGACGCTGATCGAAGCCGATGTCGACGGTGACAAGCTCACCGAAGAGGAGTTCGGCTTCTTCGTGATCATGCTCGCCGTCGCGGGCAACGAGACCACGCGCAACGCCATCTCGCACGGCATGATCGCGTTCCTGGAGAACCCGGACCAGTGGGAGCTGTTCAAGAAGGAACGTCCCGCCACGGCCGCCGACGAGATCATCCGGTGGGCCACTCCGGTCACCTCGTTCCAGCGGACCGCGCTGGAGGACACGGAACTCGGCGGCGTGCAGATCAAGAAGGGCCAGCGGGTGGTCATGCTGTACCGCGCGGCCAACTTCGACGAAGAGGTCTTCGACCAGCCGGAGAAGTTCGACATCATGCGCGCGGACAACCCGCACCTGGCCTTCGGCGGCACCGGGGCGCACTTCTGCATCGGGGCGAACCTGGCCCGGCTGGAGATCGACCTGATCTTCAACGCCATCGCCGACCACCTGCCCGACATCACCAAGGTCGCCGACGCCAAGCGGCTGCGTTCGGGCTGGCTCAACGGGATCAAGGAGTTCCCGGTCGACTACAAGACCTGCCCGGTCGCGCACTGAGACATGGAAAAGGCCCTCGCACTTCGGTGCGAGGGCCTTTTCGTCCGGTACCGAGTCAGTCGACCGGACGCGCGGTCTTCATGGCGCGATCGACCTCCCAGAACGCCCGCAGCGCGGCGATCTTGCCGTCCTCGTTCACCCGGTAGGTGAACACGCCGTCGGCGTCGATCCGGTGCCCGCCGAGGGTGCTGCGGATCGTGCCGGTGAAGGCGACCTCGTTGCCGCAGGCGAACGAGTCGCCGAAGAGGAACTCGATCAGATCGGTCTTCGCGATCGCCTTGTCCCAGAACGCGGCGATGGCCTCCGTGCCGCGGTGACCCTTGCCCTCCGGGTCGAAGCCCGACGGGCCGATGGGGTCCTCCACGATGCCGTCCTCGGCGAACAGCGCGACCCAGGCCCGCTTGTCCCGTGCTCGCACGGCGGCCTGTGACGCAAGGCCCGCGGCCCGGGCCGGATGCTCGGCGGTGGTCATACGGCCTCCTTCGACCGATTGAAGGGTCTCACCGCGCGGCGAGCACGGGTTCGGCTATGTACTGTCGCGCGAACTCGCGCAGCGAGTCCTGTTTGGCGGCGAGCTCACCGTCGAATCCGATGCCGTCGGCCAGCCAGGGCACCACGATCGCGTCGGTGACGCCCGCGTCCGCGAGGTCCTGATAGCCCGACCGTCCGAAGCGATCGACGCACACCGCCTGGATCTCGAACGGCTCGTCGGCCCGGTCGTACTCGGCGCGCAGCGTGCCGAGCTTGCCGATGGTGCTCCGGAGTTCGTCATAGGTCATCATGGCCGAGGTCCAGCCGTCGCCGACCCGTGCGGCGCGGCGTAATGCCGCGTCGGTGTGCCCGCCGATATAGAACGGCACCGGCTCGCTCGGGGCCGGGCTGATCTGCAGCGGATCGAAGTCGAAGAACTCGCCGTGGTATTCGACCATGCCACCGGCGAGCACCAGCTTGATCACCTCGATCATCTCGTCCACCCGCGCGCCGCGGCGTGCGAAGGGCACGCCGCACCACTCGAACTCCTCCGGCGCCCAGCCGATTCCGACGCCGAAACCGAAGCGGTTGCCCGACAGGTTGGCCACCGAGCCGACCTGCCGGGCCAGCAGCAGCGGATTGCGCGAACCCAGCTTCAGCACGTTCGTGTAGAAGCGGATGCGGCTGGTGACGGCCGCCATGGCGGTCGCGCCGATGAGCGGGTCGACCCACGGGGTCTCCGGCCCCCAGAACCGGCTGCCGTCGGCGGTGTAGGGGTACTTCGCCGCCGCCGACTTCATGTAGAACAACGAATCCGGCAGGGCGATGGACGAGAAACCGCACTCTTCGGCGGTTTTCGCGAGCTCCGGCAGCTGGTCCAGCGGACTCAGCGCGATGCCGACGGTGAACTTCAGCGCAGTCACCGCCGCTCCGATCCGACCACCCACATCGAGAAGTACTGCGAACCGCCGCCGTACGCGTGTCCCAGCGCCTTGCGCGCGCCCTCGACCTGGTAGTCCCCGGCCCGCTGCATGACCTGCTTGGCCGCCTCGGCGAACCGGATGAGCCCGGAGGCGCCGATCGGGTTGGACGACAGCACGCCGCCGGACGGATTGACCGGAAGAGTGCCGCCGATTTCGGTCTCGCCCTTGTCGGTGAGCTTCCACCCGTCGCCCTGCGGCACGAAGCCCAGGTTCTCCAGCCACATCGGTTCGAACCAGGAGAACGGGACGTAGATCTCGGCTACGTCGATCTCCTCGAGCGGGTTGGTGATGCCGGCCGCCTGCCACAGCGCCGCCGCCGCGTCGCGGCCCGCCTGCGGGTTGACCTGGTCGCGCCCGGAGAATGTGGTCGGTTCGGTACGCATCGCGGTGCCGTGCACCCAGGCGACCTTGCGGCCGGTGGCCTCGACCGCCTCGGCGGCGTCCGCGTCGCCCAGCACGATCGCGCACGCGCCGTCGGAAGAGGGGCAGGTCTCGTCGAAGCGGATCGGGTCCCACAGCATCTGCGAGGCGAGCACCGATTCCAGCGTGATGTCTGGCTGCTTCAGGTGGGCCAGCGGGTTCTTGGCGCCGTTGCGGCGATCCTTCACCGCCACCATGGCGCCGATGTGACCCGGGGCGTTGGAGCGCCGGAGGTAGGAACGTACGTGCGGCGCGAAGTAGCCGCCCGCGCCCGCGCCGACCGGCATGGTGAACGGCACCGGAATCGACAACGCCCACATGGCGTTCGACTCCGACTGCTTCTCCCACGCCACCGCGAGCACGCGCTTGTGCACACCCGCCTGCACCAGATTGGTCGCGACGATGCCGGTGGAGCCGCCGACGGAACCAGCGGTGTGCACCCGCAGCAGCGGCTTGCCGGTGGCGCCGAGCGCGTCCGCCATGAACAGCTCGGGCATCATGACGCCCTCGAACCCGTCGGGCGCCTTGCCGACCACGACCGCGTCGATATCGGCGATGGTGAGACCGGCGTCGGCGAGGGCGCGATCGATGGCCTCGCGGCACATCCCCGACATGGAGACGTCGGTCCGTTTCGTCACGTGATGGGTCTGTCCGGTGCCGAGCACCGCAGCTGGCAAGCTCATCGGTTCTCCGATCCCAAGACGGTCACAAGGTTCTGCTGGAGCGCGGGGCCGCTGGTGGCGTGGGCCAGGGCGCGATTCGCCGAGCCCGCGATGATCGCCTCGGCCGCGAAGCCGATGCGCTCCAGGCCCGCGGCGAACATCGGGTTGGCCGCGAGCGCGCCGCCGGACGGATTCACCTTCGTACCGTTCTTCAGCCCGATCGCCTCGGCGAGGATCAGCTGCTGATGGCTGAACGGCGCGTGCAGCTCGGCGATGTCGAAGCCGCTGACGTCGCCGCCGGTGACCGCGCGGGCGGCGGCGGCCGTCGAAGGCGAGACGGTGAGGTCACGCGCACCGAGCACGGGAGTATCGATCCGATGCGCCATGCCGGTGATCCACGCGGGGCGTTCGCACAGTTCGCGGGCGCGGTCGCCCACGGCGAGCACGATGGCGGCCGCACCGTCGGTGATCGGCGCGATGTCGTGCGCGCGCAGCGGATCCGCGACGTAGGGCTGGTCGAGCAGGCTGTCGGCGTCACCGTCGCCTGCCACGACGGCCGCCATGTCCCGCTCGGTCCAGCGGCCCGCGTCCAGACCGGCGCGCGCCTGCAGGCCGGCGATGGACCAGGCGTCCGGCCACAGCGGCGCGACCAGGTAGGGGTCCAGCTGCATGGTGAGCACCTGGCGCTGCGTGCCCGCGGAGGACTTGCCGAAGCCGTACACCAGTGCCGTCGTCGCCTGCCCGGAGCGCAGTTTCACCCACGCCTCGTACAGCGCCCATGCGGCGTCCATCTCCACGTGCGATTCGTTGATCGGCGGCACCGCGCCGATGGCGTCGATCGCCGAGATGAACGAGAAGGCCCGTCCGGCAAGGTAATCGGACGAGCCGGAGCACCAGAAGTCGATATCGGACTTGGTGATGCCGAGTCGGTCGTAGAGCTGCTGGAAGCAGGGCACCAGCATCTCGACACCGTTGGTGGTGCCGAAGGTCTCCGGCACGTGCGGCGCGTGGGCGAAGCCCACGACCGCGATGTCGGTGGCGTTGTCAGTCAACGTGCGCCTCTCTCAGAGGTGGTGCTTATAGGTCTCGTAGTCGGCGTCCGGCTCGCCGGAGGGACGGAAGTGGTCCACGTTCTCCAGCCCGTAGCCCCACTCCTCGCGCGGCTTCCACACCGCCTGCACCCGCATGCCCATCCGCACCTCGCTCGCGTCGCAGCCGAGCACCAGGTGCAGCACCGGGATGTCCGCGCCGTCCAGCAGCACGTAGGCCGCGACGTAGGGCGGCTTGATCCGCTGGCCCATGAACGGCACATTGACGATGCAGAAGGTGGTCACGGTGCCGTGATCGGACAGTTCGATGAACTCGTCGGTCGGCCTGCCGTCGGTCGGATTCGCGCCGCGCGGCGGGAAGTACACCTTGCCCGCGGCGTCGGTGCGCGCGCCGATCAGCTTGCCTTCGGCGAGTCCACGCAGGTACACGGTCTCCTGCGGCGAGGCGGTGTGCTTGTAGGACAGGTCGACCGGCGTCGTGATCATGGTGACCGGATCGGCCGAGGCGGACTCCACCGGTGCCGAAGCATGCTCGCCCGGCTCGAAGCAGAGGATGTCGCGAATGCTGCCCTCGGTCTGCTCGGCCCAGCGGGCGGTCACCCGTAAGCCTTTGCGGATGTCCTCGGGTGCGGCGACGTCGACGGCGTGCAGCAGCGTCGTGTCCGCGCCGTCCAACCGGATCAGCGCCCAGGCGAACGGGCGGTCGAACGGCTGGCCCGGCAGCGGCTCGCGCACCCAGGTCCAGGATTCGACGGTGCCGGTCTCGGCGACGTCGACGAACTCGGTCAGCGGTTCGGCGGTGATCGGATCGTATTCCGGCGGCGGCACGATCACCCGGCCGTCCGACCCGCGCGCGCCGACGATCTTGTGGTCGCGCAATCGGGTCAGAAAGGTTCCGATGGTGGTGCCGACGGAGCGGGTGTAATCGAAACGCACCCGCAGGGGCGCGCTGAGTACCTCGGGCACGGCGTCCGTGTTCAATGCCGTGCCGCTACCACCAGCGATTGCCGTGGATGCAGTATTCCCCTGAGTCACGATATCGAGTAGAACAGGTTCTAACTCTGGTGGCAAGCAGTTGATCGGAAAGGGGTCCGGCGTGAAGTTCGGATTGCAACTCGGGTACTGGATGGCCCAGCCGCCCGCGAACGCGGGGGAGCTGGTGGTGGCGGCCGAGGAAGCCGGATTCGACGCCGTCTTCGCTGCTGAGTCATGGGGGTCGGACGCCTTCGGTCCGCTCACCTGGTGGGGTTCGGCCACGCGTCGGGTGCGCCTGGGCACGTCGGTGGTGCAGATGTCGGCGCGCACGCCTGCGGCGACCGCCATGCACGCGCTCACCCTGGACCATCTCAGCGGTGGCCGCGCCATTCTCGGCTTGGGCGTCTCGGGTCCGCAGGTGGTGGAGGGCTGGTATGGCCAGCCGTTCGCCAAGCCGTTGCAGCGCACCCGTGAGTACGTCGGGATCGTGCGCCAGGTGCTGGCCAGGCAGGCGCCGGTCACCAGCGACGGCCCGCACTACCCGCTGCCCTACACCGGGCCGGGTTCGATCGGGCTCGGCAAGCCGCTGAAGCCGATCGTCCATCCGCTACGTGCGGATTTGCCGATCTGGCTTGGCGCGGAGGGGCCGAAGAACGTGGCGCTCACCGCCGAGATCGCCGACGGCTGGCTGGCCATCTACTACGCGCCCCGGCTGGCCGGGATGTACGACGAGTGGCTCGACGAGGGCTTCGCGCGGGCGGGCGCGCGGCGCAGTAGGGAGGACTTCGAGATCGCCGCGAGTTGTCAGGTGGTGATCACCGACGACCCGGCGGGCGAGCTGGAGCGGATGCGCTGGATCATGGCGCTCTACATCGGCGGCATGGGAGCGCCGGAGTTGAACTTCCACGCCCAGGTGTACCGGCGCATGGGGTACGACCGCGAGGTCGACGAGATCGGCAAGTTGTTCCAGTCGGGCAAGAAGGCGGAGGCCGCGGCGGCGGTGCCGGACGAGCTGATTCTGGACACCGCGATCATCGGAGACGAGGAGCATGTCCGCAAACAGCTGCGGGTCTGGGAGGCCGCGGGCGTCACGATGATGCTGGTGTCGGTTCCCGATGTCGCCCAATTGCATCGGCTCGCACCCCTTGTCGAACAGTAGAACACGTTCTAGATTCAATGGGGTGACTGCCTCACCCGCCCCGTCGGCTCCGCACAATCCCCCCGTACCGGAGCCAGTGAAAATTCTCGGTCTGTGGAACATCGCCGAAGCCGAACCCGATCGGATCGCGATGGTCGATCCCTGGGGCCGGGAGGTGACGTATCGCGAATTGGCCACGCTCGCCAATCGTTACGCCACCGGCTTGCGCGGGCTCGGCCTGAAAACCGGTGACGTGCTGGTGAGCATGGTGCACAACTGCGTGGAGGCGATCGCGGCGTACTTCGCGGCCTACCAGTCGGGGTTGTACATCGTCGCGGTGAACTGGCATCTCACCGGTCCGGAGGTCGCCTACATCCTGGCCGACAGCGAGGCGAAGGCGTTCATCGCCAGCGATCGTTTCGCCGCCGCGGCCAAGGCCGCCGCCGACGAGGCGGGGTTGCCCGCGACGGCGCGCTTCGCGGTGGGCGAGATCGAGGGCTTCAAGTCGGTGGCCTGGCTCGGCGCGGCCGACACCGGCCGTCCCGCCGACCGCAGCACCGGCGCGCCGATGCTCTACACCTCGGGAACCACCGGACGGCCCAAGGGCGTCCGGCGGCCGCTCACCGGCGCGGACCCGGACGTCGTCCCGCCGCACACCACCGCGTTCTTCGGCCTGTTCGAGCTCGCGCCCTACGACGACCACGTGCACATCTGCGGCTCGCCGCTGTACCACACCGCGGTGCTGAACTTCGCGACCATCTCGATCCAGCTGGGCCACAAGCTCGTGCTGATGGACCGTTGGGACGCCGAGGACATGCTGCGGCTGATCGACAAGCACCGGGTGACGCACAGCCACATGGTGCCCACCCAGTTCCACCGCCTGCTCGCCCTGCCGGAGGAGGTGCGCGCCAAGTACGACGTGTCCTCGCTGCGCAGCATGGTGCACGGCGCAGCGCCCTGCCCGCAGGAGACCAAGCGGCAGATGCTCGAGTGGTGGGGGCCGACGGTCACCGAGTACTACGCGGCCACCGAGGGCGGCGGCACGGTGATCAACGGCACCGACTGGCTGCGCAAGCCGGGCTCGGTCGGCAAGGCATGGCCGTGGTCGGTGATCAAGGTGCTGAGCGAAGAGGATGGCTCCGAGGTGCCGGTCGGCGAACCCGGCCTGGTCTACATGCGCATGGGCGCGTCGAGTTTCGAGTACCACCACGACAAGGCAAAGACCGATGACTCGCGCGTCGGCGACCTGTTCACCGTCGGCGACATCGGCCACCTCGACGAGGACGGCTACCTCTACCTGCACGACCGGCGCTCGGACCTGATCCTGTCCGGCGGTGTGAACATCTACCCGGCGGAGGTCGAGAACGTCCTGATCACCCACCCGAAGGTCGCCGACGTCGCGGTCTTCGGCATCCCGCACCCGGATTGGGGCCAGGAGGTGAAGGCGGTCGTACAGCCCGCCGACGGAACCGAGGGCGACGACGCGCTCACCGAGGAACTGCTCGCCTTCGCCGCCACCCAATTGGCGAAGTACAAGATGCCCAAGTCGATCGATTATCTGCCCGAGCTGCCGCGCGATCCCAACGGCAAGCTCTACAAGCGCAAGCTGCGGGAGCGGTACATTCCCGCCTCCTGAGAGCCGCCGCCCGACGGACGGACGGCGCGACGCCCGCCCCAGGTCCGGCGGAGGCGAGGCTCGCCGTGTAACCGGGCCGCTGGGGCTGTGACCCGGCCACGCGACGACGCCGAAAGCGAGTGCGCCCTTCACGGTTACCGTGAAGGGCGCACTCGCGTCCCCGCGAAGGATCTGCGAGTGTACCGGTGCCCCCAGATCGGACTCTGGAGGATGCTCAAGCCTGTATGCCACCGACCAGGGCAGTTACATAGTCCAGGGTGGGAATCACCCCCACTGGGACGGTGGAGATTCCGCACCTTCTGACCGGGTTCGCCGAGCCGGATACGTTCATCAGCTCCACTATGACCGACACCGGCCGGGGTACCTTGACCGTATCCCAGTCGGCCGATCACCGAGCCGGATGGTTTGGGCATGTTGACCTTGGCAAAGGACGAAACTGCTATCGAGGTCGCGAAGCTAGAAAGGACGTTCTACGGCAATGCTGCTGCGGCCCGACGATGAACCGGACCTGTGGCCGAATCTGTTCCGTGAGCTGAGACGGGATGCGTTCCATCTCGAAGTGCGGGACGAATACCACATAGCCGACGAGGACACCCGGATACGTGCCTTCCTCGGTGGCGAACCAGCCCCGTACACCCGGACGCCCTGGCAAGACCTCATGCTGGAAACCACCAGCCGGGGCGTATCGGTGACCCGTGTTCGTGTGGTCACCGAACCACTGTCGGACTATCAGCGATGGTTGTTGTCGGTCACCGGGTACAATGTGGAAGCTGGGGACGACATCCCTTATGTGCCGAGAAATATCGCGGGAACGGTGCCACCAGACGACTGGTGGTTGATGGATGGCGAGAGGGTTGTTTACAACCTCACCGATCCGGCCGGGGCGCCGGCCGGTCTGGCAGTGACCACAGACCCCGGAATCGTGGCGTACTGCCAAGAGGTACGGGGGCGGCTCTGGCAGCTGGCTATCCCTTATGCGGAGTATGTTCAGCGGTGACCAACTCCGTTCATAAAGCGCGACAAGCCCTTGGGGCAACTCTCCGGGGGCTTCGTCATGATGCCGGGCTGTCCGGCTGTCAGCTTTCCTCTCTCGCGGTTGGCATGAGTCGGTGGTGTCGAAGATTGAAACCGGGGACCGTAGCCCACGGAGGCGCGGTTAACGAGGTTGCCTCAAATGACGCTCCACCGATTCGACTTTCGATGTGATCGCGTTTGTTGATCCAGGTCGGACATCGCCCTTGAGAATGATGCTGCATCGTGGCGCGACTTCCATTACGGCATCGACCGCTTGCTTGATCACCGCCATTACCTCATCCCATTCACCTTCGATGGTTGTGAACAGGGCGTTCGTCTCATTCGGCAATCCGCTGGCGCGTATAACGCGCACCGCTTCGGCCACTGCGGCACCGACGCTTTCGCCTACTCCAACCGGTGTTACCGAGAAGGCGATGATCACTATGACTCCTTTGTTAGAATATCTAAAATGCCCCGCCGTAATTCGGGCACGCCTGATGCATTCCTGATGCGGTCTTCGCCCGTCACCTGATAGATCTTTGCCAGCTCGTTCAGCACTCGCGCCGACGTTGTGCCCAAAGCGCCTTGGACGGCTCTGGTTCCCAGGGTGACCCCCTCGTCCAAGTCTCCGTGTCGGAGCTGCAGCGCAGCAAGGCGCGCGGTGTTCAATTGCCGCGAGCGAGCGTGGTCGTCCGACAGCTTCAACGCGGCGTGGAGACGTTCAACCGTGTTGGCTATTCGGATGTTTCGCTGATATGCGAGCTCGAATAATCCATGTGTGGCGTCACTGTTCATCAGTTGCTCGTTGTAATAGCCTTTGAAGCCTTCGTACTCCGTATCGGGGTGTTCTTGCCCGGCGGCCTCCGCAAAGAGCTGCTCGGCTTGGCATACAGCTCGAATGCATTCGATATCGTTGCCTAGCTTGCCGAAGGCGCGGGCCTGCACTGCGGCAATATCTGCGCGGCGCAGCAGCGAAATACGATCGGACCGCACCGAGGCAAGGCCGAGCATGGTGAGTGCATCATCGGCATTGCCGAGGAATATTGCCTGACGCGCCATGCAGGTCAGGATTGCGGCGCGTAGCCACCATTCACCAGCCTGTTCCGCGCATTGCCAACCCATATGAAAGTGAGCTCTGGCCGGATCGTGCTGCCCGCGATCGAAATAGGCCCATCCGACGACCCTGAAGAACGTTCCGACCGCCGATTGCATCGCGGTGCGAACGTGTGATGGCATGTCGGCGCTGAGGAATAAGACTGCTGTCCGTAGTTGGGTGGTCATGGCGTCACCCACCCGCAGTCCCGCATCGTCCGCTGCACGGAACAGTCCCGCCCACGCCCGAACCTGATCGACGTGATCCATCCCCACCTTGGCCGGGGCGGATGGCTCCATAGGAGCGCTGGCCACCGTAATGAGATCGTTCGCAAGGGTAGCGGCGGGGAGAGCCAACAATCCGCGTAGGAATTCATTGCGGTTCACGTCGTCCTCAGCTTCCGCGTCAGGTATGCGAAGATCGCTACTGCCTTCGGCCGCGATGATAGGACGATCTTCCGGACCTTCGCTGGGTGCAATCGGCCGCACCGAATCAGCCAGTTCGGCCTGGAACCGTGCCGACTGGTCATCGTCCAGTCGCTTCAGCATGATGTCCATGGCAGCGGCGAAGTCACCAGACAGAGTGATCGTCTCGCCACGTCTTTCCCACTTGCTTACAACCGCTTCGGAGAAACCAGTCATCTCGGCGAACCGAGACTGACTGACTCGCAGAGCTACCCGGCGCAACGCTCGGACTTCCAAGCCGGTCCAACGGGTCACCACGAACATCGCGTACGCCCCTCCGTGTCTGTTGTTCGCGTATAGGAAGCGTAAGCGCTCCGTATGCACCGTGTGACTGCAACAACGTCAAGCGTGACGCCACGCTGATAACCAGCCCCGCCGCCGGGTTGATGCGGTGCCTACATCGACTCCCCGGCGTCGGGTGCTCACCAGCAAAAGCCGACAGACAGGGGTGAAGTGGTGGGGTTCAACTGGTGGAGGGAAGCCGAACCGGACGAGACATCGCCGCAGGCGATCATCGATCGCATACAGGCCGAGTGGCGAGCCGAACGGCGACATGACCGTATCCGCGCCGCCCAGGCCGCCGAATCCGCCGACATGGGCCTATGGCCGACAGGCTGGCCGCATGAGGCACCAGAGCACCCGCTGAGCGTGCCCGAAGCGCACGCAACGATGCAGCGCCATCGCGGATGCCGCGCCGATGGCTGCCCCCGGAAGGCAGCCGCACGGCAAACCTTGATCGACGCCGGACGGATGGTGCCGGATACCGCGCGTCTGTATCCGGACTCGCCACGCATGCACTGAGCAGCGCTTTGAGCATCCCGCACGCAGTTCGCGTCCTCCGACGCTCACCGGTCGGCGTGCGGGAGTGGCCACCGCCCCCCCCACAGCGTCAACTTCGGTCGGGGCGCAGAGATGCACCTCGACGTGGATCACACCGGCGATCACAGCGCACAGCACCGGGACCGCTGGAGTAGCCGCAGCTCCGGCTCCCCCACGCAAGCAGGGTTATCGGGTCTGCAACGACGAAACCCCCGGACCTTCTCGGTCCGGGAATTTCGTGGTTCGCGAGTCGGGTCAGCGGGCCGACAGCGCGATATGTTCCTGCCGGATGTCGCCACTTGGCGACGGCGACGAGACGCTCCTGGTCATCGAGCGGCATCGCGAAAAAGCGCATCCCATAGTGCGGTTCACCAAGCTCAGCGGCATCGACCTCGACGGACCGCCGCGTCGTCTCGACCAGGATGCCCGCCCGATCCTGCGCCACCCGGACGGCAACGATCTCAGGGAAACCGTCACGACCGCCGACGCAGTACCGCAGTTGCTCGCCGGGCTCGCGAACACCGCCGATGCCGCCGGAATCCAGGCGGCCCTCGCCGTTGGTGACCTCCACGAAGGTTGCCAGGAAATCTGCATCCTCCGGCCAGCCCATGAGATCGGCTTCCGGTGGCCGTCGTGCGTCGCACCAGACGCGCCATGTGAATTCACCGCGGGAACCAACCGGCGTGACCGGCTCCCAACCTTGATCGCGGAGGGTCATTCGTGCGTTCCGGATCAAACGTTCTCGCGCAGTTCAGGCGCGAGGCCGAACAGGGGGAACAGCTTGTCGGTGTCGAGGAAGAAGTTCAGTCCGGCGATGGTGTCGCCGTCGAGTTCCAGCACCGTGATCGACCACGGCACCCACACGCCCGGCGCGTCGCTCGGCTTGTAGTGGCCGAAGGCGGGCAGGCCGTTGGCGCCTTCCAGCCGGACCAGTCGCGAATCCCGGCAGGCGCTTCCGTGGCCGAGCATGAACGCGGCCACGTTCTCCGGGCCGGAGATCCACAGCTCGATCGGCGGCATGGACAGTGCCACATCGGCTTTCAGCAGTGAGGTGAGGGTGTCCATGTCGTAGGCCTCGAACGCCTTGACGAAACCGTCTACGAGTTTGCGCTGGTCCTCGTCGGTCTCGTCGTAGGTGTCGGTGGCCGCGGGCTGGACCTTGGACATGGTGGCGCGCGCTCGTTGCAGCGCGCTGTTGACCGACGCGGGCGACATGGTGAGCGCCTCGGCGGTCTCGTTGGCGGAGAAGCGCAGCACCTCGCGCATGATCAGGATCGCGCGCTGGGTGGCGGGCAGGTGCTGGCAGGCGGCGACGAAGGCCAGGCGCAGCGTGTCCTTGGCGCTGGCGTGCTCGGCCGGATCGGCGCCGAAGGCCAGCGCGTTCGGGATCGGCTCGATCCAGACGTAATCCGGTTGGGGCGCGGGCAACGGCGAATCCGGCCGCGACGGACCGCACAGATCCATCGGCCGGGCGCGGCGCTGCGGACCGTCGAGCATGTCCAGGCAGACGTTCGTGGTGATCTTGTACAGCCAGGAGCGGAGGCTGGCGCGGCCCTCGAACGAGTCGTAGGACTTCCACGCCCTGGTGAGGGTCTCCTGCACCGCGTCCTCCGCTTCGAAGGACGAGCCGAGCATGCGGTAGGCGTACGCGCAGAGTTCCCTGCGATGGGTCTCGAACGCGGCGAGCAGATCGGGAGCGAGGCCGGCGGGGGAGGCTGGCGAGTCGGTCATGGGGGTCACCCTGCCACAGGCCACCGACAAGAAACAGGCTCTTCAACTCGAGCGCCGCGCTGATCAAGATCATTAAACCTGTGCGGCCTGTGGGACGTGTCACGATCGTCGCGGCGATGAATCGACCGCTCGCGGACCGTCATATCCGGTGACACGAAAAGAATTTGCTCGAGAGGAAGAGGCCATGAGCAGCAAAATGATCTTCATCAATCTCCCGGTCGCCGATCTGCACCGATCGATGGCGTTCTACGAGGCGCTGGGCTGGAAGGTCAACCAGGAGTTCACCGACGACAACGCGGCCTGCATCGTGGTGGACGACAACATCTGCCTGATGCTGCTCATCAGGGATTTCTTCACCACGTTCAGCAAGCGTCCGGTGGCGGACACGAAGGCGGCGATCAACGCCGCGTACGCGCTCGCGCTGGGCAGCGCCGAGGAGGTCGACAGCCTGACCGAGGCCGCGCTGGCCGCGGGCGCGACCGAAGAGGTGAACGAGGACAAGCGGGCGCAGGAGGCGCAGGTGGGCATGCACGGCCGCACCTTCATCGACCCGGACGGTCACCAGTGGGAGCCGTTCTGGATGGATTACCCGGGCGCGAACTGAGCCCGGCGAGGGGTCGCCCCCGATGCGCGTGCACTGGTCGCGCATCGGGGGCGTAAGGCTCGATCCGGGAATTCAGTTTCCGGTGAAAGAGGGATTGCGCTTCTCCGCGAACGCGCGCGGCCCTTCCTTGGCATCGGCCGAGCGGAATACGGACATGCCGAGCTTGGCGTCGATCTGGAAGGCGTCCTCCTCCGGCATGGCCTCCGTCTCGCGGATGGTGCGCAGGATGGCCTGCACGGCCAGCGGGCCGTTGGCGGCGATCTGCCCCGCGATCTCCAGCGCTTTGTCCAGCGCCGTGCCGTCCGGCACCACGTGCCCGATCAGGCCGATCTCCTTGGCCTCGGCGGCGGTCAGGTGCCGTCCGGTGAGCAGAATCTCGGCGGCGACGGTATAAGGGATCTGGCGGACCAGCCGCACCGCCGAGCCGCCCAGCGGGAACAGGCCCCAACGCGCCTCGGACACGCCGAATTTCGCGCTCTCTCCGGCCACGCGGATGTCGGTGCCTTGCAGGATCTCGGTGCCGCCCGCGATGGCGGGGCCTTCGACCGCCGCGATCAGCGGCTTGGTCAGCCTGCGTCCTTTGAGCAGCGCCTCGAGCTTGGCCGGATTCCAGCCGCCGCCGTCGATGGTGTCGCCGGGGTGCTCGGAGGTCATGCCCTTGAGATCGGCGCCCGCGCAGAACGCGCCACCCGCGCCGGTCAGGATCGCGACCCGGATGTCCGGATCGTCGTCCACCTGGTTCCAGGCGTCTTTCATGATCGCCATCATCTCGCCGGACAGCGCGTTGCGCGCCTCGGGCCGGTTCATGGTGACGATGAGGACGTGGTCGCGCTTCTCGACGAGGCAGTGCGGCATCGCTGATTCTCCTGACTTCGAGCCTTGTCAGAAACAGTAACACGTTCTATTTTTATGGCTGTGAGCTACAACATAGCGGACCTTGTCGAACATGCCATCGACCTGATGCCCGACCGCGTCGCGCTGGCCGACGACGGCCGCGAGGTCACCTACGCCCAGTTGGAGGAGCGGGCCAACAGTCTCGCTCACTACCTGCAAGAACAGGGAGTCCAGCCGGGCGACAAGGTGGGTATCTACTCACGCAACACGATCGAGGCCGTCGAGGCCATGGTCGCGGTCTTCAAGGCGCGGGCCGTGATGATCAACGTGAACTTCCGTTACGTCGAGAACGAGTTGCAATACATCTTCGACAACTCGGACATGGTCGCGCTGATCCACGAGCGGCGCTACAGCGACCGGGTCGCCGCCGTTCGTTCCAAGACCCCGCAGCTGCGCACCGTCATCGTCGTCGACGACGATACGACCGGCACCATTCCCACCGCAGCCGATTCGGTGGAATACGAAGCGGTGATCGCGCAGTCCTCCGGCGAGCGCGACTTCGGTGAACGCTCCCCGGACGACCTGTACATGGTCTACACCGGCGGCACCACCGGCATGCCCAAAGGCGTGATGTGGCGTCAGGAGGACGTCTGGCGCGTGCTCGGCGCGGGCATCAACTTCATCACCGGCGAATACGTCCAGGACGAGTGGGAGCTTGCCAAGGTCGGTGCGGGCAGCCCGCCGATGGTGCGGTTCCCCATCCCGCCGATGATTCACGGCGGGGCGCAGTGGGCCACGTTTCACAGCCTGTTCGGCGGCGGCAAAGCCGTGATGCTCCCGGAGTTCTCCGGGCACGGCGTGTGGCGGGCCATCGACAAGCACAAGATCAACCTGATCTTCATCACCGGTGACGCCATGGCGCGCCCGATGCTCGACGCGCTGATCGAGGGCAATCCGGAAACCGGTCAGCCCTACGATCTTTCGAGTCTGTACGTGATGGCCAGCAGCGCGGCGCTGTTCTCGCCCGCGCTCAAGGACCAGTTCCTGGAGCTGCTGCCCAACCGGATGATCTCCGATTCCATCGGCTCCTCGGAGACCGGTTTCGGCGGTATCGCCATCGTCGCCAAGGGCGCGACGCACACCGGAGGGCCGCGCGTGAAGATCGACGCGTCCACCGAGGTGCTCGACGAGGACGGCAATCCCGTGCAGCCCGGCTCCGGTGCGGTCGGCATCCTGGCCCGGCGCGGGCACATCCCGCTCGGCTACTACAAGGACGAGGTCAAGACCGCGGCGACCTTCAAGGAGTTCAACGGCGTCCGCTACGCCATCCCCGGCGACTTCGCCCGCGTCGAGGAGGACGGCACGGTCACCATGCTCGGCCGCGGCTCGGTCAGCATCAACAGCGGCGGCGAGAAGATCTACCCCGAGGAGGTCGAGGGCGCGCTCAAGACCCACCCGGAGATCTTCGACGCGCTCGTGGTCGGCATCGACGACGAGCGCTGGGGCCAGCGCGTGGTCGCGGTCGTGCAGTGCCGCGGCGATTCCCGCCCCACCCTCGAGGAGCTGCGCCCCATGCTCACCCAGGAGATCGCGCCCTACAAACTCCCCCGCAGCCTGTGGTTCGTCGACGAGATCAAGCGCTCACCCGCGGGCAAGCCCGACTACCGCTGGGCCAAGGAACAGGCCCTCTCCCGTCCCGCCGACGACAACGCCGTGGCGAGCGGGAAGTAGGTTCATCCGCCCGGTCGGCCACCGTTGTCCGCAACGGTGGCCGACTACGTTTCGCGCCGAATCAGCGGTTGGCGAGTTCGGACAGTTGGTAGGCGAGGCGGTGGCGGAAGGTGGGGATGCGGGACAGGGTGCTGAGGACCAGGTTGCGCACGGTGCGGGCGGGGCGGGCGTGCAGCGTTGCCATCTTGGTCATGCGGTCGGTGAACGAGACGACGCCGAGGGCGACGGGGCGGCGGGTCGTTTCGTAGTCGTCCAGGAGAGCGTCCGGCTCGCCCGCGAGCACGCGGGCCAAGAGCGGGCCGAGGGTGGCGGCGTCCTGGATGCCGGTGTTCATGCCCTGGCCGCCCGCCGGGCTGTGCACGTGGGCGGCGTCGCCCGCGAGCAGGATGCGGCCGCTGCGGTAGTGGTCGGCGACGCGGTGGTGCACGCGGAAGCGCGAGCTCCACAGCACTTCGTGCACGCCCACCGTGCCGCCGGGGCCGCGGGCGTCCAGAAGCTTCTGGATGTCCTCCGCGGTCGAGTGCTCGGGCGCCGTTTCCAGGGTGGCGACCACGCGGAAGCGGTTCGGCTCCTTCTCGTCGGGCAGCGGCGCGACCACCATGACGCCCTCCGGTGAAAGGTGCAGGGCCACTTCGTCGCGCGCGATCGGCCAGTCCATCCGCACGTCGGCGAGGACGAAGGATTCCGGGTAGGTCGCGCCGGTGAATCCGATGCCCGCCTGCTCGCGGACGATGCTGTGCATGCCGTCGGTTCCGATGACGTAGTCCGCGCGGATGCTGCCCGGCGCACCCGCCTCGTCGGTGTATTCGACCGTGACGCCGTCGTTCTCCTCCGCCACCCGGGTGACCTGGTACGGGCGCTGGACCTCCCCGCCCGCCTGCCGCAGTCGCTTCAGCAGCACCGCCTCGGTGGTGTCCTGCGGTGTCATCAAGGTGTAGGGGTAGCGGGTCGGCAGCCCGTCGAACCCGATGGTCGCCAGGGTGTGCCCGCCGTCGTGGACGGTGAAGCGCGCGACGATGTCGCCCGTCGCGACCAGTTCGTCCGCGATGCCGAGCTGCTCGAGTACTTCCAGCGTCCTGGCGTGCACGACCGCGGCGCGCGAGGTGTTCGCGCCTTCGCTCAGCCGGTCCAGCAGGACGAAATCCACCCCCGCGTCGGCCAGGGTGATGGCGGCGGTGAGTCCGGCGGGACCCGCGCCGACGATCACGACGGAGGTGGCGGCGGGCAGCGGGTTCGGGGTGGCGTTCATCGGAACTCCTCAGGTCAACGTTTGTAGGCCAACGTTTGTTGACATAACCGTAGCGCGGCTGGCGCTAGGAAGTCAACAGTTGTTGGCCTACACTTGTTGGCATGACCGTAGAGCCTGATCAACCCCCTGCTCGCCGCTCGGACGCGACGCGTGCGGCGATTCTGGAGGCGGCCCGCGCGCGGTTCGCCGCCGAAGGTTTCCGCAAGGCGACCATCCGCGCCATCGCCGCGGACGCGGACATAGACCCGTCCATGGTCATGCGGTACTTCGGCAGCAAAGACGGCCTCTTCGCGGCGGCGGTCGACGTCCGTCTCGATCTGCCCGACCTCGGCTCCGCGGACCCGGACACCCTGGGGGAGCAGTTGGTGCGCCGCTTCTTCGAGATCTGGGAAGAGCAGCCGAACAGGGAGGTGCTGCTGACGCTGCTGCGCTCGTCGATCACCGACGAGGCCGTGGCCGAACGCGTCCGCGCCATCTTCACCCAGCAGATACTGCCCGCCGTCCTGCGTTTCGGGGATCCCGCCGACGCTCCACGCAGGGGAGGTCTGATCGTCACGCAGATGCTCGGCCTCGCCCTGTGCCGCTATGTCCTGTGCCTGCCCCCGGTCGTAGCCCTGACCCGCGACCAGATCATCGCCGAGGTCGCGCCCACCCTCCAGCGCTACCTGACGTCCATCCCGACTGAGTGAAATCAGCTGGTACGGGGCGGTACGGTCGAATGACGGCCGACGATCCCTGCTGCTCCGCGACAGAGTGGCCGCATGTCCATGGCTGCGGCGCGAATGCGCTCGACCAGCGCCGAGCGGCGTTCGAAGACGCCGCCGACCACGTATTGCGGGTCAGCGCGGAGCTGAACCGGCGAGTCGCCTGAGGCGCAACGAAATCGGCCCGCACGACGTGCTGTCGTGCGGGCCGATCGGTCTGCCGTGCCGCGCTCAGCCTGCCAGCAACGCGCCGAGGGCGCGGAGGTGGTCGGTGCCCGCGCCGAGGGCGAACTCGTTGTGTTTGGCGGCGGTGAAGTAGTTGTGCGCGATGTGGTCGCGGTCGATGCCGACGCCGCCGTGCACGTGGACGACGGTGTGCGCGACGCGGTGGCCCGCGTCGGCGGCCCAGAACTTGGCGGTGTGCACCGCTTCGGCGGCGGGCAGGTCCTCCGACAGCAGCCATGCCGCTTGGGTGACCGCCAGGCGCAGGCCTTGGACGTCGATGTAGGCGTCGGCGAGTCGCTGCGCCACCGCCTGGAAGCTGCCGACCGCCTTGCCGAACTGCTCACGCTCCCTGGCGTAGTCGGCGACCAGCTCGAGCGCCCGTTCCAGAGTGCCGAGCTGTAGGGCGCTCAGACCGAGCCAGGCGCGAGTGAGGATCCAGTCCAGGATCTCCGCGCCACTGTCCACCGTGCCGACGAGTTCGGCGGGGGTATCGGTGAGTTCGACCGCGAATTCGGGGCTACGGTCGACCACCTGCTGCGCGGTCACGGTCGCCGCCGCGGGATCGACCAGGAACACCGCGGTGATCCCTGAGACGGTGGCGGGCACCAGAATTCGCTCGGCCCGGTTCGCGAAGGGCACGGTGGTCTTCGCGCCGGTCAGCCGCCAGCCGTCCTCGGTCTCCACCGCGGTGGTGGTGGGTGCGGCGGGTTCCCAGTTGCGCTCCTCAGCCAGCGCGACCGTCAGGATGACGCTGCCCGCGCCCGCCCGGGTGGCCAGCTCCTGTTGCGCCGCGGAACCGAACCGCGCCAGCGCGCCCGCGCCGAGCGCGATCGACCACAGGTACGGCACGGCCGCGAGGTGCTTGCCCAGCTCGCGCAGGATGGCGGTCTGCTCGAGCGAGCCGAGGTCACTGCCGCCGACCGCCTCGGGCAGCGCGGCCGCGAGCACGCCGGTCTCGGCCAGCGAGTTCCACAGCTGCTGATCGAATCGCTCGTCTGCGGTGTCGAGTTCGCGCAGCCGGTCGGCGGTGACGAGCTTGCCGCACACCTCGCCGGTCAGCCGGCCGAGATCGAGTTGGGCTTCGGTGGGGGTGAAATCCATAGCGTTCTACCTGCTTTCGATCAGCGCGCCGCGGCAGGCTGCTTGAGGGCGGTCATGGCGATGATGTCGCGCTGCACCTCGTTGGTGCCGCCGCCGAAGGTCAGGATGAGCGCGGCGCGGTGCATGCGCTCCAGACGGCCGCGCAGTTCCGCGCCGGGGGAGTCCTGGCGCAGGTAGGCCTGCGGCCCGAGCACCTCCATGAGCAACCGGTACGCCTCGGTGGCCAGCTCGGTGCCGTACACCTTGCAGGTGGAGGCATCCCACGGGCGCGGAGCCGCGTCGCCGCCCGCGTCGGCCCGGCTGGCGATCTCCCAGTTCAGCAGCTTGAGGTACTCGACCTTGGCGTGCACCTTGGCCAGGTTGAGCTGCACCCATTCGCGATCGATCACGCGGGAGCCGTCACCGGCCTTGGTGTTGCTCGCCCACTCGACGGTCTGGCGCAGGGCCAGCGCGAGCGGCGCGGCCGAGGTGAGCGCGACGCGCTCGTGGTTGAGCTGATTGGTGATCAGCGCCCAGCCGCCGTTCTCCTGGCCGACCAGCGCGCTCGCGGGCACCCGCACGTCCTGGTAGTAGGTGGCGCTGGTGTCCGGCCCAGCCATGGTGTGCACGGGCGTCCAGGAGAAGCCCTCGGCGGTGGTCGGCACGATGAGCATGCTGATGCCCTTGTGCTTCTTGGCGGTCGGGTCGGTGCGCACCGCCAGCCAGACGTAGTCGGCGTAGGCGATCAGGCTGGTCCACATCTTCTGGCCGTTGATCACGTAGTCGTCGCCGTCGCGCACCGCGGTGGTGCGCAGGCTGGCCAGATCGGTGCCCGCGCCCGGCTCCGAGTAGCCGATGGAGAAGTGCAGTTCACCGGCCGCGATCTTGGGCAGGAAGAACTTCTTCTGCTCCTCACTGCCGTAGTGCATGATCGTGGGCGCCACCGAGTTGATGGTCAGGAACGGCACCGGCGCGCCCGCGATCGCGGCCTCGTCGGTGAAGATCAGCTGATCCATGGTGGGGCGATCCTGGCCGCCGTACTCCTTGGGCCAGCCCAGCGCCAGCCAGCCGTCGTGGCCCATCTGCTGGACCACCTCGCGGTAGACGTTGCCCTGCCCGTACTCGCCGGTCTGCGCGCTCAGGGCCTCCCGGCGCTCGGGGGTGATGAGCCGCGCGAAGTAGTCGCGCAGTTCCGCGCGCAGCTGCTCCTGTTGCGGCGTGTACGCAATGCGCATGGCTATACCTCATGCTTCGTTGGATCGGGTTCCCCCGATCATTGCATATGGACTGAAACATGTTCCAGTATTGATACTGAATCCTCCCGATGACGCCCCGGTGGAGCGGATCGGCTTGTTAGGCTTCGGCCAGAGTGGTGGTAAAGGAGTTGCCATGAAGATCAGTGTCGATCCAGACCAGTGCGAAGCTAATGGAATATGTGTCGGAATCGCCCCCGACGTGTTCGAACTCGATGACGAGGACGTGCTGCACATCGCGAACGCCGATGTGCCCGCCGATCGGCTCGCCGATGTCCAGGATGCCGTCGCGCAGTGCCCCAAGGCGGCGCTGCGGCTGCAGTGAAGGACTCTTGCCGTAAGTTGGAACACGTTCTAGAGTCGGCCGCGTGAGCAATGATCTGAGCCTGGCGGGCCGAGTAGCGATCGTGACCGGCGGCGGCGCCGGACTTGGGCGGGCCGAAGCGCTCGCGCTGGCCGGGGCCGGCGCGTCCGTGGTGGTCAACGATCTCGCGGAGTCCGACGCGGTCGCCGACACGCTCGGCGCGATCCGGGCGCTCGGCGCCAAGGCGGAGTTCGTCGCGGGCAGCATCGCCGAGCGCGCCACCGCCGACGCGCTGATCCGCGCCGCGGAGGAGTCGTTCGGCTCGGTCGACATCGTGGTCAACAACGCGGGCATCACCCGCGACCGGATGCTGTTCAACATGTCCGACGAGGACTTCGACGCGGTGCTCGCGGTGCACCTGCGCGGCCATTTCCTGCTGTCGCGCAATGCCGCCGCCTACTGGCGCGGCAAGTCGAAGCAGGCGGGCGCGCCGGTCTACGGCAGGTTGGTCAACACCTCCTCGGAGGCCGGCTTGCTGGGCCCGGAGGGGCAGGCCAACTACGGCGCCGCGAAGGCGGGCATCACCGCGCTGACCCTTTCGGCAGCGCGGGCGCTGTCGCGCTACGGCGTGCGCGCCAACGCGATCGCGCCCCGGGCGCGCACGGCGATGACCGAGACGGTGTTCAGTCCCGCGCCGGAGGGGGAGCCCGATCCGCTGTCGCCCGATCACGTGGCCCGGCTCGTGGCCTATCTGGCCTCGCCCGCGGCCGACGCGGTCAATGGGCAACTGTTCGTCGTCTACGGGGGGATGGTGGCGCTCATGGCGGCGCCCGTCGTCGAGCATCGGTTCGACGCGGCCGCGGGGGAGTGGTCGCCGCGGGATCTGGCCGACACGCTGGGCGGCTACTTCGCCGATCGCCCCGATGGGCGGACCTTCTCGGCCTCTTCGCTGACCGAGTTGGGGTGAGCCGCGGCGGCTCGCCGCGAGCGCGCAACTGATCAGCTGTCCAACTGTTGATCATGGGATCGGTGCTTGGTAGACATAGGGACGGGTTATGTCTCACCTCACAAAGGTGGGATCATCACTCGCTGACACCGGTTCCAAATTTATATGCCGATCTTTCGAAAAATTGCACTTCAAATGTGTGAAAAGTGCTACCGGCAACACGGTGAACATGTTCTAATCGTTCCGGCGGTGCGGCCACGGTGAGATTCGCGCCGTGTGCTGTGTCGCCGGTGAGCAAGGAGGATCGCGGATGAACGAGGTCCTTGCCGTGCCGTTGCGGGCCGTCGGCGGATTCTTCGAACTCACCGCCGATGTCGCACGCGCCAGCGTGCGCAGACCCTTTCAATGGCGCGAGTTCATCGATCAGTCGTGGTTCATCGCGCGAGTATCGATCGTGCCGACATTGCTGGTGGCCATTCCGTTCACCGTTCTGGTGAGCTTCACGCTGAACATTCTGTTGCGGGAGATCGGCGCGGCCGACCTCAGCGGAGCGGGTGCGGCGTTCGGTGCGGTCACCCAGGTGGGGCCGATCGTCACCGTGCTCATTGTCGCGGGGGCGGGCGCGACCGCGATCTGCGCCGACCTCGGCGCACGCACCATCCGCGAGGAAATCGACGCCATGCGGGTGCTGGGCATCGATCCGGTGCACCGCTTGGTGGTGCCCCGAGTGCTCGCCTCGATGTTCGTCGCACTGATGCTCAACAGCCTGGTGTGCACCATCGGCATCGTCGGCGGATTTCTCTTCTCGGTGTTTCTGCAGGACGTGAACCCCGGCGCGTTCGTCAATGGCATCACGCTGCTCACCCATCTGCCCGAGCTGATCATTTCGGAGGTGAAAGCCGGATTGTTCGGGCTGATCGCCGGACTGGTCGCCTGCTATCTGGGCCTTAATGTCAAAGGCGGACCCAAGAGTGTCGGTGATGCGGTGAATCAGACCGTAGTCTTCGCTTTTATGGCCTTGTTCGTCGTGAACGTGGTGGTCACCGCCGTCGGCATCAAGTTCACGGCGCGGTGATCCGATGGCCTTCGTAATCGAATCCCGCTTCCCCCGTACCGTTCGACGGGTGCGTCGGATGTCGGACTCGCTCGATTCGGTGGGAAAGCATGCCGTTTTCTATGCCCAGGCGCTCGGCGCCATTCCACGGGCGCTGGTGCACTACCGGACCGAGACCATCCGGCTGATCGCCGAGATCAGCATGGGCACGGGCGCGCTGGCGGTGATCGGCGGCACGGTGGTGATCGTCGGGTTCCTGACCCTCTTCGCGGGCGGCACCATCGCCGTGCAGGGCTACAGTTCGCTGGGCAATATCGGCGTCGAGGCGCTGACCGGCTTCTTCGCGGCGTTCATCAATGTCAGGATCGCGGCGCCGGTGATCTCCGGCATCGGCCTGGCGGCCACCATCGGGGCCGGTTCGACCGCGCAATTGGGCGCGATGCGGGTCGCCGAGGAGATCGACGCGCTGGAGTCGATGGCGATCCGGCCGGTGCCCTACCTGGTGGGCACCCGCGTATTGGCCGGGATGATCGCGATCGTCCCGCTCTACGCGCTGGCGGTAATCGCCTCGTTCCTGGCCAGCCGGTTCGCCACCGTGGTGATCTACGGGCAGTCGGCGGGCGTCTACGACCACTACTTCTCCACGTTCCTCATCCCGAGCGACATCCTCTGGTCCTTCGCCCAGGCGATCTTCATGGCACTGGCGGTCATGTTGATCCACACCTACTACGGCTACAACGCCGCGGGCGGGCCGGTCGGCGTGGGTGTCGCGGTGGGCAACGCGGTGCGTACCTCGCTGGTCGCGGTGGTCACGGTGACCTTGTTGATCTCGCTGGCCATCTACGGCACCTCCGGCAACTTCCATCTCTCCGGATAAGACATGGCGGAATCGAAGCAAACGGAAAACCGCCTGGTGCGGGCGCTGCGCGGCGGGCTCGGCCTGAAACTGGCCGGGGCGGCGATGGTGCTGTCGCTGGTCGCGATCATGGCGGTCGCGCTGGTCATGTTCGTCGGCGGGTTCACGCCCACCGCCACCGTCACGGTGGACGCGCCGCGCAGCGGCCTGGTGCTGGACCCGGACGCCAAGGTGAAGGTGCGCGGTGTCGAGATCGGCCGGGTGGCCTCGGTCGACCACACCGACGAGGGCGCCAGGCTGAAGCTGGCCCTCGATCCGGAACTGCTGAAGCTGGTGCCCTCCAACGCGGACGTCGACATCAGGTCCACCACGGTGTTCGGCGCGAAGTACGTCAACTTCATCGTCCCGCAGCAGCCGGCGGCCACTTCGCTGCAACCTGGCGCGGTCGTCACCGCGCAGCGGGTGACCGTCGAGTTCAACACGCTGTTCCAGCACCTGTCCGACGTGCTCGCCAAGATCGAGCCGGAGAAGCTGAACGCGACGTTGTCCGCGCTGGGCACCGCGCTACAGGGCCGCGGGGAGAAACTGGGCGAACTGCTCGAGCAGAGCGACGCCTACCTGCGCGACATCAACCCGTATCTGCCGACGCTGCAACAGGATCTGGCGAAGACCGGCCAGGTCACCGACCTGTACGCGGACTCGGTGAACGACCTGCTGCGCACCGTGGACAACTTCACGGTCACCAGCAAGACCCTGACCCAGGAACAGGACAGCCTGGACAACGTGCTGGTGAATCTCACCGGCTTGGCCGACACCACCGGATCGGTCCTGCGCGACAACGAGAATCAGCTCGGCACGGCGCTGGATCTGCTGCGCCCGACCACCGGATTGCTCGACGAGTACGCGCCCGCGCTGTACTGCCTGATCGGCGGCCTTGGCAAGGCGTTGCCGATGGGTGAGGCGGTCTTCGGTGGCCTGCAGGAAGGCGTCGCGCTGAACACCGGCTTCATGTACGGCGCGAAGCCGTACACCTACCCGGAGGATCTGCCCAAGGTCAACGCGACCGGCGGCCCGCAGTGCGGAGGCATCCTGGACCGGGTGCCGGGCAGCCACTCGGACTATGTCGTCACCGACACCTCGGAGGGGCATGTGTACACACCGTCGACGACACTGAGTGTCAACCCGCCGAAGATCTTCCAGATCCTGTTCGCCGGACTACCGGGGGTGCCGCGCCCGTGAAGAACACCGCGACCACCGTCAAACTGGCCATCTTCACCCTGGTGATGACGCTGATCTTCGCAGGCCTGGCGGTCGTGTTCAGTCAGATGCGCTTCGCGCGGGAGAACGGCTACCACGCCGTGTTCACCAGTTCCTCCGGCATGCTGCCCGGGGCGAAGGTGCGCATCGCGGGCGTGCCGGTCGGCTCCGTCAAGTCGGTGAAGGTGGGCAAGGACTATCTCGCGCACGTCGAGTTCGATGTCGACCGCAAGTACCGGCTGCTCACCAGCACTCGTGCGGCGATCAAATACGAGAACCTGGTGGGCGACCGCTATCTCGAGCTGTCGGAGGGCCCCGGCTCCAACCGCGTCTTGCAGCCGGGCGGCACCATCGCCAAGGAACAGACCGCGCCCGCCCTCGATCTGGACATGTTGCTCGGCGGTTTCCGGCCGCTGCTGCGCGGACTCGACCCCGGCCAGGTGAACGACCTGACCAACGCGCTGCTGCAGATCTTCCAGGGCCAAGGCGGCACGCTGGTGTCGCTGCTCAACAGCGGCGGCTCGTTCGCCAAGACGCTCGCCGACCGGGACGCCCTGATCGGCAGCGTGATCAACAACCTCAACGCGGTCCTGCAGACCATCGATGAGCGCGGCGACCAGTTCGCCACCACGATCGCCGAATTACAGCGCTTGATCAGCGGATTGGCCGCCGACAAGGACCAGATCGGCGACGCGATCCCGCGCATCGCAGGCGCCACCGGTGACCTGACCGATCTGCTCTCCCAAGCCCGCCCCGATCTGCGGGGCACCATCGAGCAGACCGGGCGCCTGGCCACGAATCTCGACGCCGGGTCGGACACGGTCCAGTGGGTGCTGGACCGGCTGCCGTCGACCTATCGCCAGCTGATCCGCATCGGCTCATACGGCTCCTTCCTCCAGCTCTACGTCTGCTCGACGAACTTCCTGGTGGACGGCCCGAACGGCCAGACGATGAAGATCAACATGCCCGGGGCGCAGACGACCGGAAGGTGTGCGGACAACCGATGAAAGAGCAGCGATCACCCGCCATCACCATCGGCATCGTCGGCCTCGTGCTCGCGGTGGCGGTGGCGCTGTCGGCCCTGCAATTCGACCGGCTGCCGTTCATCCGTTCCGGCGCGACGTTCACCGCCTACTTCGCCGACGCGGGCGGCCTGCTGCCCGGCGACCCGGTCCAGGTGGCGGGCGTTCGATCCGGTCGCGTGGAGGACGTCAGCCTGGACGGCGCGAAAGTGCTCGTCCGGTTCACTCTCGCGGAGTCGATCGTGCTCGGTGAGAAGACTTCGGCGGCGATCAAGACCAACACGGTGCTCGGCCGCAAGTCGCTGGAGCTGACGCCGTCGGGCACCGGCGCGCTGCGCGTCGACGACACCATCCCGCTCGAGCGCACCACATCGCCGTATTCGCTCAACGAGGCGCTGAGCGACCTGGCGGGCACGGTGCACGACCTGGACCTGGACCGGGTCGACCAAACCCTCGACGCGCTCTCGGCGACCTTCGCCGACACGCCCGCGCCGTTGCGCTCGGCGCTGGACGGCGTCACCGCGCTCTCCCGCAGCATCAACGCGCGCGATCAAGCGCTGACGGACTTGCTGAAGCGGGCGCAGAACGTGACGAAGATCCTCGCCGACCGGGGCAACCAGATCAGCGCGCTGCTGCTGGACGGCAACGAGCTGCTAGGCGAGCTGGACCGGCGGCGCACCGCCCTCGGGCAGCTGATCGTGTACGTCAACGGACTCGCCCAGCAGCTCTCCGGCCTGGTCGCCGACAACGAGGCGCAGCTGAAACCCGCCCTGGACAAACTGAATTCGGTGCTGGCGCTGTTGCAGCGCAACAAGCAGAATCTCGCGGAGGCGCTGGACGGGCTCGGACCGTTCGCCGCGGCCCTGGGTGAGCAGGTCGGCAGCGGT
Organism: Nocardia sp. NPDC051900; assembly: GCF_044452545.1. Taxonomy (NCBI): domain Bacteria; kingdom Bacillati; phylum Actinomycetota; class Actinomycetes; order Mycobacteriales; family Nocardiaceae; genus Nocardia; species Nocardia sp. NPDC051900. The sequence continues at coordinate 307,967 of NZ_JBITBU010000003.1, read as the reverse complement.
CCCTACTTCCAGGCCTACGTGATCAACGCGGCGAGCAAGACGCTGCAACCGCTGGTGGACGCGCTGGTGTGGCCGCAGCACCTGCCGAGTGATCTGCAGAGCTACCTCACGCCGTCCCCATCGATCGAACCCGCGATACAGGAGCCGCCGCGGTGAATATCGTACGGAAACTACCTCGCTGGGCGTTGGTGCTGGCCGGAGTGGTCGTCGCGGCGCTCGTGGTCGCCGTCGCGTGGAACGGCATAACCCGGATCGGGACCACCAAGGTCACCGCCTATTTCACCTCCACATCCGGCCTGTACGCGGGCGACGACGTGCGGGTGCTCGGCGTCAAGGTCGGCCGCATCGACGCGATAGAGCCCGGCGCGGATCGGGTGAAGGTGTCCATGACCCTGAATCGCGGAGTCGACGTCCCCGCCGACCCGAAAGCGGTGATCATCTCGCCTTCGCTGGTCTCGGCGCGTTTCATCCAGATCGCGCCCGCCTACGTCGGCGGTCCGAAATTGAAGGACAACGGCGTGATCCCGGTCGAGCACACCGCGGTGCCGGTCGAATGGGACGACATCAAGGCCGAGCTGTCCAAGCTGGCCACCGCGCTCGGCCCGGTCGGCGACGACAAACAGGGGTCGTTCGGCCGCTTCGTCGACACCGCCGCGAACAACCTCGACGGCAACGGGCAGCGGTTCCGCGACACCCTGCGGGAGCTGTCGGCCACCTTGAACACGCTGTCGGACGGCCGCACCGACCTGTTCGGCACCGTGCGCAACCTGCAGAAGTTCGTCGACGTGCTGTCGGCGAGCAACGAGCAGATCGTGCAGTTCGAAGGCAGGCTCGCGTCGGTGTCCTCGGTGCTGGCCGGGGTCTCCTCGGATCTCGGCGCGGGCCTGGACAACCTGGACGCGGCGATCGTCGACGTGCGCCGGTTCATCGCGGGCAGCGGAGCGGAACTCACCGAGGGCGTGCAGCGGCTGGCCGACGCCACCCAAGTGCTGGTCGACAAGCGACCGGAATTGGAGCGCGTCCTGCACTCCGGCCCGACCGCGCTGGTGAACTTCTACCAGATCTACAAACCGGCCCAAGGCACCCTGACCGGCGCGATCGCGCTGAACAACCCGGCCGACCCGCTCGGCTTCCTGTGCGGCTCGGTCCGCGCGCTGGAGACCAACGACTCCGATCGCAGCGCCGACCTGTGCGCGCAATACCTCGCGCCGGTGATCAACAGCCTGAGCATGAACTACGTGCCGATCATGACGAACCCGGCCAGCGGCGTGACCGCGTTCCCCGACCAGCTGGTGTACTCCGATCCCAGCCTGGCCGGGCGGGTGGCGAGCCAGAATCCGGCGCAGCCGCAGCCCGCTCCGGTGAGCATCCCGGACGGCCTCGCCGGGCTGGCCATCCCTGGCCTGACAGGAGGAGGGCGATGATGCCGAGGCGGCGGATGCGCGGCACCGCCGCCGTCGCGGCGGGGCTGGCGGTGGCGCTCGGCGTCACGGGTTGTCAGTGGGACGGATTGAATTCGCTGCCCATGCCCGGCACCGAGGGCACCGCGCCCGGCTCCTACGAGGTGCGCGTCCAGATGCCGAACGTCACCACGCTGACCAGGAATTCGCCGGTGCGGGTGCACGACGTCGCGGTCGGCACCGTCTCGAGGATCGAGGTGGAGGACTGGCACGCGCTGGTCACCGTCTCGCTGAACCCGGACGTGCACTTGCCCGCGAACGCCGTCGCCAAGATCGGGCAGACCAGTCTGCTCGGCTCCAACCATCTCGAGCTCTCCGAGCCGACCGATCAGCCCCCCGAAGGCCAGTTGAAGGCGGGCGACGTCATCCCGCTCGCGCGCGCCGGAACCTATCCGACCACCGAGCAGGTGCTGTCCTCGCTGTCGGTGGTGCTCAACGGCGGTGGCGTCGCGCAATTGGAAACCATCACCCACGAGCTGAATTCCGCGCTCACCGGGCGGGAGGACGCCATCAGGGACTTGCTGCCGCAGCTGAACGAGCTGGCCACGAACCTGGACCGCCAGACCGGCGACATCATCGCCGCGATGAGCGGACTGGACCGGCTCGGCGGTCAGCTCGCCGAGCAGCGCGACGTGGTGGCGGAGGCGATCGAGCAGATCCATCCGGCGTTGACCGTGCTGGCCGATCGCCGCGCGAACATCACCAGGGCGATCACCGCGCTGGGCGAGCTGAGCGACGTCGTGCGGCGCATCGTCGCGGCGAGCGGCGACGACTTGAAGGCCAACCTGCACAGCCTCGTGCCGGTGCTGAAGTCGCTGTCGGACACCGGCAGCGATCTGACCGAGGCGCTGAAGATCCTGGCCACCTTCCCGTTCCCGATGAAGAACCTGGACCACGCGATCAAGGGTGACTACCTCAACCTGTTCATGACCGTGGACATCACCGGCAAGCGGCTGGATTCGAACTTCCTCACCGGAACGCCGCTGGGCGGACGGTTCGGCGGCGTGGAAGGCGCGCTCGGCAGCTTCGCGCCCGGCACGGCAGCGCAGAACGGCGACCCGGCCACGGGTCCGTTGCAGGCGCCGCCGCCCGCGGCGAGCCAGCCCGCCCCGACCATCCCGGGACTCCCGCCGATCCCCGGCATTCCCGCCATTCCCGGGTTGACCGTGCCCATGCCGGGCAACACCGCGCCGCAAGGGGGTCCGGGACAGTGACACTCACCCGGTTCGTCCGTACCCAGCTGATCATCTTCTCCGTGCTGACGGTGATCGGCCTGGTGGTCATGGGCGGCACCTACGTCAAACTGCCCGCGATGTTCGGCATCGGGCGCTACGAGGTCACCGTGCGGCTGGCCGCGACCGGTGGTCTCTACCCGACGGCCAACGTCGCCTATCGCGGCACGAACGTCGGTGTGGTGAAGGAGGTCCGGCTGACGCCGGTCGGCGTGGACGCGAAGCTGTCCATCGCCAGCGACTACAAGATTCCCTCGGATGTCGACGCGTGGGTGCGCAGCGTCTCCGCGGTCGGCGAGCAGTACGTGGACCTGGTGCCCGCGCAGAACCGCACGGGCGGAAACCTGCGCGACGGCAGCGTGATCCCGGTGGAGCGCACCAAGCTGCCGCAAGACGTCGGCTCGCTGCTCGACCAGGCCGACCGGCTGCTGTCGAGCGTCGCGGACACCCGGCTGAAACAGGTCATCGACGAGGCGTTCCTCGCGTTCAACGGCGCGGGACCGGACCTGCAACGGTTCATCGATTCCGCGTCGTTGCTGGTGCAGGAAGCGCAGGCCAACGCGGAACCGACGAAACAGCTGCTCGACCGGATCGGGCCGCTGCTGGACACCCAGGCCCGCTCGGACGCCGCGATCCGTTCCTGGACCGCTGATCTCGCCACGGTCACCGACCAGTTACGCGGTCACGACCCCGCGCTGCGTGGAATCCTGCGCGAGGGCCCGTCCTCGATGCAGCGGGTGACCAACCTGTTCGAGGACCTGCGCCCGACGCTGCCGCTGCTGCTGTCGAATCTGGTCAGCGTCGGTCAGGTCGCCGTCACGTATCACGCGGGGCTCGAGCAGATCCTGGTGGTGTATCCGCCGCTGGTCGCCGCGCTGCTGACCGCCGTCCGCGGTCCGCTGGAATACGGCGCGCTGGTCGACTTCATGGCGCTGGTCAACGACCCGCCCGCGTGCACGACCGGCTTCCTCCCGCCCGACCAGCGGCGCTCGCCGAGCGAGCTCGACACCCCGGACACGCCGCCGGGCCTGTACTGCAAGGTTCCACAGGACGCACCCGAAGCGGTGCGCGGCATCCGCAACACGCCGTGCGCCGAGGTGCCCGGTGTGCGCGCCCCGACGCCGGAACTGTGCCGCACGGGGTACGTTCCGATCGGTGACAACCCGCCGTTCGGGCCGCCGCGTCCGGTGGCGCCCGCCGCCGCGCCCGCGAGCGAGCCCCCGGTCGTCGCACCCGCGAGTTACGGTGGCGGCACACCAGCCGCCGCACGGTCGTACGACCCGGCCACCGGCGTGTACATCGGCACCGACGGGCGTACCTACCGACAGGGCGATATCGGACCGGGCGGTTCGGGCGCGGTACCGTCGAGCTGGCAGGCGATGCTCGAGGAGCAGCAACGATGAGTGAGAGCAACGGAGAAGGTCACCGCGCGCGACGGCGTGCGGTGCGCTCGGCCGGGCCGCCGGTCGAGGAGAACGCGACCGGTGGCGTGCGGACCGCGGTCGCGAAGGACCCTGCCGCCGCGACCGAAACCGGCGTCGCGGACGGCGGTACGAGTTCGGTTGCGGCCGAGCCGGAGGTCTCGTCCGCTTCGGCGCCGGTCACGGACGACTCGAGCGTCGATGCGGCGAAGCTATCCGTGACGAAAACCGACGCCCAACCCGACTCCGAGGCAACACCGGCCGAGCCCGAAGGGAACAAACGGCGCGGAGTGCCGCGTGTCCTCGCCGCGGCCGCCGCGGCCTTGCTGGTCGTGGCGCTCGTGGCCGGTGCGGTCGTGTCGGTTGTCGCGATGCACGCGACCCACGAACGTGACCAGCGCCGAGCCGAATACGTGGAAACCGCCAGGCAGGCGATCGTCAACCTGACCACCATCCGCGCGGATACGGCCAAGCAGGACATCGACCGGATCCTCTCGCTGGCCTCGGGGGAGTTCAAGACCGAGTTCGACGGCCGGGTCGACCCGTTCACCAGCATCGTGCAGCAGGCCAAAGTGGTCTCCAGCGGCGAGATCGTCGAGGCCGCGCTGGAAAGCGACGACGATCGCTCCGGACGGGTGCTGGTCGCCGCCAAGCAGACGCTGACCAACGCGGGCCAGGCCGAGCCGCAGACCAGGTACTACCGGTTCCGGGTCACCGTGTCGCGCGGCGATTCGGGGCTGTCGGTGTCCAACGTGGAGTTCGTGGCATGAACGGTCAGGCCCGGAGGCGGCAGCGGAGCGTGACCACGGAGGGCCCCGTTCATGCCGGAATCGGACACAGCATGAACGGTCAGGCCCGGAGGCGGCAGCGGAGCGTGACCACGGAGGGCCCCGTTCATGCCGGAGTCGGACACAGCATGAACGGTCAGGCCCGGAGGCGGCAGCGGAGCGTGACCACGGAGGGCCCCGTTCATGCCGGAGAGGACACAGCATGAGTATGAACGGCATTCGCGCCAAGATCCTGCTAGCGGTCCTCGGTGTGGTCGTCGCGGCGGCCGCTGTGGTCGGCGGCGTGAACGGCTACCGCTATTGGGATGACCGGCAGGCCGAGCAATCGCGCAAGGACGCGGTCGCGACGGCGGGCCGCACTCTCGAGGCCATGTTCACCTACAACCCGCAGACCGTGGACACCGAGCTGCGCAAATCCGCCGACAACCTCAGCGGCGACTTCCGCGCCGACTACCTGACGCTGATCGAGAAGCAGATCGCTCCCGGCGCCAAGGAGAAGCAGCTCACCGTCACTGCGACCACCCAGGCGGCCGGCGTCATCTCCGCCGACCGCTCGAACGCGCAGGTCCTGCTGTTTCTGAACCAGGTGATGACGAGCAAGGACACCCCGCAGGGCACCACCACCGGAAGCCGGGTACGCGTCTCCTTGACGAAGTCCGATTCGCACTGGTTGGTGTCGGCGGTGACGCCGGTCTGACGCCGGTCCGCTGGATTCGCTAGGCCGATTCCGATGACACTGTGCGCGGCAGCCGCACCGTGAACGTCGTCCCGGCCTCGGGCGTACTGCGCACGCCCACCTCGCCGCCGTGCGCCGTCACCAGCGCTTGCACGATGGACAAGCCGAGACCCGTGCCGCCGCTGCTGCGGGCGCGGGAGGTGTCGGCACGGTAGAAGCGCTCGAAGACGCGCTCGGCGTCCTCCGCTGTCAGTCCTGGACCGGTATCCGCCACCTCGAGCAGCACATCGTCGGGGCCGGGGGTGAGCGATACCGTCACCTTCGCGTCGGGCGCGGTGTGGGTGAGGGCGTTGTTCAGCAGATTGCTCAGCACCTGGCGCAGCCTCGCCTCGTCCCCGATCACCTCGAGCGTCCCCTCGCCCGGTTCGATCCGCAGCTCGATGGTGCGGACGGGCCCGTCGGAGTGCCCGGCGGAGACCACGGCGCGCGCGTTGTGCACTCCGTCGCTGGCGACGGCGAGCAGGTCCACCGGGCCGAGTTCCAGCGGGCGCTGCGCGTCCAGCCGCGCGAGCATCAGCAGGTCTTCCACGAGCACGCCCATCCGCTGGGATTCGCGCTCGATGCGGTCCATGAACGCGGCGGGATCGTCGGTCGCGCCCTGCCGATACAGCTCCGCGAACCCGCGGATCGTCGTCAATGGGGTACGCAACTCGTGACTGGCGTCGGCGATGAAACGGCGCATGCGGTCCTCGGACCGGCGGGCCGCCTCCTCGGACGCGGCGGTCGCGGTGAACGCGCGCTGGATCTGCGTCAGCATCCCGTTCAGCGATCTGGACAGCCGGTCGACCTCGGTGTTGGTGTCGCGCACCGGCACCCGGCGGTGCAGGTCGCCTTGGGCGATGGCCGCGGCGGTGCTCTCCACTCGGCGTAGCGGCCGCAAGCTGCGCCGCACCATGAAGTACGCGAGCACCGCCAGCACGGCCAGGACGACCGCCCCGACGATCAGCTCCAGCACCACGAGCCGGTGCACCGTGTCGGTGTTCTGCGTGAGCGGCAGCGCCACTGTCGTCGTGCCCTCCGGTGTGCGCAGCGTCAGCACCCGCCACCGGATCGCTCCTCCGTTCGCGGAGTCGACGGTGTACGGGCCCGTCGGCGGCGTGGCAGGCAGCACCGGCTCCGCGTCGACGGCGAACGCCGGGATGAGGAACGCGCGCCCGTCGGTGCGTATCGAACGCACCCAGAACTGGCTCGGGGCGTGGCGCGGGTCGGGTGGCAGCACCGGTGGCGGCGGCCCACGCCGGGACCATTCCATCGCGCCTCCGCGCAACTGCTGGTCGGTACGGGCGGTCAGCTGCTGTTCCAGGGCCGAGGTGACCACCATGCCGGAGACGAGCAAGCCGAGCCCCGCCGTGAGCACCAACAGAACCATCAGCGTCACGCGCAGCGGGACGGCGGACAGCCAGCCGGAAACCTTCGCGCGCGCGCCGACGATCCGGCCCCGGCTCATGAACCGCTCTTGCGGTGGGGCGCGCGCATCACGTAGCCGACGCCGCGCAACGTGTGGATCAGCCGGGTATCGCCGGTGTCGACCTTCTTGCGCAGGTAGGAGACGTAGGTTTCCACGACGCCGACCTCGCCGCCGAAGTCGTAGCGCCAGACGTGGTCGAGGATGCGCGGTTTGCTCAGCACGGTGCCCGCGTTGACCATGAAGTAACGCAGCAGTGTGAACTCGGTGGGCGACAGCGCGACCGGCTCGCCCGCCTTCCACACCTCGTGGGTGTCGTCGTCGAGTTCGATGTCCTCGAAACGGAGGCGCGAGCTTTCCCGCTGCGGCGCGGCGTGCCCGGCGCGGCGCAGGATCACCCGCAGCCGGGCCACCACTTCCTCCAGGCTGAACGGCTTGGTGACGTAGTCGTCGGCCCCGAGGGTGAGGCCGGTGATCTTGTCCTGCACGTCGTCGCGCGCGGTCAGGAACAGCACGGGCGCGTCGATGCCGTCGGCCCGCAACCTGCGCAGCAGGCCGAAGCCGTCCATGCCGGGCATCATCACGTCCACGATCAGCGCCTGCGGACGGAAGCTGCGCGCCTTGTCCAGCGCCTGCGCGCCGTCGGCCGCGGTGTCGACTTCGAAGCCCTGATAGCGCAGACTCACCGCGAGCAGTTCGACGATCATCGGCTCGTCGTCGACCACCAGCACCCTGGCCTCGGGTGTCTGCTGCACGGGGGCGCCACTCATGGCTTTATCGTCCGCTGTTCGCCTGCGAACTTCCTGGACCGAAGCTGGGTGATTCCTGTGAACGTCGGACTCAGCGGTCCTCGGGATAGACGTCGTCGTCGGTCAGCAGCGCGCTGCCGGCGACCTGGTCCTGTGCCAGCGCGTCGAGGAAGGCCCGCGCCCAGCGATCCACATCGTGCGCAAGCACCTGCCTGCGCAGCGAGCGCATCCGCCTGCGTTTGACGTCGCGCTCGTCCTCCAACGCCGCGACGATGGCGTCCTTCACGTCGTCCAGGTCGTGCGGGTTGCACAGGTACGCCTGCCGCAGTTCCGACGCGGCGCCGGTGAACTCGCTCAGCACCAAGGCGCCGTTGAGCCCGCTGTGGCACGCGACGTACTCCTTGGCGACGAGGTTCATGCCGTCGCGCAGCGGCGTGACCAGCATCACGTCGGCGGCGACGAAGAACGCGACCAGCTCGTCGCGCGGGATCGGACGGTGCAGGTAGTGCACCACCGGGTAGCCGACCCGGGCGAACTCGCCGTTGATCCGGCCGACCTGGCGTTCGATGTCGCCGCGCATCTGGATGTAGCTCTCCACCCGCTCGCGACTGGGCGTGGCCAGCTGGATCATGACCGTGTCGGCGGGGTCGATCCGGCCCTCGACGAGCAGCTCCTCGAGCGCGTTGAGGCGGATATCGATGCCCTTGGTGTAGTCCAGCCGGTCGACGCCGAGCAGGATGTTCTTCGGGTTGCCCAGCTCGGCCCGGATCTTGGCGGCGCGCTCGCGCACCGATCTGCGCCTGGAGTGCTCGTCCAGCTCGGCGGAGGCGATGGAGATCGGGAACGCGCCGACGCGCACCGTGCGGAAACCGACCTGGACGACGCCGAGCTTGGAGCGCACGCCGACCGACCCGCGCGAGGTCGGCTGACCGGCCAGCCTGCGCGCCAGATAGAGGAAGTTCTGCGCGCCGCCGGGCAGGTGGAAGCCGATGAGATCGGCGCCGAGCAGGCCCTCCACGATCTCCGTGCGCCACGGCATCTGCATGAACAGCTCGACCGGCGGGAACGGGATGTGCAGGAAGAACCCGATGGTGAGGTCGGGGCGCAGCATGCGCAGCATCTTGGGCACCAGCTGGAGCTGGTAGTCCTGTACCCACACCGTCGCGCCCTCGGCGGCCACCTTGGCGGTGGCCTCGGCGAAGCGCCGGTTCACGGTGACGTATGCGCTCCACCACCTGCGGTCGTAGACCGGCCGCACGATGACGTCGTGGTACAGCGGCCACAGCGTGCCGTTGGAGAAGCCCTCGTAGTAGTCGGCCACCTCGTCGGCCGACAACGGGACCGGATGCAGTTCGAGGCCGTCCTCGATGATCGGATCCACGTCGACGTTGGGGACGCCCGCCCAGCCGACCCACGCCCCCTTGTTGTTGCGCAGGACCGATTCCAGCGCGGTCACCAGACCGCCCGGGCTGCGTTTCCACCTGGTGCTGCCGTCGGGCAGTCGTTCGAGGTCGACCGGCAGCCGGTTGGCGACGACGACGAAACCGGAGCCAGTACCGGAGCCGGTGGTCTCCGCCGCGGCGTCAGCAGTCGAGGTGTCTCTGGCGTGCTCGGAGTCGTCGGACGGATTCATCTGGTCCACTCACGCATCCTTTGCGCGTTGCTGTATCCCGCTGGAGTTGTGTAGTCGACGTCGCCGTTGGCGTCGAGAACGAGATTATTCGCCTCGAGCGTTCGGTCCAATACCCAACATAGACAACAACATCCGGCATTCGTCCGCGTCCTCGGCGTAGGCCGCGACCACTCGCTGCGCCTGACGCGCCGTTTCGTCGGCGAGTGGTTCCAGATCGTCGTCCGCAATGTCGTTGGCGCTGCCCTTCGCGGCCATCGTCAAGTCCTCCCGGCTCGTGCGCTCTTACCCTGCGAAAAGTCAATGGTATGCGACGCTGGGAGGCGCGCCCGCCGGGGCGTTGGCGCAATGGCGGCGCGCGCCGCCAGGACCACCCCGGTCGACGTGCCTTCCTCGCTGGTCCCTATACCGTGGGGAGCGCAGCACCAACTCCACGAAAGGGTCGACATGCCGCTGGCCACGGTGAACGGGATTTCCCTCAACTATCAGGTGAAGGGTGACCGCGCCAAGGGCTCCGCGCCGCTGGTGGTCATGATCATGGGCACCGGCAGTCCCGGCCGGGTGTGGGAGCTGCACCAGGTTCCGGCCCTGGTCGCGGCCGGTTACCGGGTGTGCACGTTCGACAACCGCGGGATCGCGCCGTCCTTCGAGGCCGCCTCCGGCATGACCATCGACGAGCTGGTCGCCGACACCGCCGCCCTGATCGAGTTCCTGGACGAGGGCCCGGCGCTGGTGGTGGGCACCTCGATGGGGGCGCGCGTGGCGCAGGAGTTGGCACTGGCCCGCCCCGACCTGGTCCGCAAGGCCGTGTTCATGGCCGGGCACGGGCGGCTGGACCAGTTCCAGAAGACGCTCTCGCTCGGTGAACACGAACTCGACGCGGGCGGGGTGACACTGCCGCCGAAATACGAGGCGGCGATCACCGCGGTCATGAATCTCTCGCCTGCGACCATGGCCGAGCCGAACGCCGCGCGCGACTGGCTCGACCTGTTCGAGTTCACCGGCGGGCCGGTCTCGCCAGGCATTCGCGCCCAGCGCAGGATGGATCACGATTTCGACCGGGTGCAGGCCTACCGGGCGATCCGGGTGCCATGTCTTTCGGTCGGATTCGCCGACGACCGGATGATTCCGCCGTATCTGTCCAGGGAGATCGCCGAGGTCATTCCGGGTGCGCGGTACCAGGAGGTACCGGACGCCGGGCATTTCGGATATTTGGAGCGGCCGGAGGCGGTGAACAAGATTCTCCTGGACTTCTTTGCGTCCTGATTGCGAGTCGGCCGAGGTGCGGGCATAGGTAACCGCCCAGGCGTAACGTCTTGCTTGCTAGTGTCGAAACAACGCTCGGGTCTGTCGGCGCCAGGGGTTGGAAGCAACCCGGCACCGTGCGAACCAGGAGCGATCCCGTACATAGCGCCAGTATCCAGTGAGGTGAAATTGAGCACCAACCCCTTCGATGATGAAGACGGCCGCTTCTTCGTCCTGGTCAACGACGAGGAACAGCATTCCCTGTGGCCGGCCTTCGCAGAGGTTCCAGCCGGATGGCGAGTCGTGTTCGGTGAGGACAGCCGCGCCGCCTGCGTCGAGTACGTGGAGAAGAACTGGACCGACATGCGTCCGAAGAGCCTGCGCGACGCCATGGCCGCGGACGACGCGGCTCGTCAGGGCTCTGTCTGACCTGCCGCGCCTCCGGCGCGGCGTGTTCGTGGCTCCTTGACGGCTCCCGTCCGAGTGACCGCCGCTCGCGACTTCTTCGCGGACGCGGCGGCCACTCGGCTATGAGCTGGGCCGCGAACGGCACATGCTCGATCTCGCTTCGCTCGAAAGCAGTTGTCGGGCCGGTACGGTCGCGTTCGGTGCCGAACGCGGATTCCGTTGTGATGCGGACGGCGTACCGGGCTATGATGACAACCGCTTTCCCGCCTCCTTAGCTCAGTGGTAGAGCACTCGCCTTGTAAGCGAGCGGTCGTCAGTTCAATCCTGACAGGGGGCTCCGCGGCCGCTGCGCGTCTGTAGCTCAGTGGTAGAGGCCGTGCTCGATGTTGTAAGCGAGCGGTCGTCAGTTCAATCCTGACAGGGGGCTCCGCAGTCGCTGCGCGTCTGTCGCTCAGTGGTAGAGGCCGTGCTCGATGTTGTAAGCGAGCGGTCGTCAGTTCAATCCTGACAGGGGGCTCCGCAGTCGCTGCGCGTCTGTAGCTCAGTGGTAGAGGCCGTGCTCGATGTTGTAAGCGAGCGGTCGCCAGTTCAATAGTGACCGGGACACCATCGGCACCTCTGTGGTTGCAACCCGTGAGGTCTCTGCGGGGCAGGATGCCGCTCGATTCGATCGGCGGCCCCGACACCGTTCGTCGCGGTCGCGGTCGTCTCCGGCTCGAGTTCGGCTGCGTGATTCGGTCGGGCCGGGCGCTCTCGGGAGTCTCCGAGAGGGCGTCACGATCGCGGCAGGCGAGAGCCGAGGCGGACCGGGCGCACCGCTTGCGCTGGCAGTTGGACGATCTGCGGGCTGTGGCGCGGCCAGAGGGAACGATCGCGGTGGCCGCGAAAGACCTGCCGCCGAACGCGCCGATTCGAATTCGGTGCCTGCGGTGAAGAATTCGTCATCCTAGCCCGCTCCCGAGTGCTCAGCGAAAACGGCTGACCAGTTCGAGAGTGACGGCAAACAGTTGGCAAATTTGATTACCGACTGGCGAGCATGTTTCCCGCTACGAGTCCGTTTGTAGTCTGGTGTGCGCAAATATTTCTCGTGCCGAGCATGTTCAGATCACGCGCAAACACCGGATGGGCCACAAACGGGGCATCTCGGCATACTTCGCGCACATTCGGGTGACTCTAGCTCTGTCGGGTTCTCCATCTGCCGAAAGTTGCTTCAGATGTACGAATACAACGCGTTGCCGCCGACCGTTGCGCGGGCTCGTACGACCAGGGGGGCGCGCGATGACTGAGCTGATCGACTTCTCCGCCGCGCTCATCGAGCCGCAAGCGATCAAAGACGCTGGATACGCGGGCGTCATAGGCTACTTCAGCGATTCCCGTCCTGGCACGAATTTCGGTGCGAAGCCGCTGCGGCGGGATTACTGCGACCGATTACGCGCCATCGGGCTCGAGATAGTCACCAATTACCAGTACGGCAAGGGGGAGACGTCGGACTGGAAAGGCGGTTACGACGCGGGCGTGCGCCACGCGCGGATCGCGCTCGGTTACCACCGCGCGGCCGGCGGGCCGGATTCCCGCCCGCTGTATGCCCCCGTTGACGCGAATCCGTCACTGGACGAGTGGAATTCGCTGATCGCGCCGTTTCTCCGGGGCTGGGCATCGGTCGTCGGTCTGGAATGGACCGGCATGTACGGCAACGCCCGGTGCATCGACTGGGCGCTCGAGGACGGCGTCGCCACGTGGTTCTGGCAACACAACTGGTCCGGTGATTCCTCGATCAACGGCGACCATCCCGCCGCGCACCTCCATCAGATCCGCATCGACGCCGACCGGGTCGGCGGCGTCGTCGTGGATGTCGACAAAGTCCTCGCCGCCGACTACGGCCAATGGTCGAAGGCGAATCCGAACTCAGGGGGAACAATGCAGAAGCCCGATTACGTCGAATTGGACCGGATGGGTGACTCCGCGTCCAGCCGCCACGGTGCGCGCGTCGAGAACTTCCTGCTGCATACCCAGGAAGGCAACGGAACCGCCGAAAGCTTGGCCAACTATCTGAACAACCCGGCGAACGGCGTGAGCTACCACTACACCGTCCGCGATGGCGTGGTGGTCGACGTGGTCGACACCGACCTGGCCAGCTGGTCGGTGCTGGACGCGAACTCGTTCACCATCAACCTCTGCTTCGCGGGCAGCCGCGTCGCATGGAGCCGGGACGACTGGCTGCGCATCCGCGACGATATCCGCATCGCGGCCTGGCTCGCGGTGCAGGACGCGCGCAAATACGGCTTCGACACGTATGTCATCACGCCGCCCTACCAGCGGCGCCAGGGCATCTCCGACCACAAGTACGTCACCGAGTGTCTCGGCATCGGCACGCACACCGATGTGGGACCGAATTTCCCCTGGGACGTGTTCGCCGACGACGTGCGTGGCTTCGCCACCGGCGAGCCGAGCGGATCGGAGCCGAACGCGATCAACGATTGCGCGGCGGCGAATCCGTGGCTCGGTACGCGGATCACGGCAGGGGAGATCGCGACACCCGACGGCGCGGGCCGCTTCGCCCAGTTCGAGCACGGGTACATCTATTGGCATCCGGACACCGGCGCGCACGCCATCCCGGAGACGCTGTGGGGAAAGTTCGAAGCATTGGGTTGGGAGGCAGGCCCGCTCGGCTACCCGATCACCGACCGCACCGTCGTGCACGGGGCGGACGGTCAGACGACGGGTGAGGTGCAAGGCTTCCAAGGCGGAGCGCTCTACCGGCGCCAATCGAGCGACAGCGTGTGCTGGGTGCACGGCGCGATCCGCGACCGCTGGAACCGCTCGGGCTACCAGAGCGGCCCGCTGGGCTGGCCGACGACCGACGAGATCCCCTGGGACACGGGTACCTACCAGGACTTCGAGCACGGCCGGATCTACTGGACCCCGCGCCAGACCCTGGCCACCGTCGCGGTCGGCGGAGTCGACACACCCTTGCACGACGTCGCGAGCTGACCGATAGATGCAGAAAGGTAAGGGTCGACCGCGACGAGCGGTCGGCCCTTACCAAAACCGAGGCGACGACTGATCTCGTACGAACATGGGTAACTCACGGGGTACGCCCAAAACTACGTGGCACGCAACGCAGGACCTGAACGCAAATCACGCACCACCCGACCAGTACGGCCTGAATACCCGGAGAGGCGGGCTAGCCTGGGACGTTGTCGCCGTGGCCGAGGTCGCGCAGCGCCTGCTTGATCTTGGCTTGGGCCTCGTCCAGGGACTCCGGACTCGGGTTCGGGTCGGCGCCGGAGATGTCGAAGTCACCCAGCGAGAAGGCCGGGAACACGTGGACGTGCAAATGCGGCACTTCCAGACCGGCGATCAGCAGACCGGCGCGCGGCGCGTCCCAGGCCGCGCGCACGGCCTGGCCGATCTTCTGTGCGACGGCGGTCAACCGGGCGAGGGTGTCGGCGTCGATGTCCTGCCAGTGGTCGATCTCCTTGCGGGGCACCACGAGGGTGTGACCGGGAGTGACCGGGGCGATGGTGAGGAAACCGACGAACTCGTCGTCCTCCCAGACGAAACGGCCCGGGAGCTGACCGGCGATGATCGCGCTGAAGACAGAAGCCATGTCCCGCAGCGTAGACCGGCCCGTGTGCCCAGGCGCCGGACCGCCCCGCGCTACACCGCGACGAAATGCGACAGGATGCCCTGCACCTCGTAGATGTCCACCTGCCGGTTGAACCGCTTCAGCAGCGGCTCGTCGCCGCCCGAGATCCAGATGGCCAGCTCCGCGTCCAGATCGAAGGTGCCCGCGGTCTCCACCGAGAAGTGGGTGATCGCGCGATAGGGAACGCTGTGGTAGCTCACCTTGCGGCCGGTGACGCCCTGCTTGTCGATGAGGATCAGGCGGCGGTTCGTGAACAGCATCGCGTCGCGGACCAGCAGGTACGCGGCATAGACCTGTTCGCCGTTGCCGAGGAGCTTGGCGTACTCCTGTTGCGCCTGTCCCGGATCGATCCGGCCGGCGTTGCCCATCAGTCCGTCGATCAGACCCATCTCAGCACTTCCTTCGGGTGCTCCGGCGGCTCGAGTGGTCAGGCCCCCGCTCGTGCCGGAAAGGACGACAGTGGTCGGTGTGGGCCGTGTCACGCCCCACATCCGTTGTCCCCTTTCATCATCCCCTCCGCGCGCACCGGCAGCGGCGAAGACGCCGAACGGCTCGTTTAGGCTGTCTGCCGTGCGTGTACTCGTCATCGGTTCCGGAGCCCGTGAACATGCCCTCGTCCTGGCGCTGCGCCGGGACCCCGCGGTGACCGCGCTCTTCGCCGCCCCCGGCAACGCCGGGATCGCCCAGCACGCGCAGGTCCGCCCGGTCGACCCGTGCGCCGCCGAGGACGTGGTCGCGCTGGCCACCGAGGTGGACGCCGACCTGGTGGTGATCGGCCCCGAGGTCCCGCTGGTGCTCGGCGTCGCCGACGCGCTGCGGGTGGCGGGCTTCCCGTGCTTCGGTCCGTCGGCCGCGGCCGCCCGGATCGAGGGCTCCAAGGCGTTCGCCAAGGATGTGATGGCCGCCGCGGGCGTGCGCACCGCGCACAGCGAGGTGGTGGACAACCCGGCCGAGCTGGACGACGCGCTGGACCGTTTCGGTCCTACCTGGGTGGTAAAGGACGACGGACTCGCGGCGGGCAAGGGCGTGGTGGTGACCGCCGACCGCTCCGCCGCGCGCGAGCACGGGGCCGAACTGCTCGAACAAGGCCACCCCGTGCTGCTGGAATCGTTCTTGGACGGACCGGAAGTCTCGCTGTTCTGCCTGGTCGACGGCGAGACGGTGGTTCCGCTACTGCCCGCGCAGGATCACAAGCGCGTCGGTGACGGCGACACCGGCCCCAATACCGGCGGCATGGGCGCGTACACGCCGCTGCCCTGGCTGCCCGCGCAGACCGTCACCGCGATCGTCGACGACGTGGTGAAACCCGTTGCCGCCGAATTGGTGCGGCGCGGCAGCGGCTTCTCCGGCCTGCTCTACGCGGGACTGGCGATCGGCGCGGCCGGGCCCGCCGTGGTCGAATTCAATTGCCGCTTCGGCGATCCCGAGACGCAGGCGGTGCTCGCGTTGCTGGAAAGCCCGCTCGGCGAGCTGCTGTACGCCACCGCCACCGGCACGCTGGCGCAGGTCGCTCCGCCGCGCTGGCGCGACGGCTCCGCGATCACCGTGGTGCTCGCCGCGGAGAACTACCCGGGGCGTCCGCGTCTCGGCGACGCGATCTCCGGCGCGGGCGAGGGCGCGTCCGACGAGAACGCGACGGTGCTACACGCGGGCACCACGCAGCGCGAAGACGGCGCCCTGCTCTCCGCGGGCGGGCGGGTGCTGAACGTGGTCGGCGTCGGCGCCGACCTTTCCGAGGCCCGCGCCCGCGCCTACGACCGCATCGCCGCGATCAAACTGCCGGGCAGCCACTACCGCACGGATATCGGCTTGGCCGCCGTCGAGAACCGCATCGAGGTCTGAGCGGGCGGCTCGGTCGGCGCAGGCCTTGGTGGCCGCGCAGCAGAGCCGACGGATCGGGGTCGAACCGGCTCGGTCGGCGCAGGCGCCCTGGTGGCCGTACAGCAGAGCCGACGGATCGGGGTCGAACCGGCTCGGTCGGCGCAGGCGATGGTGGCCGCGCAGCAGAGGCAGTGAATCGGGGGCGAACCGGCTCGGGCGGCGCAGGCCCTGATAGCTGCCCAGCAGACGGCAGTGTGGGGCTCGAACTGCTGAGCCTGCTACTGGTCGGGCCTGGTCCGCGGCGTCGATCTCCTATGCCGCTACGCGGCCGACTGTCGGCCACACCAGCGCAGGGCCGGTCCTCGCCGCAGGTGCGTGGAACCGCTCCTGTGCCGACGGTTGCGCGTGCCCCGATGCCGCTCGAGCCACCGGGTGCGTCGCGGTTCATCCGAACGTGAGTCCGCGCACCGCCAGCCACTGCTGCGGGTCCACGTGCTGTCCGCCGACGATCACCTCGAAGTGCAGGTGCGGGCCCGTCGAGTCGCCTCGGTTGCCCATGCGGGCGATCTGCATCCCCGCGGGCACCCGCTCGCCGACCGAGACGAAGAAGTCGTACATGTGCCCGTAGACGGTGATGCTGCCGTCATCGTGGCGGATTCGCACCCACAGGCCGAAGCCCTGCGCCGGTCCCGCGTCGATGACGGTGCCGTCGGCGACCGCGTAGATCGGGGTGCCGATCGGGCCCGCGATGTCGATGCCGTTGTGGAACGTGCCCCAGCGCGAGCCGAAGCCGGAGGTGAAGACGCCGTGGGCGGGTAGAACGAAGCCCCGGCCGCCCGGCAGCATCGCCCCGGGCTGCACCGGTGCGGTTCCGGTCATCCACGGCTGCTGCGCACCGGCGACGGCGGCGGCGGCCTCGGCCTTCGCGCGTTCGAGGGTCGCGCGTGCGGCGGCCGCGACCACCGCCTGTTCGCGCAGCCGCTCACCGTTGGCGATGGCGTTCAGCAACCTGGTCACCGAGGGCGGAGTGTTCTGCATCTGCGGTGGATATGCGACGGCGACGAGCTGGGCGGCGTCCGGCGCGGGCGTGCGATCGGTGACCGTCCCGGCGAACGACATGTCGCTCGCGGCGAACACCGCGGTCGCGGCGAGCCCGCCGAGCAGCACCTTGTGCTTGCGCGCCAGTCCGAGCAACGCCTCGCCGCTGGGTTTGCGGCGCCACAGGTCACGGGGATCCGGCCTGCGCCGCCACCAGGCCCGCAGGTGGCGGCGGCGCGCCCACAGCGCGCGCGGATCGAGTCTCCCGAAAAGTCGAGGTCGGGAACGTCGCGGTAGGCGCGCACGCCAGTCGCGCGGAATGACGCCTATGCCGGCTACTCCGCGCACTCGGTCGAGTCCGTCTCGTCGAGACTTATCGAGCATCGGGTAGACCATAACCGCGACTGCGCGGTGAAGCGTGCTCTACCGTCTGTCGAGTGTCCAGAGAATCTCGCCGGTCGACCATTCCACCTTTCTACGTGATGGATGTGTGGAAAGCCGCCGCGGAACGCGCCCGGACGCACGGTGATGTGCTCGTGCTCGCGGCGGGGCAGCCGTCGACGCCTGCGCCCGCGCCGGTCCTGCGCGCGACCCAACTGGCCATTCAGTCCGAATTGCTGGGCTATACCGAGACTTTCGGCATCCTGGCGATTCGGGAAGCGATCGCCGAACATCATCGGGAGACCTACGGTTATCAGGTCGATCCGGACGACGTCGTCGTGACGACCGGCTCGTCCGGCGCCTTCTCGCTGATCTTCCTCGCCGCGTTCGACCCCGGCGACACCGTCGTGGTCGCGCGTCCGGGCTATCCGGCCTACCGCAACACGCTCGCCGCGCTCGGCTGCCGCGTGCTGGAGCTGGACTGCGGCGCGCAGACCAGGTTCCAGCCCACCGTCGCCATGCTCGAAGCGCTTCCGGAGCCGCCCGCCGGTCTGGTGGTGGCCAGCCCTGCCAACCCCACCGGCACCATGATCGCCCCGGCGGAACTCGCGGCGCTGGCCCGCTGGTGCGAGGAGCACGGCACGCTGCTGATCTCCGACGAGATCTACCACGGCATCACCTATGACACGGGGGCCGACAGCGCGACCTCGTCGGCGTGGGAAACTTCGCGGGAAGCGGTGGTGATCGGCTCGGTCTCCAAGTACTTCTCCATGACGGGCTGGCGGCTGGGCTGGATGCTGGTGCCGAGCGGGTTGCGCCCCGCGTTGCAGCGCCTGGCCTCGAACCTGACGGTGTGCCCGCCCGCGATCTCGCAGTACGCGGCGCTGCACGCGTTCGGCGCGGAGGCCAAGGCGGAACTCGACGGGCACGTCCGCCGGTACGCGGTGAACCGCAGGTTGCTGCTGGACGGACTGCCGAAACTGGGCATCACCGACCTGGCCCCCGCCGACGGCGCCTTCTACGCCTACGCCGACATCGGCCACCTCACCGACGACTCCCGCGCCTGGTGCGCCGACGTGCTGAACCACACCGGCGTCGCGCTCGCACCGGGAGTGGATTTCGACACCGTCAACGGACACCGAACGGTACGTTTCTCGTTTGCCGGAGCCACCGCCGACATCGAGGCGGCGCTGCTGCGTCTAGGGCACTATCTACGCGTTTGAAAGCTATGCCCGGCAAGAACTTTTCGCAGTTCGGCACCCCGGCCGCGCGGATGCGGTAAAACAACGATGGTTGCTTTTCCTCGCTGATTTCCCCTGGAAGAACTGATGACGACTGGCACGATGGCACGGTGATCACCGCGACGACCCCGAAAGGCGAACGGCGTCGCCAGGCTTTGATAGCCGCCGCTGCCGAGCTGTTGCTCGAAGGCGGATTCGAGGCGGTGCGGCATCGTTCGGTTGCGACGCGCGCTGATCTGCCTCTGGCGTCGACCACCTACTACTTCGAATCGCTGGACGACCTCATCGCGCGAGCGGTCGAGTTCAGCGGCAACGCCGAGTTGGACGCGATGCGCAGGCGCGTCGGCGAGGTGAGCCACCGCCGCCGCGGCGCGGAGGCCACCGTCGACCTGGTGCTCGACCTGCTGGTGGGCAGTGACGGGGCCGACGAGGGCGCGCGCGGGCAGCTCATCGCCCGCTACGAGCGATCGGTCGCGTCGGCGCGGCACCCGGAGCTACGCGAAGTCCAGCTACGGCTGCGGGCCCAGCTGGACGAGCTGCTGGCCGACGTGCTGCGCCGATCCGACCGGATGGTGCGGCCGGAACAGTTGCGCCGACTCGTCGCGGTGGTGGACGGAGCCGTGGTCGCCGCGCTCACCGAGATGGACCCGGAGCCCCGGCGGATGGCTCGCGGCGCGCTGCTGGAAGTGATCGACATCGTCGCGCCCCCGGCGCGGTCGGCGCCCCCGGAGGCGGCGGCATACGCGGCCGCGGACAGCCCCGTGCGTGCCACGCCCCAGCAAGTGGATCTTACCGAGCACTAGACTGACCGGACGTGAGCATCGTCCCCAATGTCCTCGCCACCCGCTACGCCAGTCCCGGGCTGGTGCATCTGTGGTCGCCGGAGCACAAAGTCGTACTCGAGCGGCGGTTGTGGCTGGAGGTGCTGCGGGCACAGGCGGAGCTGGGCGTCGACGTGCCCGACGGGGTGATCGCCGACTACGAGCGGGTGCTCGACGAGGTGGATCTGTCCTCCATCGCCGAACGCGAGCGGGTCACCCGGCACGACGTGAAGGCGCGCATCGAGGAGTTCAACGCGCTGGCCGGGCACGAGCACGTGCACAAGGGCATGACCAGCCGCGACCTCACCGAGAACGTGGAGCAGCTGCAGATCCGGCTCTCGCTCGAGCACGTGCACGCGCACGGCGTCGCGATCGCCGCGCGACTGGCCGAGCGCGCCGCGGAATACCAGGCGTTGGTGATGGCGGGCCGCTCGCACAACGTCGCGGCGCAGGCCACCACCCTCGGCAAGCGGTTCGCCTCCGCGGCCGACGAATTGCTGATCGCGCTCACCAGGCTGCGCGAGCTGATCGATCGCTACCCGCTGCGCGGGATCAAGGGCCCGATGGGCACCGCGCAGGACATGCTCGACCTGCTCGGCGGCGACCCGGCCAAGCTCGCCCGGCTGGAGCAGCAGGTCGCCCGGCACCTGGGTTTCGCGACCGTGCTCACCAGCGTCGGCCAGGTCTACCCGCGCTCGCTGGATCACGACGTGCTGTCCACGCTGGTGCAAGTGGGCGCGGGCCCGTCCTCGTTCGCGCACACCATCCGGCTCATGGCCGGGCACGAACTGGTCACCGAGGGTTTCCAGCCCGGGCAGGTGGGCAGCTCGGCGATGCCGCACAAGATGAACACCCGCTCCTGCGAACGGGTCAACGGTCTGCAAGTGGTGCTGCGCGGTTACGCCTCGATGGCGGCCGAGCTGGCCGGTGCGCAGTGGAACGAGGGCGACGTGTTCTGCTCGGTGGTCCGCCGCGTCGCGCTGCCGGACGCGTTCTTCGCCATCGACGGGATGATGGAGACCTTCCTCACCGTGCTGGCCGAGTTCGGCGCCTACCCGGCGGTGATCGCCCGCGAACTGGACCGGTACCTGCCGTTCCTCGCCACCACCCGCATCCTCATGGCAGCCGTCCGGACCGGTGTCGGCCGCGAGACCGCGCACGAGGTGATCAAGGAGCACGCCGTCGCGGTTGCCTTGGCCATGCGCGAGCAGGGCCGCGAACCCGACCTCCTGGACCGCCTCGCCGCCGACCCGCGCCTCCCGCTCGACCGCCCCGCCCTCGACGCGGCGCTGTCCGACAAGTCCGTCTTCGTCGGCGCCGCCGAAGCCCAGGTCGCCGACGTGATCGGCCAGGTGCAAAAACTCGTCGACCGGTACCCCGACGCGGCCCGATACTCGCCGTCACCGATCCTCTAGCGGACTGCGCCTTTCGCGGCGAATCCTTCGTCGCGCGGGCGGGAACCGGAAGGGATTGCGTAGCACGGAGACACAGACGACCGCATAGGCTGCGAGTCGTGAATCCCTACACGATTTTCGCCGATATCGTCGCCGGGCGAGCGCCGTCGAGCAAGGTCTACGAGGACGACGATGTCCTGGCGTTCATGGATATTCGGCCCATGACGCCGGGGCATCTGCTGGTGGTGCCGAAGGTGGCGGCGCGCAGTCTTGCGGAACTCGATCCGGATGTCGGGGGGAAGTTGTTCCAGGTGGGGCAGCGGCTTGCGGCGGCGTTGCGGGCCAGTGAGGTGGGGTGCGACGGAGTGAATTTCTTCCTGGCGGACGGTGTGACCGCCGGGCAAGAGGTGTTCCATGTGCACTTGCACGTGATCCCGCGTACTCCGGGCGACGGGTTCGGCTTGCGCGGCCGCCCGACCAGTCCGCGGCGGGAGGATCTGGACTACCTGGCCTCCTCGATCCGCGGCGCGCTGGGCTGAGCTCGCCGCCGCTCGGCTCATGGTCGGCGATCATCGCCGAGGCGTCATCGATCGGCGCGGTGATGCCCCGGCCTCTCGGGTTTTCGCGGGACGCGAGGAATCGGCCGCGCCCGCGTTTCCCGTAGTGACGAGTCAGTCGCGCACCAGTTCGGCCGCGGTCCAGTTCGGATAGTCGCTGTAGCCCTCGGCGGTGCGGCCGTACAGGTACTCCTCGCGGATGGGAGCCAGCGGCAGGTCATGGCGAATGCGGTGCACGAGATCGGGATTCGAGATGAACTGCCTGCCGAAGGAAACCAGGTCGGCGTGACCGGCGCGCAGCACCTGTTCCGCGCCCGCCGCCGTGGTCGGCTCGCGGTTCTCGCCGATGTTCGCGATGAGCGTGCCGTGCCAGCGCGGCCGCAGGTCGGCCAGCGCCGGGTAGCGGTCGTTGTCGGTCAGGTGCAGGTAGGCCAACTCGCGCCGATCGAGCTCGCTGACGAGTGCGCGGTAGAGCGGGGCCGGGTCCGCCTCGTACATGTTGAACTGGGGATTACCCGGCGAGAGCCGGATGGCGGTGCGGTGCGCGCCGATGGCCTCGCTCACCGCGTCCACCACCGCGAGGGGCAGCCGCATGCGGTTGGCGATCGAACCGCCGTATTCGTCGTCGCGCAGGTTGGTGTTGTCGGCGAGGAATTGGTGCAGCAGATAGCTGTTCGCGCCGTGGATCTCGACGCCGTCGAAGCCCGCTGCCACGGCATTGCGCGCGGCGGCGGCGTAGTGCTCGATCGTGGCCTCGATATCCGCGCGATCGAGTTCGGCGGGAGTGATCGGATCGGCCTTGCCGCCGTCGATCAGGTGCACTCTGTCGTCGTCCAGCACCGCCGACGGTCCGGCGGGCCAGGATCCATCGATCCGGGCGAGCGGATGACCCTTGCGCCCGCCGTGCATGAGCTGCGCGAAGATCCGTCCGCCGTGCGTGTGCACCGCCTCGGTGACCCGGCGCCACGCCGCGACGTGCGCGAGCGTCTGCAAGCCGGGCACCCACGCTTCGCTCTGGCCGGTCGAATGCGGCCAGATGCCCTCGGTGATGATGAGCCCCGCCGTGGCGCGCTGGGCGTAGTAGGCGGCGACGTCCGCCGTCGGCGAGCCGTCGGGCAGCGAGCGGAGCCGGGTCATCGGCGCCATGACGATCCGGTTGGGGAGGTCGAGCGGGTGGTTGCGGTATTCGGTCAACAGCAGCATGGCTGTACCGTAAAACCTGACATTGATGTTAGGTCAAGGAGCGATGGTGCGGATCGGTGAACTCGCCGAGCGGACCGGCGTGAGCGTCCGGTCGCTGCGGTACTACGAGACGAAGGGACTACTGGCCTCGGAGCGGACCTCCGGCGGGCAGCGAGAGTACCCGGAGGCGGCGGTCGACCGCGTCCGGCGCATCCAGCAGATGTTCGCCGCCGGCCTGCACAGCGACACGATCGGCGAACTGCTGCCGTGCATCCACGACGTCGACGGCACGCCCAACGCCAGGGCGACGCCGTTCCTGGTGGAAAAGCTCACCGAGGAGCGCGCCAGGATCGATCAGGCGATGCGCGATCTGCGCCGGACCGGTGACGTGCTCGACGGCATCATCCAGGCGGCGGGCGGCGAGGCATCCGAACAGTAGGGTGGACGCCATGGCTCTCGACAGCGGAACGATCTCCGAACCCGGTAGCGGCGCGGTGGCGCCGCCGGTCGCCAAGACGGTGCCCACCGAGCGGGTGCACCACGGCGACGTGTTCGTCGACGAGTACGAGTGGCTGCGGGACAAGGACAACCCCGACGTCATCGCCTACCTGGAGGCGGAGAACGCTTACACCGAGGCGCAGACCGAGCACCTGAGCACGCTGCGCGAGACGATCTTCGACGAGATCAAAGCGCGCACGCAGGAGACCGACCTGTCGGTGCCAACCCGGCTGGGCGACTACTGGTACTACTCGCGCAGCTTCGAGGGCAAGCAGTACGGCGTGCACTGCCGGTGCCCGATCGCGGCGAGCGCCGAAGGCATCGACGCGTGGACTCCGCCGCAGCTGAACGCCGAGACCGAGGTCCCGGGCGAAGAGGTGCTGCTCGACAGCAACGAACTGGCCGAAGGACACGATTTCTTCTCGCTCGGCGCGTTCTCGATCAGCCACGACGGCACGCTGCTCGCCTACTCGGTGGACAACGTCGGTGACGAGCGGTACGTGCTGCGCTTCAAGGACCTGCGCACCGGCGAACTGCTCGGCGACGAGATCGCGGGCACCGCTCCGGGCGCGACCTGGTCGCTGGACGGTAGCCACGTCTTCTACCAGACCGTCGACGAGTCGTGGCGGCCCGATACGGTGTGGCGGCACCGGCTCGGCGCCACCGATCCCGACGTCAAAGTGTTCCACGAACCCGACGAGCGCTATTGGGTCAGCATCGGCGCGAGCCGCTCGGAGAAATACCTGATGATCTGGGTCGGCTCCAAGATCACCAGCGAGGGCTGGGTCCTCGAGTCCGACGATCCCGAGGGCGAGTTCCGTGTGCTGCTGCCGCGCCGCGAGGGCGTCGAGTACTCCGCCGAGCACGCGGTGATCGGCGGCGAGCATCGCTTCCTGATCCTGCACAACGACGTGGTCGACGGCGTCAAGGCGGAGAACTTCGTGCTCGCCGAGGCCCCGGTGGACGACCCGTCGAACCTCACCCAGCTGATCGGCCATCGCGAGGACGTGCGGCTGGAGGATATCGACGCGTTCCGCGACCACCTGGTGCTCAGCTACCGGCGCGAGGCGCTCACCCGGATCGCGGTGTGGCCGCTGACCGACTCCGGTTACGGCGAGCGCCGCGAACTCGACTTCGATCTGGAACTCTTCGCGGTCGGCGTCGGCTCCAACCCGGAGTGGGCGCAGCCGACCCTGCGCATCGGTGTGACGTCGTTCATCACGCCGATGCAGGTGTTCGACTACGTCCCGGTCACCGGTGAGCTGCTGTTGCGCAAGGAACAGCCCGTGCTCGGCGGCTACGACGCGAACGAGTACGAGCAGCACCGGGATTGGGCCGTGGCCGAGGACGGCACCCGGATTCCGATCTCGCTCGTGCGGAAGAAGACGACCGCCGACGGGCCGAAGCCGCTGCTGCTGTACGGCTACGGCTCCTACGAGGCGAGCATCGACCCGTCCTTCTCGGTTGCCCGATTGTCGCTGCTGGATCGCGGCATGGTCTTCGCGGTCGCGCACGTGCGCGGCGGCGGCGAGATGGGCAGGCTCTGGTACGAGCACGGCAAGACGCTCACCAAGAAGAACACCTTCACCGACTTCGTCTCCGCCGCACGGCATCTCGTCGACACCGGGGTCACGGCCCCGGACCGGTTGGTCGCCGACGGCGGCAGTGCGGGCGGCTTGCTGGTCGGCGCGGTGGCGAACCTGGCTCCCGAACTGTTCACGGGCATCCTGGCGAACGTCCCGTTCGTCGATCCGCTCACCTCCATCCTCGATCCGTCGCTCCCGCTCACCGTGATCGAGTGGGACGAATGGGGGAATCCGCTCGCCGACGAGGACGTCTACGCGTACATGAAGTCCTACTCGCCGTACGAGAACGTCGAGGCCAAGGACTATCCGGCGATCCTGGCCATCACCAGCCTGAACGACACCCGCGTGCTCTACGTCGAGCCCGCGAAGTGGATCGCCAAGCTGCGCGCCACCGCGACCGGTGATGCGCCGCTGTTGCTGAAGACGGAGATGAGCGCGGGCCACGGCGGGGTCAGTGGGCGCTACGAGAAATGGCGGGAAGTGGCCTTCGAGCACGCTTGGATTCTGGACACGCTCGGTCTCGCAGGCGCGTAGCGCACCGGCGCGCCGACGCCCGCCATCGGGTGGCATCGGCGCGCCGACCGCGGGGCGACCACTCGGCACAGGCGTGGCGGAGTGTTCGCCACGTGGTCATACACTCTGCACATCACGGACACGTGCGGCTGGCACCGTGGGGTCATGAACGCTGAGTTGATCGTGTCGATTTCCGGGATCAGGGACACCACCCGGGACACGGCGATCGAATTCGCCGAAGAGATGGATCGGCGCGGCGTGCCGCTCTCGCTGCTGGTCGCGCCGCGGCTGAAGGGCAAATACCGGCTGCTGGCGGATCCCGCGACGCAGGCCTGGCTGCGCGGCAGGCGGGCTCGCGGCGACGCGATCGTGCTGCACGGCTACGACCAGGCGGCCACCAAGCGGCGGCGCGCCGAGTTCGCCACGCTGCCCGGCCACGAGGCGCGGCTGCGGCTGACCGCCGCGGACCGGGTACTGGAGCAGGCCGACCTGCGCACCCGGCTGTTCGCCGCTCCCCGCTGGGATGCCTCGACGGGGGCGCTCGAGGCGCTGCCAGGAGCCGGTTTCCGGCTGGCGCTCGGCCTCACGTCGATCGTCGACCTGGAGCGCAACACGGCGCAGAAGGCCAGGGTGTACGGCATCGGGGAGGGTTTCCGCGCGGAACCGTGGTG
Organism: Nocardia sp. NPDC051900; assembly: GCF_044452545.1. Classification (NCBI taxonomy): domain Bacteria; kingdom Bacillati; phylum Actinomycetota; class Actinomycetes; order Mycobacteriales; family Nocardiaceae; genus Nocardia; species Nocardia sp. NPDC051900. The sequence continues at coordinate 281,541 of NZ_JBITBU010000003.1, read as the reverse complement.
GTGCCGCGCCCTGGTCATGGGCGCCGCGCGCACCGCCCGTCGCGGCGGGGTGCTGCGGCTGGCCGTGTCCGCCGCCCAGCTGGGGCGGTCCGGCCCGCGCCAAGCCGTGCTCGACGCCGTCGACCTCGCGCTGTTCCACGGTGCGGTGGGGGCCACCTACCGGTGGGAGCCCTTCGCGGCGGCTCGGGCTGCATGACTGACGCCGCGGGCGACGGTGGGTCGGCTCCGTCGCCCGCGGCCGGTCGGGACCGCCTTCGCGCGACCGATCGGCGCCGCCGCCCGCGAATGGCGTAGCCGGGCGGCGGCGCTGTCATTGCTCAGGACGCGGCGATCGATGGCTTCGCTACGGCGGGCGCCGCGTCGTGTGTGAATCCGCCCGCCTCGGCGCGCGTGAGCGAGGTCGAGAACGGCCGCTGCCGCAGCTGCCGCATGCAGCGGTCGAGGTCCGCGAGCAGCAGGTCGGCCATGTCGATGGTGAAGCCGTGGCGCAGCACCGCCCGCATCACCGTCTCGTCGTTCCGGTCGGCGGGCAGCGGATAGGCGGCGATCAGCCAGCCTCGGGAACGCAGCCGGTCGGACAGGTCGTAGAGGTTGAAGCCGGGATCGCCGGTCAGACGCCAGCACACCGCCGTGATGCCGCGTTGCGGGTCGCCGTCGTGGATCAGTTCGAAGACCCCGAGCCCGCGCACTCCCGCGGCCAAGTGCTGCGCCGCGCGGTAGATCGCGGACTGCACCCGCGCGTAGCCGGTGCGCCCCAGCCGGATGAACTGGTAGTACTGCGTGATCGCCTGCCCGCCGGGCCGGGAGAAGTTCAGGTTGAAGGTGGCCATGCTGCCGCCGAGGTAGTCGACGTCGAAGATCAACTCCTCCGGCAGGTCGCCGGCTTCGCGCCAGATCGCCCAGCCCGCGCCGAGTGGGGCCAACCCGGTCTTGTGGCCGGAGGCGTTGATCGACTTAACCCTGGGCAGCCGGAAATCCCAGACCAGATCCGGTGCGGCGAACGGGGCCAGGAAGCCGCCGCTGGCCGCGTCGACGTGAATGGGGATGTCCAGGCCCTTCTCGCGCTGCAAGCCGTCGAGCGCCGCGCTGATCCCGGCCACATCCTCGAACAGGCCGGTGTAGGTCTGCCCGAAGGTGGGCACGACCATCATGGTGTTCGCGTCGCAGTACTGGGCGAGGTCGTCGGGGTGCATGGTGAGCCGCTCGCCACGTAGCGGAATCTGGCGGATCTCGACATCGAAATAGCGCGCGAATTTCTCCCAGCACACCTGGACCGGTCCACAGACGAAGTTGGGCGTCCCCGTGCCGCCGCGCTTGCGCCAGCGGAATTTCGCCGCCAAGCCGCCGAGCATGGCCGCCTCGCTGGATCCGGTGGTCGAGGTTCCGTGCGTGACGGCCGGATCCGGCGCGTGCCACAGATCGGCGACCATCCGGACGGCTCGGCGCTCCAGTTCGGCGGTCTGCGGATACTCGTCCTTGTCGACGATGTTCTTGTCCAGGCATTCGGACATCAGCCTGCGCGCCTGGTCGTCCACCCAGGTGGTGCAGAACGTGGCCAGGTTCATCCTGGAGACGCCGTCGAGCATCAGTTCGTCGTGCACGATCTCGTAGGCGACCTGAGGGAACATCTCGTGCGCGGGGAATCCGGACCGGGGCGCGGACCGGCTGAGCCCCGGCAGGGCGAACAGGTCATCGGCTGCTTCGGACATGAGAACGGCCTCCCGATTAGACGTTGTGCGGGTGTGCCTGCCGAGGATGCCGACAGTTAGCCAACGCCCTCGACGCTCAGCTTGGCACACCCTTTCCACCATCGGGCGCACTTCCCGCTTCCGCGCGCGGACCGTCCGAACACCCGGTCGGCGGCGCGAACTCCGCCCGAGGAACGGGGGATAGGGTGGGGGAATGGCGGAGGATGTGCGGGTGGCGGAATTGCGCGGTGCCGTGGCCGGATTGATGGACCAGGCGAAAACCGATTTGGCGCAGCTTGTTTCGTTCCAATCGGTGGCCGATCCACGGCAGTATCCGATCGAGGAGTGCGACATGGCGGCCCAGTGGGTGGCGGACGCGTTCGTCGCCGCCGGGCTGACCACGGTCGGCTTACACGAAACGCCGGACGGCACCAAGGCGGTCGTCGCGTCCCGGCCTGCCCCCGACGGCGCGCCCACGGTGTTGCTCTACTGTCACTACGACGTTCAGCCCCCGATGGACGAGGCGGCGTGGCGCACCCCGCCGTGGGAACTGACCGAGCGCGACGGGCGCTGGTACGGACGCGGCAGCGCCGACTGCAAGGGCAACATCGTCATGCACCTGACGGCGTTGCGCGCGCTCGGCCCGGATCTGCCGTTGGGGGTGACCGTCGTCGCCGAAGGTTCCGAGGAGCAGAGCACCGGAGGACTGGAGCGCTTCGTCGAGGCCAATCCGGAACTGCTGCGCGCGGACGCGATCGTGGTCGGCGACTGCGGCAACTTCGCCGCAGGTGTGCCGACCCTGACCCAGACGTTGCGCGGCGGCGTGAACGTGGTGGTCGCCATCGAAACGCTCTCCAGCCCTTTGCATTCCGGCATGTTCGGCGGCCCCGCCCCGGATGCGCTGGCCGCGCTGATCCGCTTGCTGGCCTCGCTGCGCGACGAGCGGGGCAACACCACCATCGACGGGTTGTCGAACGATCAGGTCTGGCCGGGGGTCCAGTACCCGAGCGAGCAGTTCCACGCCGACGCGCGCGTCCTGCGCGACGTCGAACTCATCGGTGACGGCACCGTCGCCGACATGCTCTGGGCGCGACCGGCGCTGACCGTGCTCGGCATCGACGCGCCGCCGGTGGTCGGGTCGGCCGCCGCGATCCCCGCGACCGCGCGGGCCCGCCTCAACCTGCGTATTCCGCCCGGCACCGACCCGGAAGACGCGTACCAGGCGCTGCTCGCGCATCTCGAGGCCAACACGCCGTGGCGCGCCAGGCTGACCGTCGAACTAGAAGGCACCGCAGCGCCGTTCCGTTCCTCGACCGGCGGACCCGCGCGCGCCGCGATGGAAGCGGCGCTGGCCGCGTCCTACGGCCGCCCGGCGACCACCCAGGGGCAGGGCGGCTCGATTCCGCTGTGCAACGTCTTCGCCACCACCTATCCGGACGCGGAGATCATGCTGATGGGTGTCGAGGAGCCGAAGTCCTTGATCCACGCGCCCAACGAGAGCGTGGATCCGAAGGAGATCGAACACATGGCGCTGGCCGAGGCGATATTCCTCGCCACCTACGCCGGGTAGCGCTACAGATCGGTGTCTTTCTCCGCCTCGAGCACCCGGAATTCGGTTCCGGCCGGGGCCATCTCCGACAGCCTGCCGAAATAGATGCCCTGGGCCTCCTCCCGGATGATGCCGTAGTGGATGGGCAGCGCCACACGCGGAGCGACCGCGCGGAGGTAATCGACGGCTTCGCTGATCCGCATCCAGGGCGCGGCGGCCGGAGCGGCGAGCACGCCGACCGGGACCGGCGGCACCCACAGCGAGTCGCCGGGGTGGACGAGCTGGGCCGGGTCGTCGGCGGTGCCCAGCTGGAAGACGGTGTTGTCGATCACGGGGATCTCCGGATGGATGACCGCGTGCCTGCCCCCGCCGCCGGTGATCCGGAGATCGCCGAGGGTCAGCACGTTGCCCGCGTGCACCGCCTCCCACCGTTCGCCGCGCTGCTCGGCGGTCTGCGGGTCCGACAGCAACCGTGCGCCTGGGTTCGCGTCGATCAGCGCCTCGATCCGGTTCGGGTCGATGTGGTCGGGATGCTGATGGGTGACCGCGATCGCGTCCAGGCCGGTGAGGCCCTCGAAGCCGTGCGAGAAGGTGCCCGGATCGAACAGGATCTTCTTGCCGTGCAGCTCGACGAGGAGGCAGGAATGACCGAAGTGGGCTATGCGCATGCCGCCATGCTAACCACGCCAGGTGTGTTCTCCACGACAGCGCCACGGTCTCGGCCGACCCCGCGGATGACGCACGCGACCAGCACAACTACGCTGCTGAGGTAACCCCCCAACCACATGAGGAGCAACGCGTGGCACGAGTCGTGGTCGAGGTGATGCCGAAGGCCGAGATCCTGGATCCGCAGGGGCAGGCCATCGTCGGCGCACTCCCGCGTCTGGGATTCGAGGGCATCTCGGACGTGCGGCAGGGCAAGCGATTCGAACTCGACGTCGACGACAGCGTCGACGACGCGGCGCTCGAGCAGATCGCCGAATCGCTGTTGTGCAACACGGTGATCGAGGAGTGGAAGGTGGTTCGCGTCTCATGACCGCGCGCATCGGGGTCATCACGTTCCCCGGCACGCTCGACGACATCGACGCGGCCAGGGCGGTGCGTCTGGCCGGCGCCGAGGCGGTCGACCTGTGGCATGCCGACGCCGACCTGAAGGGCGTCGACGCGGTGATCGTGCCCGGCGGCTTCTCCTACGGCGACTACCTGCGTGCGGGCGCCATCGCCCGTTTCGCCCCGGTGATGGGCGAGGTCGTGCGAGCGGCGGGCTCCGGGCTGCCGGTGCTCGGCATCTGCAACGGCTTCCAGGTGCTGTGCGAGGCCGGCCTGCTGCCCGGCGCGCTGACCCGCAACGAGGGGCTGCACTTCATCTGCCGCGACGAGTGGCTCGCCGTGGAGTCGGCGTCGACCGCGTGGACCTCCCGCTTCGAGACGGGCGCGCAGATCCTCGTCCCGCTCAAGTCCGGGGAGGGGCGCTACCAGGCGTCGGAGGCCGTGCTGGACCAGCTCGAAGGCGAGGGCCGCGTGGTCTTCCGCTACGCGAGCGACAACCCGAACGGCTCGCAGCGTGGTATCGCGGGTATCGCCTCGGCCAACGGTCGCGTCGTCGGCCTGATGCCGCATCCCGAACACGCCACCGAGCCGCTGACCGGCCCCAGCGACGACGGGCTCGGCCTGTTCCTCTCGGTGCTGGACACGCTGGTCGGGGTGTGATCGTCCCGCGGCGTCGGGTCAGCTGATCCGGTCGACGATCTCGAAGTCGACGCCGTTCGCGCGGGCGATGTAGCCGTGCTGAATCGCCTGATTGCCTCGGAAACCCCTGATTCCGGAAGGGGTTTCGAGGTGCAGGCCGTGGTCGAGGGCGTCGAGGATCTCCGGCACCTCCAGTGATCCGACCGTCCGCGCGAGCGCGCCCAGCGTGTGGACGGCTTCGTAGGTGGCGTTGCTGAAACTGGTCAGCGCGGGAGCGAACGCGCCGTGCCGCGCGCGATAGCGGGTCATCCGGTCGCGTCCGTCGGACATACGGTCGTCGAGGAAGAAGCTGGACGCCACGAAGAAGTCGTGGTTCGCCTCCGCACCCGCTGCCAACAGCACGTTTTCGTCGGCGGCCGGACTCACCCGCAATTGCGTCGCGGCGCGGCCACTGGCCGCGTACTGCCGGTTGAAGCGGGCGACATCGGCGCCGACCATCAGGATCACCACGGCGTCGGCCAAGTCCAGCGCCGGATGGGCGAGGAAGTCCGCGAAATCCGCGTATCCCAGTGGCACATACCTTTCCAGCACGATCGCGGCCGGGTCGGACAGGCTTTCCCGAATCACCTTGGCGGACCGGCGCGGCCAGATGTAGTCGTTGCCGATGACGGCCCAGCGCCGCACGCCGTACTCGCGTTCGAGCCAGTGCACGGCGGCCACGGTCTGTCCGGCCGGGTGCTCGCCGAGCATCAGCACGCCGGGTAGCTCGTCGGTCAGTCCCTCGTGGCTGGTGGCGTACAGGTACGGCACCCGGCCCGCACCGGCTCGCGCCACGGCCCGCCGCACCGCGGAGGTGTGCCAGCCGGTGATGGCGTGCACCATGCCGGTGGCCAGCAGGGCGGAGACCTCGGCGGCCACCTCGTGCGGCGACCGTCCCCCGTCGATATTCGTAGTACGAATTTCCCGCCCTAGAATTCCCGCGCCTCGGTTGATTTCGTCGACCGCGAGCGATATCGCCGCATCGCAGGACGGCGCGACGATACCCCCAGGTCCCTGCCGTGGCACTATGTTCAGGACCTCGATCGTGCCGTCGGGGCTCTCGATCGGCGTCGACATTCGGTACTCTTCTTCTCGTTCGAACGGAATTCACGGCAGGCGGGAAATAATGACGTCCATTGTAAGCGGAAATTCGACGCTGCATGGCGCGCTGCGTGCCGCGGAGCGCGGTTGGGTACGGAATTTGGACGCGGCGCTGTGCGCCAGGCAGCTCTCGCCGGATCAGTGGTCGATGCTGTCGAATCTGTGCGGCGACGCGGGTATCACGATGACCGAGCTGGCGGCCAAATCGCAGCTCGCGCCGTCCTCTGCCACCAGGCATGCCGACTATCTGGCCGAGCGCGGCCTGATCTTCCGGCTCGCCGCGCAGGACGATCGGCGCCGCATCCTGATCGGCCTGAGCAGGCTCGGCGCCGACTTGGTCGGCGAGGTGCGCGCGGAGGAGGCGCGCGCCGAGCAGGAGTTGCGCGGCCGAATCGGCGCACGCCGATATACCGAACTCATGCGATTGCTCGACCTGGTTTCCATCGCCTCGGAGTAAATACTCCGGCGTACCGGACATTCGTCCGATGAATGCCGCGTACGTCCGATTCGTGATCGGTCGCCGGACCATTATTGCCCTTATGTTGTGGGATGAATCGACGGGCGCCTCGAGCTGATCTCGGTGCGGCTATAACGGCATAGTCCGCACCGTTTCGGACGGTATTCGCCACGCGTGCCCAGCGACCGGGACACGCCGGTCGCGCCCCGCTTGCCTAGGATCGCAGGCATGCCCGTCTCCACCACCGCAGCCACGGCCGCCGGGCTGTGCGCGTTCATCGATGCGTCCCCGTCGCCGTTCCACGTCTGCCGCACGGTCGCCGCGGAATTGGACGCGCGCGGGTTCACCCGGCTCGCGGAGTCGCAGACCTGGTCTGCGGAGAGCCCGGGCAGGCATTACGTGATTCGCGGTGGGTCGCTGGTCGCCTGGGCGGCGGGGGACACCGAGGCCCCGACGGGGTTCCGCGTGGTCGGAGCGCACACCGACAGTCCCAACCTGCGCGTCAAGCAGCATCCCGACCTGACCTCGGCGGGCTGGCAGCTGGTCGGGCTGGAGCCCTACGGCGGTGCGTGGCTGAACTCGTGGCTCGACCGGGAGTTGGGTGTTTCCGGTCGGCTGAGCGTGCGGGACGGAAACTCGGTGCGCGAGCGTCTGGTTCGCATCGATGAGCCGATCCTGCGGGTGCCGCAGCTTGCCATCCATCTGTCCGAGGACCGCAGGGGTGTGACGCTGGATCCGCAGCGGCACGTCAACGCGGTGTGGGGCGCGGGGTACGAGGCGGCCGCCTTCATCGATTTCGTGGCCGACTGGGCCGAGGTCGATCCGGGCGACGTGCTCGGCTGGGAGCTGATGACCCACGACCTGACGCCGAGCAGGCTGATCGGGCGGGACCAGGACTTGGTCAGCGCGCCGCGACTGGACAACCAGGGCACCTGCTTCGCGGGCTTGCAGGCGTTCCTGGCCGCGATCGAGGAGCCGGGCACGGTCGTCCCGGTGCTGGCCATGTTCGACCACGAGGAGGTCGGCAGTCAGTCCGACCGCGGCGCGCAGTCCGATCTGCTGCCCGCGGTGCTGGAGCGGATCGTGCTCGCGCGCGGCGGCGGCCGCGCCGAATATCTGGCCGCACTGGCCGGTTCGGTGTGCGCGTCCGGCGACATGGCGCACGCGACGCATCCGAACTATCCGGAGCGGCACGAGCCCGCGCACCGGATCGAGGTGAACGGCGGGCCGGTGCTGAAGGTCAACCAGAATCTGCGCTATGCCACGGACTCCACCGGCGCGGGCGCGTTCGCGCTGGCCTGCGCGCAGGCCGCGGTCCCGTTGCAGCGTTACGTCCATCGCGCCGACCTGCCCTGTGGCTCCACCATCGGGCCGATGACCGCGGCGCGTACCGGCATGTCGACCGTCGACGTCGGTGCGCCGCAGCTGGCGATGCATTCGGCGCGCGAGCTGATGGGCGCGTTCGACGTTCCGGCCTACACCGCCGCGCTGGCCGCCTTCCTCACGCCCGAGACCACCGGGCGATAGGTGAATACCGCGACGACGAACACGGCGAAAGTGGCGAGCACGTAATTGCTTCCGATGATCTGCTGCCACCAGGCCCAGTCCAGCTCGCGGTCGCGCGAGTGCGGCAGCAGCCAGTGCGGGCCGACCAGGAACAGCGCGGCGACGACCGTGACCACGCCGATCGCCCGCGGGCTGCGCGCACCGCGCACCATGAAGTCGGCGGCGACGACCAGTGCGGGCGCGATCCACACCCAGTGATGCGACCACGACACCGGCGAGACCAGCAGCACCGCCGCGGCGTTCACCAGCAGCGCCGCCACGGTGGCGCCCGCCTCGATCAGCCTGCGCATCCACACCGCGGCCAGCGCGACCGCCAGCACCGACAAGGTGATCCACACCAGTGTGGCCGCCGTGTCGCCGATGCCGAGGCGGAAGGCCATGCCTTTGATGGACTGGTTGCCCGCGAAGTAAGGAGGTCCGATCCGGCCGGTGTCGGCGAGGGTGTGAAACCAATAGTCCACGGAATCGCTAGGGAACAGCAGGAATCCGAGACCCACGGCCGCGATCGCGGAGACCACCAGCGTGCCCGCGGCTTTCCAGTCCTTGCGCAGCACGAAGTACAGCAGATAACCGGCGGGGATCAGCTTCACCGACACCGCGATGCCGATCAGCATGCCGCGCGGCCAGAAAGGCTTGCGCGCCAGGCAGTCCAGTGTGATCGCGGCCATCAGCACCAGGTTGATCTGGCCGAAGCCGAAGGTCTGGCGGATGGGTTCGAAGAACTGCGCCACCGCGACCGCGCCGATGACCAGCGTGAGCAGGATCGGGCGCGACAGCTCGGGCCGCAGGCGGGTCAGCACCAGCCACAGCGAGATGCCAAGGCTGACTACATTCGTGACGACCACCAGCACCTCGGCGGCGACCAGCGGCATCAGGGCCAGCGGCGCGAAGAACAACGCGGCCAAGGGTGGATAGGTGAACGGCAGTCCGATTCCCTCGACCGGCGGCATCGGGCCGTACAGGTCGCCGTTGTCCAGCCAGACCCGGGCGCCGTTGCGATACACCTGGAGGTCGATGTAGCCGTGCCACCAGTGCGCGAGCAGCGAGACTATCGCCGACACCGCGAACAACGCGATCGCAGCAATCAGCCAGCGTACTTGCGGGGTCAGTGGGTTCGGCGACGCCTGACCGGATGCGGTCCCCGATCCGCCGCTGCCGGTCGGCGCGGCATCCGAGGTGACCGATCTCTCACCCGGATTCGCGACCCCCGATCCTTCGTTCACGGGCCCAGAGTAGCCGGTGCGCATGGTCGGTACCCAGTGCCTCTAGACTTACACCTAGGCATCTCGCCGCCGCCCAGTGACAACGCTCGTCGCTTCGCTGAGCTCGCCCACCCCGCCGGCTCCGCCGGCTTGCCGACCCCCATGCCCGGCCGAAAGGACCCTGGTACTCCGTGACTCCGCAGGTCGACACCGTCAGCGCAGCCGCAGCAAACCCCGACGTGGCGCAACCCTACAAAGAACTCGGCCTCAAAGACGACGAGTACGCCCGCATCAAGGAGATCCTCGGTCGCAGGCCGACCGACGCCGAGCTGGCGATGTACTCGGTGATGTGGAGCGAACACTGCTCCTACAAGTCCTCCAAGGTGCACCTGCGCTACTTCGGCCAGACCACCACCGACGAGATGCGCGAATCCATGCTCGCGGGCATCGGCGAGAACGCGGGCGTCGTCGACGTGGGTGACGGCTGGGCGGTCACCTTCAAGGTGGAGAGCCACAATCACCCCTCCTACGTGGAGCCGTACCAGGGCGCGGCCACCGGCGTCGGCGGCATCGTGCGCGACATCATGGCGATGGGCGCGCGCCCGATCGCGGTGATGGACCAGCTGCGCTTCGGCGCGGCGGACGCGGCCGACACCCGTCGCGTAGTGGACGGCGTGGTGCGCGGCGTCGGCGGCTACGGCAACTCGCTCGGCCTGCCGAACGTCGGCGGCGAGACCGTGTTCGACGCCTCCTATCAGGGCAACCCGCTGGTGAACGCGCTGTGCGCCGGCGTGATGCGAGTCGAGGACCTGCACTTGGCCTTCGCCTCCGGCACCGGCAACAAGATCGTGCTGTTCGGCGCGCGCACCGGCCTGGACGGCATCGGCGGCGTCTCGGTGCTGGCCTCGGACACCTTCTCCGGCGACGAATCCGGCTCCGGCCGCAAGAAGCTGCCGTCGGTGCAGGTGGGCGACCCGTTCACCGAGAAGGTGCTCATCGAGTGCTGTCTCGAGCTGTACGCGGCGAAGCTGGTGGTGGGCATCCAGGACCTCGGCGGCGCCGGATTGTCTTGTGCCACATCCGAACTCGCGGCGGCCGGTGACGGCGGCATGCACATCGAGCTGGACAAGGTGCCGCTGCGCGCGACCGGTATGACGCCCGCCGAAGTGCTCTCCAGCGAATCGCAGGAGCGCATGTGCGCGGTCGTCACTCCCGAGAACGTGGACGCTTTCATGGCCGTGTGCCGCAAGTGGGACGTGCTGGCCACGGTGATCGGCGAGGTCACCGACGGTGACCGGCTGGTGGTCACCTGGCACGGCGAGACGGTGGTCGACGTGCCGCCGCGCACCGTCGCGCACGAGGGTCCGGTGTACGAGCGCCCGGTCTCGCGCCCCGACGAGCAGGACGCGCTGATCGCCGACGCCCCGGACCGGCTCGCCCGTCCGAAAACCGCCGACGAACTGCGCGCGACGCTGCTGCGGATGATCTCCAGCCCGCAGCTGTGCAGCCGCAAGTGGATCACCGAGCAGTACGACCGCTACGTGCGCGGTAACACCGTGCTGGCCGATCAGGCCGACGCGGGCGTCATCCGGATCGATGAGGAGACCGGCCGCGGCATCGCGCTGGCCACCGACGCGTCCGGCCGCTACACCAAGCTGGACCCCTATGCCGGTGCGCAGCTGGCGCTGGCCGAGGCCTACCGCAACGTGGCCAGCACCGGTGCCACGCCGAAGGCGGTCACCAACTGCCTGAACTTCGGTTCGCCCGAGGATCCCGGCGTGATGTGGCAGTTCCAGCAGGCGGTGCGCGGCCTGGCCGATGGTTGCGTGGCGCTCGGCATCCCGGTCACCGGCGGCAACGTCAGCTTCTACAACCAGACCGGCCAGACGGCGATCCTGCCGACCCCGGTGGTCGGCGTGCTCGGCGTGATCGACGACGTGCACCGCCGCATCCCGACCGGGATCGGCCTGGAGCCGGGCGAGACGCTGATCCTGCTCGGCGAGACCCGCGACGAGTTCGGCGGGTCGATCTGGTCGCAGGTGGCCCACGACCATCTCGGCGGCGTCCCGCCGAAGGTCGACTTCGCCCGCGAGCAGCTGCTCGCCGAGGTGCTGACCGCCGGTTCGCGCGACGGCATGATCAGCGCCGCGCACGACCTTTCCGAGGGCGGTCTCGCTCAAGCTGTCGTCGAAGCGGCGCTCGCCGGTGAGACCGGTTGCCGCATCCTGCTTCCCGAGGACGCGGATCCGTTCGTCACGCTGTTCTCCGAGTCGGCGGGCCGTGTGCTGGTCGCCGTTCCCCGCTCGGAGGAGACCAGGTTCACCCGCATGTGCACCGCGCGCGAACTGCCGTGGGTGCGCATCGGCGTGGTCGACCAGGGCTCGGATTCGGTCGAGGTGCAGGGCCAGTTCTCGATCACCATGGACGAGTTGCGGACCGCGCACGAGGGCACGCTGCCGAAGCTGTTCGGCGCCGGAACCGTCTGACGAGACGCCCACCTGGGCGGGCCTGAACCCCTCGTTGCCGGGCCCGCCCAGGTGCGCGTACTCAGGCGACGGAATTGAACGGATCGTGCTCGGAGAGCAGCTTCTCCATCCGCGCCTGATCGATGCGACCGTGAACGGTCGCCGCCTCGTGCTGGTCGCGCACCACTTTCGCCAGCGTGAAGGTGCTGGTCACCAGGAAAAACACGGACATACCGAGGAATCCGCGCTGCCAGACGTCCAGCGGCAGCGCGTAGATCCCGATGCCGATGCCGACGAAACTGATGCCGAAGGCGATCGCGGCCTGTGCGACGTAAGCGGCGCTGGCTTTCTGCGCCGCGGTCGTTGTGCTCATGGACCAAAGTTTCCGGATGGCGCGACCCGCGCACCCGTGTACAACTACTCGAGCGAAATGGGTAGTTGCCATCCGCGCGAAGGCGTCCGATCACGGGGTCGCGCAGGGTGTGATCCGCGTCGTGCGCGCCCGCGTCACGGTGGGCGACGCGCCGGGCCGTCGGTGGCGACCGCCATACTGATCGAATGCTGGAGACCGCCGGGACCATGCGGAAACTGCGCACGCGCGCGGTCGCGGTGATCCGGCGCGTCGAGGACGTCATCGATCTCAATTACGTCGGCTTGGTGGTGGCGACGGTGTTCTTCGCGCTGTCGGTGACGCCGTCGCTGCTGCCGCGCGACTGGCTGTTCCAGGGGCTGATCAGCGGGATCAATGCCGCCATCGGATACGGCGCCGGCTGTTTGCTGGAGTGGCTGTTCCGGCTGTGGGTGCGGCCGCGGCTGAAGATCGCGCCGCCGCCGACGTGGGCGCGTTACGCCGTCAAGTCCGCAGTGCTGCTCACCGCGGCGCTGAGCGCCGCGCTGATGCTGGTGCAGTCGGCGCGCTGGCAGCGGGAGATCACGGCGTTGATGGGCATGGCGGGCACCACCACGCCCGCCTATCTGCGCACCGGACTGCTGAGCATGGCGGTCGGCGCCGCGGCGGTCGCGGTCTACCGGACCGTGCGCGAGTTCATCCTGTTCCTGGCCCGCCTGCTCAACCGGTGGGTGAAGGTGCCCCGCGAACTCGCTCCGGCCGCCGGATTCCTGGTGCTGGTGGTGCTGGCGGTGACGATCTTCAACGGTGTCGCCACGCAAGCGTTCTTCGCGGTGGCCAACTCCGCGTTCAGCGTGCGCAACGACCACACCTCAGCGAACGCGGTGCAGCCGCAGCAACCGGAGCGCTCCGGCAGCCCCACCTCGCTGGCCAAATGGGAGACCCTCGGATTCGAGGGGCGCTGGTTCGTCTCGCACGGACCCACCGCGAGCCACATCACCTCGCTCACCGGCCGCCCGGCCAGGGAGCCCATCCGGGCCTACGTCGGTCTGGAGTCGGTCGACGGGAACCAGGAACCGGCCGAGCTGGCGGTGTCCGAGCTCGAGCGAACCGGTGCGTTCGACCGGAAGGCGCTCGTGGTGGTCACCACCACGGGGACCGGATGGGTGAACTCGCTGGCCGCGTCCGCGCTCGAGTACATGTACGACGGCGACACCGCGATCGTCGCCACCCAGTACTCGTATCTGCCCAGCGTGCTGTCCTTCCTGGCCGACCGGAGCAAGGCCGCCGCGGCGGGCAGGGATCTGTTCGACGCGGTGTACCAGCATTGGACCGCACGCCCGCCGCAGGCACGACCCAAATTGCTGGTGTACGGGGAGAGTCTCGGTTCGCAGGGTTCCGAGGCGGCGTTCGACGGTCTGGCCGATCTGCGCGCCAAGGTCGACGGCGCGCTGTGGGTCGGCCCGCCCAATTCCAACCGGCTGTGGCAGCAGTTCGTCGCCCGCCGCGATCCGGGCTCCCGTGAGGTGGAGCCGCTGTACGCCGACGGGCTGGTGGTCCGGTTCGCCTCCGACAGCGGTGACCTGGCGCGCCCGTCGTCGGAATGGCGGCCGCCGCGCATCGCGTATCTGCAGCACGCGTCCGATCCCATCGTCTGGTGGTCGCCGGATCTGATCTTCTCGCGGCCGGATTGGCTGTCGGAGCCGCGCGGTTCGGACGTCTCCTCCCAGATGCGCTGGTGGCCGTTCGTCACCTTCTGGCAGGTGGCCGCCGATCTGACCAACGCGCAGGGCGTCACCGACGGGCACGGACACCGCTACGGCAGCCTGGTCCTGGACGGCTGGGCCGCCATCGCCGCGCCACCGGACTGGACCGCCGAGCGTTCCGAACGGATCCGGGTCGAAGTCGAGGCCGCGGAGGAATTCGAGCGGAAGATCAAGTGAGCCGGGAACGGGCCGTGCGAACCATTGCGGCCGTTGCCGTTCCGTTGTTCTGGAGCAACGCGGTCCTGCCCCGCCTCCGTCTCGGCATCCGCGGACGAACCGCCGCCAATGCCGGTTTCGCCACCGCCTACGCAGTCGCGCTGCGCGCCGAACCTGGCCGGTGGTCGAAGAGCGGCGTGCGCTGCGGGCTGCTCGCCGCCTCGGTCGTCGTGGTTGGTTACGCAGCGGCCCTTGCCGTTCCGTCGCTGCGATGGCAACTGGCCGAACTCGCTGAACGGGGGCCCGCTGTGTCGACGCAGGAGTGGGTGGCTGTGCACATTCCCCTCGGGACTGTCTACAGCGAGGAACTCGTCTTCCGCGGCACGCTGGATCCCATGCTGGACCGCCTTTTCGGTCCGCGAGCCGGTGCATTGGTCGGCGCGACGACCTTCGGACTCTGGCACATCACTCCCGCGCGGGCCGTGGGCGACAGTGTTCCCGCCACCGTGGCGGTGACTACGGCGGGCGGACTCGTGTTCGGTTTGCTGCGCCGCCGCACCGCGGGCACCGCCGCCCCCGCGCTGCTGCATCTCGCCATGAACGCGGGCGGAGCGATCGCTCCGCGCCTGGCCCGCCACTTCCCCGGTTCCGCGCGTGCGATGCGGGTGGCACGTTCGGACCTCGGGACGACTGTGGATGAATTCGCAACTCCGGCTTCGGATATACCGCGAGCCCGTTGACGGGCGGCCGACGCCGGGCACCGCGCCGCCGCCGTTCCGAAGCCGCGCCGACACCGTCGTGTCGACCGCCCTCGCCGAAGCACGGCTGAGGTCGATCACGTGCGCGAGGCGAACGGAGCGCGAAGTAGGGTCGGGCAGGTGGCAGGACGAGGCACGGTCGACCCCGCGCAGACGCGGGCAGCGGTAGCGGTGGTGAGCGAATGGTTGCGTGACGAGTCGGTCGACGCGCCCGCGCGCGCCGAACTCGCGGCGGCTGTGCGTACCACGGCGCGCTCGCTGGCGGCCTCCGCGCCCGGGCACTCGGTCGAGGTCCGGGTGCCGCCGTTCGTCGCGGTGCAGTGCGTCGAGGGCCCGCGGCACACCCGGGGTACACCGCCGAACGTCGTGGAGACCGACCCGCGTACCTGGCTGCTACTGGCCACCGGACTGCTCGAGTTCGACGACGCGCTCGACTCCGGCGCGGTGAGCGCATCCGGCACCCGCGCGGCCGAGATCACGCACTGGCTGCCGATCGTCCGAGTCGACTGAGACCGAGCCGATCGTTTCGGCGCGGACAGTTCACGCCCGGACGATATTGCGGCGCTCCAGCCCCTTGCGGTCGTAGAAGCGGGTGACCGACGCGCCGAAGATCAGCCCGATCGCGAGCCCGAGGACCGCCATCCATACACCGCGCGTGAGCCCGGCCTCGAAATCGGCGTCGAAGTACAGGATCGACCGCACACCGAGGAACACCTGGTGCATGGGTTCGAAGGAGGCGAGCCAGCCGAAATATCGCGGCGTCGCCTCGATCGGCACGGTGCCGCCCGAGGACGGCAAGCCGAGGATGACGAACAGGATGAGGTTCACCAGCAGGCCCGCCGAGCCGATCGCCGCCAACATGGACAGCCCGGTCACGCCGACGGCGATCATGGCGAGCGCGCTGTAGAGGTACAGGGCCAGCGGATTGCCGATCGGCATGTCCAGCAGTTCGCCCACGATGAGGAAAACCCCGGCGACGATGTTCGCCGCCAGCACGAACACGCCCCACTTGATCAGCAGCGTCCTGAACCGCGAGATCGGCGTGGGCGGGTAGTGCACGTACCACGGGCCGTACTCGGTGGGCACGAATCCGAGCTGCGCATCGATCATGGTGTGGATGACCATCGCGCCGACCACGCCGGCCAGCAGCAGCAACAGGGAGTAGAAGAACGCGGTCAGGCCCTGGCCGCTACCGTGCGGCAGCGGGTGGTACTGCTGATGCACCACCTCGATCGGCGACGCCAGCGCCACCCTGGTCGCGCCGGTCAGTTCGGGCGCGGGCGGACCGCCCGGACGCGGAGCCAGCTGCGCGTTCACCTGGTCGAGCAACTGCTTGCCGACCTGCTTGTTCACCTCGGTCAGCGCCTCGTTGCCGACCCGCAGCACGATCTGCGTGCCGAACGCGCCCGCGCGCGGGTTGGTCTGCACCGTGATGATCGGGCGCGGGATGTCACCGGGTATGACACTGCCCACACCCAGATTGCCGAGCTGCTTGCTGAAATCGCCCGGGATGACGATCGCGCCGTAGACCTGTCCGGACTGCATCTGCCGCTCGGACTCGTTGATGCTGAGCACGCGCAGGTCGACCTTGTCCGACGGCACTCCGGCGGCCAGCGCCTTGGTGATCTGATCGCCGAAATTGACCTTCTGCTCAGCGCTCCCGCTGCCGATGGTGTCGCCGACATCCTGGTTCACCAGCGCGATCGGGAAGTCGTGCAGGTTCTGCTCCGGGTCGACGACATAGTCGAGGTACATGATGCCAAGCAGCGCGGTGAGCAGGCTCAACACCGCGACGGGAAACAGCACCATCCGAGGCCATGGCCTGCGCACCGGCCCCGTCGCGCCCGCGTCGTCCGTAGTCGTCACGGTCCGCACCGTAACAGCCGAAGGCGTCGCGGCGACCCCGCTTCGGTCACCTGGAATTGCTGCTCGGATGCGGCGGCGGTGCGCGGGCACCGCCGTGGCATCCGTAGAATGAAATCTGCCCCCAGCCCGCCCGAACAGGGAGCAAACGGTGACCAACGCCGAACTGCCGGTCCAGAGCATTTCCGCCGCCTCGTGTCCCACCCCGGACGTCGACGAGAACGAGCCGCGCGAGGAGTGCGGAGTCTTCGGAGTCTGGGCGCCGAGCGAAGAAGTGGCGAAACTCACGTATTACGGGCTTTATGCTCTGCAACACCGTGGACAGGAGGCGGCGGGCATCGCGGTGTCGGACGGCTCGCAGATCCTCGTGTTCAAGGATCTCGGTCTGGTCAGCCAGGTGTTCGACGAGCAGACGCTGGCGGCCATGCCGGGTCACATCGCCGTCGGTCACTGTCGCTACTCCACAACGGGCGGGGTGACCTGGGAGAACGCTCAGCCCATCTTCCGCACCACCGCGGTGGGCTCCGGACTTGCCTTGGGGCACAACGGCAATCTGGTCAACACCGCCGAATTGGCGGGCCGCGCACGGGAACTCGGCCTGCTCGCCTCCGTCCGGGGCGGGCGCCCGCAGCCCGCCGCGGCGACCTCCGACTCCGACGTGGTCACGGCGCTGCTCGCGCACGCCGCCGCCGACTCCAGCATCGAGCGGGCCGCGATGGAACTGCTGCCCACCCTGAAGGGCGCGTTCTGCCTGACCTTCATGGACGAGCACACCCTCTACGCCGCGCGCGACCCGCACGGCGTGCGCCCGCTGTGCCTGGGCAGGCTGGAGCGTGGCTGGGTCGTTGCCAGTGAGACCGCCGCGCTGGACATCGTCGGCGCCGCCTTCGTCCGCGAGATCGAACCCGGCGAATTGCTGGCGATCGATGCCGACGGCGTGCGCTCGATGCGCTTCGCCAACCCCGAGCCCAAGGGCTGCGTCTTCGAATACGTGTACCTGGCGCGGCCGGACAGCACCATCGCGGGCCGGTCGGTGCACGCCACCCGGGTGGAGATCGGCCGTCGCCTGGCGAAGGAGCACCCGGTCGACGCCGACCTGGTGATCCCGGTTCCCGAATCCGGCACACCGGCCGCCGTCGGCTACGCGCAGGGGTCGGGCGTGCCCTACGGCCAGGGCCTGATGAAGAACGCCTACGTCGGCCGCACGTTCATCCAGCCCAGCCAGACCATCCGTCAGCTCGGCATCCGGCTCAAGCTCAATCCGCTGCGCGAGGTCATCCGCGGCAAGCGCCTGATCGTCGTGGACGACTCGATCGTGCGTGGCAACACCCAGCGCGCGCTGATCCGGATGTTGCGCGAGGCGGGGGCGTTGGAGATCCACGTGCGGATCGCCTCGCCGCCGGTGAAGTGGCCCTGCTTCTACGGCATCGACTTCGCCTCGCGGGCGGAACTGATCGCCAACGGCGCGGGCACCGAGGGCGACGTCGCGGACATGGTCGAGGGCGTGCGCCGGTCGATCGGCGCCGATACCCTCGGCTACATCTCGCTCGACGGCATGATCGCCGCCACCGAACAGCCGCGCTCGCGGCTGTGCGCCGCGTGTTTCGACGGCAACTATCCGATCCCGCTGCCCACCGAGGCCGCGATCGGGAAGAACGTGCTCGAGGGCATGCTCACCGGTCAGACCGAGGCCGAGCTACTGGGCGACAACGCGAATGCGAGCGCGCTGAGCCGTCCGTGAATCGCTGATCATGTGCGCCGGGCGGTCACCGACTCTCGGTAATCGCCGTAAGGCCGATCGCTTCGGCGCGTGATGGTTTCCACCGATGCGTTTGTGGGTACGGTCGGTTGCTGTCGCGCGCCGTGATGTGGCCTGCTCGAGACATCGCGCCGTGCACCGTCCGGCGATTCTGGACGTACGACCGGTTTTTGGGCCGGTCGTAGTCGCCGCGCATAACACCTGCTGAGAGCGCCGCGGATTTTCTTCGAAAACGTAACGTGCCGAAAATGCTTCGTAGGTACGGTGCCGATCAGATCGGAAGTTCACCCGTGTCCGCACCGGGCCTGCGATCCAGGGCAACGCGTGCGGCGCTCGAGAAGTGGGGCCGTGATGAGGAATTCGAGGTTGGGGCGACAGATCGGGACGCGAACCATCGCGGCCGTCGGCTTGCTGGCATTGGCGGGTTCGGTGCTGGCGGGATGCGGTTCCGGGCGAACCGGGGAGGGCGGTGATGGCGGCGGCTTGGTGGCGGGCACCACCGACAAGATCTTCTCGCTCGATCCCGCGGCCGCCTACGACAACGGGTCGCTGGTCGCCGAGACGCAGATCTATCAGTACCTGCTCAACTTCGCACCCGGTGACGCGACGCCGAAGCCGGACGCGGCCCAGAAGTGCGAGTTCACCACGCCCACGGTGTATACCTGCACGTTGAAAGACGGCCTGAAGTTCGCCAACGGCAACCCGCTGACCGCGACCAGCGTGAAGTTCTCCTTCGACCGGATGCTGCGGATCAACGACCCGAACGGTCCCGCCTCGCTGCTCGGCAACCTGGAGAAGACCGACGTAGTGGACCCGCGCACCGTCGCGTTCACGTTGAAGGTGGCCGACGACCAGACCTTTCCCGCGATCCTGCCCACCCAGGCCGGGCCGATCGTCGACGAGAAGGTATACGCGCCGGACAAGGTGATGCCGGACGAGGACGTGGTGAAGGCCAAGGGTTACTCCGGCCCGTACGCCATCGCCAGTTACGACAAGAACAAACTCGTCGAGTACCAGGCGTTCGCCGATTACAACGGCATCCTCGGCAAGCCGAAGACCGAGACGGTGTCCACCAAGTACTACGCCACCACCGACAACATGAAGCTCGACCTGCAGAACGGTTCGCTCGACGTCGGATATCGGTCGTTCACGCCCACCGACATCGAGTCGCTGCGCAACGATGGCAAGGTCGCCGTGCACGAGGGTCCCGGCGGGGAACTGCGCTACATCGTGTTCAATCTGAACACCATGCCGGGTGGCACGCCCGCGCAGAAACTGGCCGTGCGCAAGGCCGTCGCGGCCACCGTCGACCGTGCCGCGCTCGCCGACGGCGTCTACAAGAAGACCTACCTGCCCGCGTATTCGTCCGTGCCGCAGGGCATGCCGGGCGCGGCCGAGCCGTTCAAGGAAATCTACGGCCCCCAGCCGAACAAGGACCAGGCGGCGAAGTTCCTCGCCGACGCGGGGGTCGCGACGCCGGTCGAGCTGAATCTCCAGTACAACCCCGACCACTACGGGTCCAGCAGCTCCGAGGAGTACGGGGCGATCAAGTCGCAACTGGAGGCCACGGGTTTGTTCAAGGTCGATCTCCAATCCACCGAATGGGTGACCTACCAGCGAGAACGCGCCCGTGATGGCTACCCGCTCTTCCAATTCGGCTGGTTCCCGGACTTCCCGGACCCGGACAACTACCTTTCCCCGTTCTTCGGGCCGAACAACTTCCTGCAGTCGCATTTCGAAGACCCCGGCATCTCCGCCCAGCTGATCGCCCAGGCGACCCAGCCCGACAAGGACAAGCGGCTCGCGCAGATCCAGCAGGTGCAGCGTGATCTCGCGCAGAACTTCCTGCCGATCGTTCCGCTGCTGTCCGGCAAGCAGATCGCGGTCTCCGCCACCGGGGTGCGGGGTGTGGAACAGACGCTCGACGCATCGTTCAAGTTCCGCTATACGGTGCTGAGCAAGTGAGTTCCGGCGGTCCGGCCGGGCCCGGGACGACCACATCGGCGGACATCGCGCCGACACCCGTCCGGGCCCGGCCCTTCGCCCTGCGGCGAACCGGCAAGGGTGGCGACGATTCTCGCCACGGCGCGTTGCTGCGCTATCTCGGCGTCCGCCTGCTGCTGATTCCGGTGACCGCGTGGATTCTGGTCACGGTCGTGTTCTTCCTGATGCGCGTGGTCGGCGACCCGATCAGCGCGGCGATGGGCGGACGCATGACCCAGGAACAGATCGAGGCGCGCAAGGAGGCGGCCGGGCTGAACCGGCCGATGCTGACCCAGTACTGGGACTATCTGTCCGGGCTTCTGCACGGGGATCTCGGTCGCTCCCAGGACAACCGGGAGATCAGCGAGGTGGTGGTCACCTACGGCGCCGCCTCGCTGGAACTGGTGTGCTGGGCACTCGTGGTCGCGTTCGCGATCGGCGTCCCGCTGGGCGGGTACGCTGCCACCCGGCGGGATTCCGCCGCCGACACCACGTTGCGGTTGCTGGCCATCTTGTTCTACGCCGCGCCGGTGTTCTTCGTCGGCCTGCTGCTGAAGCTGGTGTTCGCGGTGCGACTCGGCTGGCTGCCGGTGGCGGGCCGGGCGAGCACCAACGTGGAACTGCGGCTGCAACACGTCTCGCCGAAGACCAACATCATGGTGATCGACGCGATCCTCTACGGCGACGCCGGATACCTGATCGACGTGCTGGAACACGCCGTGCTGCCCGCGATCGCGCTCGGCTTGCTCACCGCGGGCATCTTCTTGCGGCTGGTGCGGATCAACCTGATCCAGACCCTCCGCGCCGACTACGTGGACGCGGCACGGGCCCGTGGCTTGTCCCGCCGCGTGGTGACCGGGCGGCATGCCTTCCGCAACGCGCTGATCCCGATCGTCACGGTGATGGGCATGCAGATCGCCATGATGCTCGGCGCCTCGGTGCTCACCGAGACCACGTTCGAGTGGAAAGGCCTCGGCTATCAATTCGCGCAATACCTCTCGGCGCGCGACTTCATCGCCGTGCAGGGCATCGTCGCGTTCATCGCGCTCATCGTGGCGGTGATGAGCTTCCTGGTCGACGTCCTGGTGGCGCTGATCGATCCGAGGGTGAGGTTCTGATGACGGCTCCGGAACTGCTGAACGAAACCCTGGTCACGCCACCCGCGGCGCGGCGGGGTGTACCCGGCCTCCGGTTGTTCTCGATGACCTCCGGTTTGCAGCGTGCGACGCTGGTCCTCGGACTGGCTCTGGTCGGTGTCTTCGTGGTCGCCGCGCTCTTCGCCCCGCTGATCGCACCGTACGGATTCGCCCAGAGTGCCGCCGACGGCGTCGATTTCGTTCGCCAGCAAGCACCGTCGGCCGAGCATTGGTTCGGCACCTCGGTGCGCGGGGAAGACGTGTTCTCCCGGGTGATCTATGGCGCGCGGACAGCCTTGTGGGTGATCACGATCTCCCTGCTGCTCTCGCTGCTGATCGGGGTACCGCTCGGACTGCTGTCCGGCTACGTCGGCCGGTGGCCGGACCGGTTGCTCGTGCTGTTCATGGACGCCATGTACGCGTTCCCGACACTGTTGCTGGCGATCGTGGTGTCCATCGTGGTCGCGGGCGGTCGCTCGACCAGCCTGGGCGGTGTGCTGTCCGCGGCGGTGGCCATCACGGCGGTCTTCGTCCCGCAGTACTTCCGGGTGGTACGCAACGCGACCGTGGCCGTGAAGCAGGAGCCGTACGTCGACGCGGCGCGGGTAACCGGCGCGTCGACCACGCGAATCCTGTTCCGGCACATCCTGGCCAATGTCACTCAATCGCTGCCGGTGATCATCACGCTAAACGGGTCGGAAGCCATCCTCACCCTGGCCGGCCTGGGTTTCCTCGGTTTCGGCATCGAACCGACCCAGGCCGCGGAATGGGGTTTCGATCTGAACAAAGCGCTGCCGGACGTGTCCAACGGCATCTGGTGGACGGGCATCTTTCCCGGTGTCGCCATCGTGCTCGTCGTGCTCGGCATGACCTTGGTAGGTGAAAGCCTCAACGAAGTGCTGAACCCCGTCCTGCGCACCCGCCGCGCCGCGGCGGTGGCCGGACCGGACGGCGGCGGAAAGGACGCGACCGATGCCTGAGTCCTCCGCGACGGAGCGGGGCCGCCCCGCCCTGTCCATCGAATCGTTGTCGGTCACCTTCGCCACCGACGCGGGGCCGGTGCACGCGGTCACCGACGTCTCCTACGAGGTCTACCCCGGCGAAGTGCTGGCCATCGTCGGGGAGTCCGGTTCGGGCAAGTCCGTGAGCTCACGCACCGCGATGGGCTTGCTGCCGGAGACGGCCACGGTGCGCGGCCTGGTCACCCTGGGGACCGAGCAGGTCACCACGATGAACGAGAGGCAGCTCACCGCATTGCGCGGCGGCGCGATCTCGATGGTGTTCCAGGAACCAGGCCTGGCCCTGGACCCGCTGTTCACCGTCGGCTTCCAGATCGGCGAGGCGCTGCGCGCCCACACCGACCTGACCAAGAAGGCGGCCAAGGCGCGGCCGGTGGAACTCCTGCGCCTGGTCGGGTTGCCCGATCCGGAGCACCGGGTGGACTACTACCCGCATCAGCTCTCCGGCGGGCAGAAACAACGCGTGGTGATCGCCATCGCCATCGCCTGCGAGCCGAAGGTGATCATCGCCGACGAGCCGACCACGGCGCTGGACGTCACGGTGCAGGCCGAGATCCTCGCCCTGCTGCGGGACCTGCGCGACCGGATCGGCAGCGCGATCGTGCTGATCACCCACAACATGGGCGTGGTCGCCGACATCGCCGACCGCGTGGTGGTGATGCGCGACGGAGCGGTGGTCGAGCAGGCGCCGGTGGACGAACTGTTCGCGCGTCCCACGGCGGACTACACCCGCGCCCTGCTTGCCGCGGTCCCGCACCTGGGTACCGAGCAGATCGAGCACGGCCCGCCCGACAGTGCCGAGACCGAGGGCGATCCGGTACTCGAGGTCCGTGATCTGGTGGTCGAATTTCCCGGCCCGTTCGGCAGGCCGCGTTTCCGCGCTGTCGACGGCGTGAGTCTGCGCATCGGTCCCGGCGAGACGCTCGGCCTGGTCGGTGAGTCCGGCTCGGGCAAGTCGACCATCGGCCGCTGCGTCGCGGCGCTGCAACGGCCCACCTCCGGAACGGTGCGAGTGCGCGGGCAGGACATCGTGGGGTTGTCACAGCGCGAGCTGCGACCGATTCGGCGGCGCTTCGGATTCGTCTTCCAGGACCCGGCCAGTTCGCTGAATCCCCGGCTCACCGTGGGCGAGTGCGTGTCCGAACCGCTGCTCGTGCACAAGGCGGGCAACTCGGCGGAGATTCGCGCCAGGGTGCGCCTGCTACTCGACGACGTGCGGTTGCCCGCGGGCGTCGAACGCCGGTACCCGCACGAGTTGTCCGGCGGGCAGCGTCAGCGTGCCAGCCTCGCCCGCGCGCTGGTGCTCGACCCGGACCTGCTGGTCGCCGACGAGCCGACCAGCGCGCTGGACGTCTCGGTGCAGGCCGCGGTGCTGGAGCTGTTCGGTCAGCTACAGCGCGAGTGCGGCTGGGCCTGCCTGTTCATCAGCCACGACTTGGCCGTGGTCGACCAGCTCGCCGACCGGATCGTGGTGCTGCGCGACGGTGCGGTGGTGGAAGCGGGCGATCGGAATCGCATCCTGCGCGCCCCACGGGAGGAGTACACCCGCCGCTTGGTCGCCGCGGTGCCGGTACCGGATCCGGTGCGGCAACGCCACCGCCGGGCACAGGCCGCGGGGTTCGATGGCGACGAGACGGACTGATCGTCCGCTTTACGGTTGGCTCTGCCCTATTGTCAAGAGGGCGAGCCAACACCGGTGCGGGGTCGTTATCCGGCTCCGGTAGCGTGAGCAGGCATCTATCCGCCGATTCGGTTTGGAGCTTTCCCCGAAAATGACTGAACAGACCCCCAGTGGTGGTGCTTCGTACGCCGCGGCAGGCGTGGACATCGAGGCAGGTGATCGCGCAGTCGAGTTGTTCGGGCCATTGGCGAAGAAGGCGACCCGGCCCGAGGTCCAAGGCGGCCTCGGCGGCTTCGCCGGGCTGTTCGCGCTGAAGGGCGGCTACCGGGAACCGTTGCTGGCGGCCTCCACCGACGGCGTCGGCACCAAGATCGCGGTCGCGCAGGCGATGGACAAACACGACACCGTCGGCCTCGACCTGGTGGCCATGGTGGTGGACGATCTCGTGGTCTGCGGCGCGGAGCCGCTGTTCCTCCAGGACTACATCGCCATCGGCAAGGTCGTCCCGGAGAAGGTCGCCGAACTCGTATCCGGCATCGCCGAGGGCTGTGTGCGCGCCGGGTGCGCGCTGCTCGGCGGCGAGACCGCCGAGCATCCCGGGCTGATGGATCCGGACGACTACGACCTGTCCGCCACCGGCATCGGCGTGGTCGAAGCCGACGCGGTGCTCGGACCCGACCGGGTCCGTCCCGGCGACGTGGTGATCGCCATGGGGTCCTCGGGACTGCACTCCAACGGCTACAGCTTGGCCCGCAAGGTGCTGCTCGAGATCGATCGCATGTCGCTCACCGGCCACGTCGAGGAGTTCGGCCGCACCCTGGGCGAGGAACTGCTCGAGCCGACCAGGATCTACGCCAAGGACTGCCTCGCGCTGATCGCCGAAACCGATGTGCGCACGTTCGCCCACGTCACCGGCGGTGGCTTGGCGGCCAATCTCGCCCGGGTGCTGCCCGCGGGCATTGTGGCCGAGCTGGATCGAGGCACCTGGAACCCGGCGCCGGTGTTCAAGATGATCGCCCAGCGCGGCCGGGTCGAGCGGCCCGAGATGGAGAAGACGTTCAACATGGGCGTCGGCATGGTCGCCGTCGTCGCTCCCGAGGATGTGGACCGGGCGCTGGCGGTGCTGACCGCACGGCATATCGAGTGCTGGACGCTGGGCACGGTCAAGAAGGCCAAGGACGCCGACGCCGCGCGCGCCGTGCTGGTGGGTGAGCATCCGCGGTTCTGATTCGCGGCGAAGACACGTGAGAGTCCCGCATCTATGTACGATGCGGGACTCCGGTGTGTTGCAAGCCTTTTCGGCGCCAGAGACGTCAACCCGCGACAACGATCGAAGGGGGAGGCCCGTCGGCCTCCCCCTTCAGACGTAAATCCGAGTCAGCGGCGCCAGTCGTCGTAGTCGTCGTCCTCGTCCCAGCGGGACAAGGAGTCGTCCGCGTCGTGCTCATCGGACAGCACACCACCACTCCGCTGGGAGTTGGGGCTTCCCGAAAGCTCGCGCTGAAGGCTCGCGAAGTCGGTCGTGGGCGAGCTGTACTTCAGCTCGCGTGCGACCTTGGTCTGCTTTGCCTTAGCCCGGCCACGGCCCATGGCTGACCCCCTCGCGTCACAGCGGGGCGGCCTGGGGTTTGGTGGCGGCCCCGTTCGAATTAATACTCTTCCTGACAGACACTTTAGCGTGTGTCCGGCGGTCTCGCTTCCAGGAGTGGGTGAAGAACTCCGGAACCAGTGCCGTTTGCCCGCTTGTCGCCCTGCCGTGGAATACCTAGACGACCCCGGGTATAGCACGAATCACACCGACTCGGATACCCCCGCCCAGCACCGCGGGGGCCGCCAGCTCCGCGTGCGCATCGGTCCACTCGATTCCCATTCGATGCAGAATCGCCAGCGTCAGCGGCATTCGCGCGCGATCGTGGCCGTCTTCGATCTTGTACGCGAAAGCCGATCCGTCCGGCAGCGCGCCCGCGTGCACACCATCCGCGCCGATCTTGCACACCAGCCCGGGAGTGGCCAGCATGGTCAGCAGATCGGGCGCGTTCGTGCCGGAAATCACTCGCGGATGCGCGCGCACCGCGTCGGCGACCCGGCGTTCCGGGCTCCCCGGCTCGGCCGTCGCGATGGTCGAGAACACCCGCGCGAGGTTGACGAGTGAGACCGGGATGATCGGCAATCCGCAGCCGTCGATGCCCAGATCGGCTTCCGGCTCGCCGGTCAGGTCGGCCACGGTCGCGATCACCGCGCGCTGCAGCGGATGCGCCCGGTCCTGGTAGCCCTCGGTCGGCCAGCCGTTGATCGCGCAGGTCGCGAGCATCGCCGCGTGTTTGCCCGAGCAGTTCATGTAGATGGGGCGGGGTTGTCCTCCGCCGGACAGCAGCGCGGTGCGGGCGCCCTCGTCGTACGGCAGATCGGCCGGGCAGGCCAGGGCGGATTCGGGCAGGCCGAACCGGTCCAGCAGCCTGCGCACCAGCGCGACATGGTCGGGTTCGCCGTAGTGCGAGGCGGTGGCGATCGCCAGTTCGGCGTCATCGACCGGCTGGAAACCATTGCGCAGCAGGGTGATCGCCTGCATCGGCTTGTTCGTCGAGCGCGGGAAGATCGGCAGGTGCACTTCGCCGAGTTCGAGGGTGGGCTCGCCCGCGGCGTCGAGCACCACCACCGAGCCGCGGTGCACGCATTCACGGAAGCCCGAGCGGACCACTTCGACCAGTTCCACACTCACGATTTCGCTCCCGTGCCGATGTCGTCGGTGCTCGTCGTCGCGTGCCGGTGCGCGGTGGCGCGCACGGCGTTGCCATGCCTGCGCGCGTGCCGTTCCACTTGCATGCGCACGTCGTCGGAGATGGTCGGCTCGTCGGCGAGCAGGATCGCCAGCAGATCCGGATCGGCGCCGGTGAACAGATCGCGGACCGTGATGCCGTGCTCGGGGACGTGCACCACCGAGATCCGGTCGCCCGCCGCGATCGTGCCCTCGGTGAGCACCCGCAGATAGGCGCCGGTATCGCTGCGCAGGGCGAACCGTTTGACCCACTGCTGCTCGCCGCTCCAGTGCTGGAACGTGGCGCACGGCACGCGCGGAGCGCTCACCTCCAGCACGGTGTCACCGACCGCCCAGCGCGCGCCGATCACCGAGTCGCTGACCGGAAGGCCACGCACGCGCAGGTTTTCGCCGAACCAGCCCGCGGGCAGTTCCCGGCCGAGCTCCGTGCCCCAGCGGCGGGCGTCCTCGTCGGCGTAGGCGTAGACGGCCTGGTGCACGCCGCCGTGATGCTTGGTGTTGCAGACGTGATCGCCGTCCAAGCCGAGGGCGCGTACCGCGACTCGTCCCGCCGCCGGGCGCTTGTCGATGGCGCTGCGACCGACTCTTCCCGGTACCTCGATATCGGCGTGCACGACGCACGCCGCGAGCACCTCTCCGGAATCACCGACGCGCATGAACGGCGCTCCTCTCGTCGCGAATGGGGAGCTCGGCGCTGAGCAAGAGTGCGGATGTCGGCTGAGGAAAACGTCCCGTTCGCCGGTGGCCGGTCAACAGGTCAGCGCCCACGCAGCCGGTCGACCGCGAGCCGGCCCGCTTGCGGTTCGTCGTCGGAGGGCATCGAATCGGGATCGATGGACGCCGCGACCGGGCCGGCGACCAGCGCGGTGTCGGCCGGAACCGCGCGCTTGACCAGCGCGAGGGCGATCGGGCCGAGTTCGAAGTGGTCGACGACCGTGCCGAGCCTGCCGACCGCGCGGCCGCCGGCGGTGACGTCGTCGCCGATGACCGGGCGCTCGTCCGCCGAGCCGTCCAGGTGCAGCAGCAACAGGTGCCGCGGCGGCTTGCCGAGGTTGTGCACCCTGGCCACCGTCTCTTGGCCGCGGTAGCAGCCCTTGTCCAGGTGGACGGCTCCGTGTTCGGCGACGCCGCCGATCCAGCGGGCCTCGTGCGGGATGGTCCGATCGTCGGTGTCCAGTCCGATCCGCGGCCGGACGGCCGCGACGCGCAATGCCTCGAACGCCCACATTCCGGCGGGAACGGCGCCTGCCGCGGTGAGCCGGCCCCACAGGCCGGTCAGCTGATCGCGCGGGACGACCAAGTCGAAGGAGTCGGCCGTCGGCCACGGCATCCGGCGCAGGAATCCGCCGCCGGGCAGCGGCGTCGCCTCGTACACGCCGGGAAGGGCGGTGATGCCGAGTGTTTCGGCCAGGTCTGCCACTCCGGGGCCGAGCAGGCTGAGTACCGCGTGGTCGGCGGCTTCGGGTTTGGCATCGGCCCAGAAGACCATCTTCTGCAGGAACGCGAGCAGGTCGGGTCCGCGCTCGGCTTCGGTATCGATCCAGACGGCGCCGTCCAG
The DNA here is from genome assembly GCF_044452545.1 of Nocardia sp. NPDC051900. Taxonomy (NCBI): domain Bacteria; kingdom Bacillati; phylum Actinomycetota; class Actinomycetes; order Mycobacteriales; family Nocardiaceae; genus Nocardia; species Nocardia sp. NPDC051900. The sequence continues at coordinate 253,041 of NZ_JBITBU010000003.1, read as the reverse complement.
TTCGGTGAGCACGAAGTGATGCTGGACCCGGCCGTTCAAATCCAGGTCGAGGTTCTCGGCGGACTGCCCGTCGCCGAGGGCGGCGACATGCTGACTGGAGATGGTGTGCAACCAGGAGAGCCGCTCCGCGCCGGTGATGCGCAGTACGAATCGGTGTGACCGGTCGACGATCGCGGCGCGCTGCGTCGCGGCGCGCTGCTCGCCGAACGGATCGCCGTAATGCCACGCGACGGCGGCGTCGGGCGAACCCGCCGCTCCCGCGACGGCTCCCGACACACTGAGGATGGGGCTGGGCGCAACGACCACGGACACCTCTCCCACTCTAGGCGGGCCCGCCCGGCGGTGCGCGAACCGGGCCAGGGCGCCGGAGAACGGCATAGCCGATCGGCATTGTCCGAGCATTACAGCGGGCCTCGTGGGGCGGCTGCACAAAAGGTCTGGCAAAAGCGGCCGTGACATAGGCATTGTCCGCTCACACCGCCTACGCTCGTCGCATGGTGGATCGAGTTCTGGTAACTCTCGATGGCGCGGTCCGGGATGCGGATGCGCCGTTGTTGTTTGCGGACGATATTGGCGTATTGCGTGGCGATGGTGTCTTCGAAACGGTGCTCGTGCGCGCGGGCGTCGCGTGTGCGATCGAATTTCATCTAGGCAGATTGCGCCGCTCCGCCCAGGCGCTCGATCTGCCCGAGCCGGAACTGGGCAAATGGCGCGAGGCGGTGGAGACCGCCGCCAAGGAGTGGGGCAGCGAGCGCGAAGGCGTGATGCGGCTGGTGCTCACCCGCGGGCGCGACTCCGAGCTGGCCGCAACGCCCGACAAGGTCAAGACCGGTGACCTCGCCGCCGCCGTGCCCGTGCCGACCGCTTTCGTGCTCGTGGTGCCGGTGCCCGAGCGCGTCGAGAAGGCCCGCACCGAGGGCGTCGCCGTGGTGAGCCTGTCGCGGGGCATCTCGGTCGACCTCGCGCAAGCGGCGCCATGGCAACTGCTCGGTGCCAAGACGCTGTCCTATGCCACCAATATGGCCGCCCTGCGGTTCGCCGCGCGGATGGGCGCGGAGGACGTGATCTTCACCAGCACGGAGAACCGGGTGCTGGAGGGGCCGCGATCCACCGTGGTGATCGCCCGCGACAAGCAGCTGATCACGCCGCCCGCGAAGAACGGGGTGCTGCCCGGCGTCACCCAGCGCGCGCTGTTCGCCGAAGCCGAGAAGGCCGGCTGGCAATGCCGCTACGACTCGCTGTTCACCGCCGACCTGCTCACCTGCGACAGCATCTGGATGCTGTCGAGCATTTCGCTTGCGGCGCGGGTGAATTCGCTGGACGGGCTGCGGATGTCCGCGCCGGACAACGCCGAAGAGATCATCGGGCTGGTCGATCGCGGTATCGAGCGGGCAGGAGCCATCGGCGACTGGTGAGTGTGCGCCGCTCCGTGATCTCCGTCCTACTCGGGCGGGCACGGGGCGGTGATGAGCACGGAAAACAGGCCGAACAGGCCGTATCAGCCCTGGTGGCGTGGCCTAGGACTCATTTTTCGAGGTCTGCTCCGGCGTAGGCTTTACTACGACATGTCGTAGACACGCAGGAGGTCGGCTTGAACGCCTTGGACATCTCCCGATGGCAGTTCGGCATCACAACCGTTTACCACTTCCTGCTGGTGCCGCTGACCATCGGTCTCGCGCCGCTGGTCGCTGCCATGCAGACGGCATGGGTCGTCACCGGCAAGCAGCACTGGCTGCGGCTGACGAAGTTCTTCGGCAAGCTGTTCCTGATCAACTTCGCGCTCGGCGTCGCGACCGGCATCGTGCAGGAGTTCCAGTTCGGCATGAACTGGAGCGAGTACTCCCGCTTCGTCGGTGACGTGTTCGGCGCCCCGCTCGCGCTGGAAGGGCTGATCGCCTTCTTCATGGAGTCGACCTTCCTCGGACTGTGGATCTTCGGCTGGACCCGGTTGCCGAAACTGTTGCACCTCGGTGCGATTTGGATGGTCGCGATCGGCGTGAACGCCTCGGCGTACTTCATCGTCGCGGCCAACTCGTTCATGCAGCATCCGGTCGGCGCCCGCTATAACCCGGAAACCGGTCGCGCGGAGCTGGAGAGCATCGTGAAGGTGCTCACCAACAACACCTTGCTGGCGGCTTTCCCGCACGTGGTGGCCGGATCCTTCCTCACGGCGGGCACCTTCGTCGTCGGCATCGCCGGCTGGTGGATGGTGCGCAACGCGCGCAGTGGCGACGAGGCGAAATCGGCTGACGCGCGCGAGATGTGGCGGCCCGCCGCGCGTGCGGGCATCGTCGTGGTGATCGCGGCGATGGCCGCTCTGGTCTACACCGGCGACGTGCAGGGCAAGCTGATGTTCGAGCAGCAGCCGATGAAGATGGCCTCGGCGGAATCGCTGTGCCACACCGCCCTCGACCCCGATTTCTCCGTGCTGACCGTCGGCACGCACAACAACTGCGACAGCGTGACGCACGTGCTCGAAGTGCCCTATGTGCTGCCCTGGCTGGCGAAGGGGGAGTTCACCGGTGTGACGCTGGACGGCGTCGTCGACCTGCAGAAGACCTACAACGAGAAGTTCGGTGTCGGTGACTACCGGCCCAACCTGTTCGTCACCTACTGGTCGTTCCGTGCCATGATCGGGCTGTCGGCGGGTTCGGTGCTGCTCGCGCTGGCCGGGCTCTGGCTGACCCGCCGCGGACGAGTGCCGGACCAGCGCTGGTTCGCCTGGCTGAGCCTGCTGGCCATCCCCACCCCGTTTTTGGCCAACAGCGCCGGGTGGGTGTTCACCGAGATGGGGCGGCAGCCCTGGGTGGTCGCGCCCAACCCAACCGGCGACCCGAATCTGCGCCTCACCGTTCAGCAGGGCGTCTCCGATCACGCGCCGGGCGTCGTGCTGTTCTCGCTGATCACCTTCACGCTGCTGTACGGCGCGCTCGCGTTCGTGTGGTTCTTCCTGATGCGCCGGTACGTGATCCACGGACCGGATCCGGCGGCGCCCGCCGCCGAGCCGCACGACACGGATACGACTTCGGGCGACCGCCGCCTCGAAGAGCCCGCCGTCGAACAACTTTCGTTCGCCTACTAGGAGCCGGCGATGAGTTTGCAAGAGTTCTGGTTCGTCCTGATCGGTGTGCTGTTCACCGGCTACTTCGTGCTGGAGGGCTTCGATTTCGGCGTCGGCATGCTCATGCCGATCCTCGGCAAGGGGTCCGACCGGCGCAGGCGCGCGGTGCTCAACACGATCGGGCCGGTGTGGGACGCCAACGAAGTCTGGTTGATCACCGCGGGCGCCGCGATGTTCGCGGCGTTCCCGGAGTGGTACGCAAGCCTGTTCTCCGGCTTCTACCTGGCGTTGCTGCTGGTGCTCGTCGCGCTGATCCTGCGGATCTGCGCCATCGAGTACCGCGGCAAGATCGATGATCCGCGCTGGCGGGCCCGCTGCGACATCGGCATCGGCATCGGCTCCTGGGTTCCGGCGCTGGCGTGGGGCTGGGTGTTCGCCAATGTGGTGCACGGTGTCCCGCTGAACGAGAAGAAGCAGTTCGCGGGCTCGGTCGCCGACTTGTTCGGGCCCTACGCCCTGCTCGGCGGGCTGGCGACCGGACTGCTGTTCGCGCTGCACGGAGCGATGTTCCTGGTGCTCAAGACCGCGGGCGAGGTCCGCGACGACGCACGACGCACCGCTCGGCTGCTGCTGGTCCCGACCGTGGTCGTCGTCGGCGGATTCGGATTGTGGACGCAGCTGGCCTACGGGAACGGCTGGACCTGGATCCCATTGGGGCTGGCCGTGCTCGGTCTGGTCGTGGCGGCGGCGGCCGATCTCGCGCAGCGCGACGGGTGGGCGTTCACCGGCACCACGGTGACCGTCGCGGCGGCGACCGCGCTGCTGTTCGGTTCGCTGTTCCCCGCGGTGCTTCCCTCGACGATCGATGCGGCGTTCGACCTGACGGTTTACAACGCGTCCTCCACGCCGTACACGCTGAAGGTGATGAGCTGGGCCGCCGCGCTGGTCACGCCGGTCGTGCTGGTGTACCAGGGCTGGACGTACTGGGTGTTCCGCAAGCGCATCACCGTCGAGCAGATCCCGCCCCCGGTCGGCCTGCCCCTGCGGGTCGCGCAGGATTGACGCCATGGCCCGCCCGCCGATCGATCCGCGCCTGTGGCGTTATGCCCGCTCGGCGCGCAGCTACCTCGCGCTGAGCGTCGCGCTGTCGCTGGTCGTCACCGGCGCGATCGTGGTCGCGGCGGTGACGATCGGGCGGGTGCTCGCCGGGGTGGTCACCGATCCGAGTGCGCGCACGCTCGGCGCATGGACGGTCGAACTCGTCGTGCTCGCGGTCGCGATCGCGGCCCGGGTGCTCGCCACGTGGGCGCAGTCCCGGCTGGCGCACCGAGCGGGCGCGAGCGTGGTGGCGGAGCTGGAAGGCGCGGTGCTCGGTGCGGGCGCACGGCTGTCGCCTCGCGAACTCGACGCGCGTCGAACCGAATTGGCCGTGGTCGTCGGCTCGGGCCTGTCCGGGCTGCGCGGATATCTCGTCGGCTACCTGCCCGCTCTGCTGCTGGCGGTGCTGGTTCCGCCGATCGTGCTCGCGGTCATCGCGGCCCACGATGCGACTTCCGGTGTGATCGTGGTGATCACCTTGCCGCTCATCCCGATCTTCATGATCCTCATCGGGCTGCTGACCCAGGGCCGGGCGGAAGCCACGCTCGCGGCCACCACCCGGCTGTCGGACCAAATGCTCGATCTGTTCGCGGGCATGCCGACATTGCGTGCGCTCGGCCGGGAGACCGGCGACGCAGAACCCGAGCCCACTGCGCGGGGCCAGCGGAACGACACCGGGACGGGCGGTTCGACCGGACACGCGCACACCATGCGGCACCGTGTTCGCGATCTCGGCGACGCGCTGCGCCGGCGCACCATGGGCGCGCTCCGCATCGCCTTTCTGTCTTCCATGGTGCTGGAGTTGCTCGCCACGCTGAGCGTGGCACTGATCGCGGTCTCCATCGGGCTGCGACTGGTCTTCGGTGAGATGAGTCTTTACGCGGGCTTGGTGGTGCTGGTGCTCGCCCCGGAGGTGTATCTGCCGCTGCGTATGGTGGGCGAACGTTTCCACGCCGCCCAGGACGGTATGGCGGCCGCGGACCGAGCGTTCGCGATCCTCGAGTCCACGCCCGGCGAGCCGACCGAGCGGCTACCCGGCCGCGGCGCGCGGCGAGCGGCGGCGCACGCCGGTGTGGGCGCACCGGACGAGTCGGCCCACGCGGGTACATGCGACTGTCGACGCACCGAGCCGGAGAAGGCCGTGGTGACGGCTCGCCGCAGCAGTCCCCAGGACTCCGGCACGGCGACGGCGCCTGACCACGAGCCGGTCGAGTCGCTGCACAGCCGGGGCGTGCAGGGGGCGGCGCTCATCGGTGCGGTGCGGGACGAGTCGGCGCGCGCCGGTGCATGCGACCGCTGTGCCTTGCCGGAGGAAGCCGTGGTGACGGCTCGCCGCAGCAGCTCCGAGTGCCCCGGCACGGTCGAACTCCGCGACCTGTCGGTCCAGGCGCGGGACGGGTTCGCTCCCGCGGGCCTGTCGGCGATCTTGCGGCCCGGTGCCCTCACGGTGCTCGCCGGTCCCAACGGAAGCGGTAAATCTACCGCGATACAGGCGATTCTGGGCCTGATCACACCCGACCGAGGTGCCGTGACCGTCGACGGAGTGGACGTCCGCGAACTGGACCAGGACCAATGGTGGGCGCGTGTGGCTTGGCTGCCGCAGCGGCCGGTGCTGGTGCCCGGCACATTGCGCGACAACCTCGAATTGCTCGGCGCGCGCACGGTGGACCACGCCGCACACGGCCCGGCACGCGTCCCCGATGATCTCGAAGTCGCTTGTCTGGCAACCGGTTTCGATGCCGTGCTCGATGACCTACCCGAGCGCTGGAACACGGTGGTCGGCCCCGGCGGCGTCGGCCTGTCGCTCGGTCAACGCCAACGCCTCGCGCTGACCAGGGTGCTGGCCACCGATCGCCCGATCCTGCTGCTGGACGAGCCGACCGCGCACCTCGACGCCGCCGCCGAAGCCACCGTGCTGGCCGCACTCCAAGCCAGGGCCCGTATGGGCGCGACGGTCGTCGTCGTCGGCCACCGCCCGACCGTGCTGGCCGCCGCCGACCATGTCGTGCAGGTGCGCGCGGACCTGCGCACCTCGCGAGAGGAGGTGCCGGGATGAACACCGGCGGACGCGCGACGCGGGCCGTTCCGCGTGCCACCGGTTGCACGGTGCCCGGTGATCTGCGCCGAATGTGGGCGCTGCTCGAATTGTCCCGTTGGCGGGTCGCGGTGGCGATCGGATGGGGCGTGCTGGCGCTCGGCAGCGGGCTCGGGCTCGCCGCGTTGGCGGCCTGGCTGATCGCGCGCGCCTGGCAGATGCCGCCGGTGCTCGATCTGAGCATCGCCGTGGTGGCGGTGCGCGCGCTCGGCATCTCCCGTGGCTTGTGCCGGTACCTGGAACGTCTCGCCACGCACGACGTCGCACTGCGCGCTATGACAACAGCGCGAACCACGGTCTACCGGACGCTGGCTCGTTCGGATTTCTGGCTGCGCCGACCCGAGGTGTCGCCGAGTGGCGGCGATCGGTCGGGCAAGCCGCTGCGCCGCGGAGATCTCCTGGTCCGGATCGGCAGCGACATCGACGACTTGGGTGCCGTGGTGGTCCGCGCGTTCGTGCCGGTCGCGGTCGCCCTCGTGCTCTCACTCGCCGCCGTCGCTCTGCTGGCCACGATCTCGCCTGCCGCCGCCGCGATCCTGGCGGGTGCGCTGGTCCTCTCGGGCATCGTCGCACCGTGGTTGTCGGCCAAGGCGGCGTCCGAGGCGGAACGGGCCGTGCGGGCCGACCGGGCGGAGTTCACCGCTGCGGCCCTCACCATGCTCGACCACGCCGCGGAACTACGCGTAGCCGGTCGCCTGGATGCCGCCCTCGCCGCGGCCGGGCAAGCGTCGCGCCGTGCGGTCGCCGCGGAAGACCGGGCGGCCGCGCGCAGCGCCTGGTCGGCCGCGGCCACGCCCCTGTCCATCGGCGCGGCTGTCCTCGGCGCGCTGCTGATCGGCATCACCCTCTACGGCCCGGACGGCGGCTCGCCAGGCGCGATGACGCCCATGGCGCTCGTCGTCCTGGTCCTCTTGCCCTTGTCGGCCTTCGAAGCGGTCGGCCCGCTGCCCACGGCGGCGCAGACGCTGACCACGGCCCGCGCGGCCCTGCATCGCCTGGATGGACTCGACCCCGATTCGCCCCCGAGCGCGTCGGTCGGCCCGTCGGCGCGGCAGACCACCCGCCCCTCACATGCCGAAGACGCGGCGAACGTCGCTCGGACTCCTCCCATCGACGCCCATGTGCCGGAACGGCCCTGCGGACGGCGGATCGCGGTGGTCGGCCCAAGCGGCGCGGGCAAGACGACTCTGCTCATGAAGTGGGCCGGGTTGTTCGACACGCCGCGCCCCGGCGTCACCTTCTTCGCCGAAGACGCGCACCTGTTCGGCACCTCCGTGCTGGAGAATCTGCGGGTCGCCCGCGGTGATCTGACCGCGGAAGAAGCCGAAGAAGCTTTGCGAACGGTCGGTCTCGGGAACTGGTTGGACGGGCTTCCGCAGGGTGTGCACACCGATCTCGTCGGGGGAGCGGCCGCCGTGTCGGGTGGCCAGCGTCGCCGGATCCTGCTCGCGCGCGCCCTGGTGTCACCGGCGCGGGTATTGCTGCTCGACGAACCGACCGAGCACTTGGAAGCCGAAGCCGGGGCGAAGCTGCTGCGCGACCTGTTGGACGCCGACAGCGGTCTCGTGGAACCGGATCGGATCGTGGTCGTCGTCACGCATCAGCTCCCGGAAGACCATCGGGCCGACGCGGTGCTGCGAGTATCCGCATCAGGGCAGGTCACGACGGACTTCGCGGGGCACGGAACGCCATGTGGCAGCGCCGATTCAGCCCAACGAGAAAATCCGTTGCCGAGCTACTGACGCATCGCTAGATTCGTTCGTACACAGGAAGGAGGTGGTTCGAAGAATGATTATTCATAGGACACGTGAGGTGGCTGTCCGCTAGCGCCACCGCTGCAGGTGGATTTCGCCCGCGCGAGCGCTAGCGAATTCCAGGCAGTCACCCGGCCCCCGAGCCCCGGTCCGTCCGACCGGACCCGTGCGACCACAATCGCACCGGTATGGCTCGGGGGCTGTTCTGTTCCGCCTCTCCGGGTATTCAGGCTGTACCAGTGGGGTGGGGTGTGGGTTGGTCACAGGGCCTGCGTCGGGGATTTGGGTGGGTTTTGGGCGTTCCCGGTGAGTTACCCATGTGCTCGCGAGATCGGGTGTTGCGTTGGGGTGGAGTCGGTCAGGCGTTGCAGCAGACCACGTACTGCGTTCCGCTGCGGCTAGCCTGCGATTGCGTTGGGCAGCGTCGAGCGCGGCGGGGTTCCGTGCTGGCGAGGAGGAAATCTCAGCCGATGTAGCGCTGGAGGCGGGCCGAGAGGCGGGGTTGGAGGGGGCCGTCGGCTACCACGCGTTCTTCGACGTAGGCCAGGTCGCCGCCCTCGACGATGCCGTAGAGGCGCTTGGCGCCGCCCACGACGATGCCGGACTGGCTGCGGATCACCACGTCGGTGGCCAGCTCCCAGGACGACTGGGACAGCGCTTGCCCGTAGAACAGCTCCACAATGCCGCCGCTGTGTGACAGCAGCAGTTCGATGACCTCGTCGTTGCCGTCGATGCCGACCCGCCAGAAGCCGCTCTCGCGCAAGTCGGGGCCGCCGTAGGCGCCGTCGGCCTCGATGACCCAGGACCGGGATTCCCAGGCGAGATAGTCGCCGCCGTCGTGTGAGACGACGATCTGCTGGCCGAAGTGGTAGTCCCCGCGCTCGGGATCGTTGCCCTCCCCCTCGCCGCGCCACACGCCCACCAGCGGGAGCAGCGCGAGCATCGAGGCGCTGAGGTCCGGGCCGAGGCGCAAGTTGGCCGTGTCCTCGGGCAGCGGAAGATCCGGTAGGACCGGGATGTTGCGGGCACCGGTCGATTTCGCCCGTTCGGCAGCCTCGGCTACGGCCTGGTCGCCGCTGCGGCGACCGGCGGAATCAGCCGGAGCGTTGCCGTTCAGTTGTTCACTCGCTCGCTCGGCCGGATTGGAACCTTCGCTCGCGAGTTCGCTCATGATTCGGTGAACAGCCGGTAGAAGACGTAGAGGCCGAACCAGCCGATCAGGACGGCCACGGCCACCAGCAGAATCTCGAAGAAGAGGACCACGTTTCGAGTCTAACGACCCCGCTTTCGCGGCGCGCAAACGGCCCCGGTGCTTCCGCGGAGCGGAAAGCGACCGGGGCCGTTCGACGACTGCGAGGTCTTACTTGGCGACCGCGACGTCCACCGCGTGGATGCCCGCGCCTTCGGGGCGCACCTCGGCGGAGCCGTTGCCCGCCGAGGACAGCGCGCGGACGGTCCACGAGCCGGGAGCCGCGAAGAACCGGAAGTCACCGGTGCCCGACGCGACGACCTCGGCGGTGAAATCACCGTTGCCGTCGAGCAGGCGCACGAACGCCCCGCCCACCGGCTGGCCGTCGGTGCTCAGGACACGGCCGGTGATGACCGTCTCCTTCTCCACGTCGACACCGGCCGGGATTGCCTGGCCCTGGGTAGGTGCTGCACACATATGGATTACTCTCCCAACTCGATCGGAGCGCCGACGAGCGAGCCGTACTCGGTCCAGCTGCCGTCGTAGTTCTTGACGTTCTGGTGGCCCAGCAGTTCCTGCAGCACGAACCAGGTGTGCGAGGAACGCTCGCCGATCCGGCAGTACGCGATGGTCTCCTTCTCGCCGTCCAGGCCGGCTTCCTGGTAGATCTCGGTCAGCTCGGCGTCGGACTTGAAGGTGCCGTCCTCGTTCGCGGCCTTGCTCCACGGCACGTTGATGGCGCCGGGGATGTGGCCGGGACGCTGGCTCTGCTCCTGCGGGAGGTGCGCGGGCGCCAGGATCTTGCCGCTGAACTCGTCGGGCGAACGCACGTCGACCAGGTTCTTGGTGCCGATGGCCGCGATGACCTCGTCACGGAAGGCGCGGATGTTCAGGTCGGGCGCCGACGCCTTGTACTGGGTGGCGGGCCGGTTCACCGGCTCGGTCGACAGCGGACGGCCGTCGAGTTCCCACTTCTTGCGACCGCCGTCGAGCAGCTTGACGTTGTTGTGGCCGTACAGCTTGAAGTACCAGTAGGCGTACGCGGCGAACCAGTTGTTGTTGCCGCCGTACAGGATGACCTCGTCGTCGTTCGAGATGCCGCGCGCCGAGAGCAGGTCGGAGAACTGCTCCTGGTTCACGAAGTCGCGACGAACCTGATCCTGCAGGTCCTTCTTCCAGTCGAGCCGGACGGCACCCTCGATGTGACCACCGTCGTAGGCGGAGGTGTCCTCGTCGACCTCGACGAACACGACGCCGGGGGCGTTGAGGTTCTCTTCGGCCCAGTCAACGGAGACCAGGACATCGGAGCGAGCCATTGTTTTCCTTTCAGAGATGACGTGCAGGGTCAGTTCGATGCCGGTGACGGGGTCCGGCGGAGGCGGGCTACCAGCGGATAGATCCGGCAACCCAGGCAGAGCCCGAACGCCGCGTTCAGGAACGCCGCGAACAAGGCGAAGCCGGCGAACACCGCGCCGACGATCGTGGAGCCGAGCGCGAAGCCCAGCAGGCTGACGGCCGCGAACACGAAACCGAGCAACTGCGCGAACCGCAGCGGGGCCGTCGGCTCGGTCTCGGTGGTCGGCGCGAGACGCGGCGCGACGACGGCCGCGTAGATCCGGCCGTAGGGGTGGCGGCGCGGGCCGAGGGCGGCGCCGACCGCGAAGACGACTGCTTGCAGGGCGATCAACACCCCCGCGGCGACCGGCGAGAACGCGGCGGCGAGCAGCACCACGACGAGGACGCCGGTGGTCACCCATGCGGCGAATCGTGGTCCGCGCACGTCGACCCGGTCGGAAGAAACGGGGATCGCTTCGGAAGTATTACGGATCTCGGTGGACATTGTGCGTACTCCTGCGCTGAATAAGTCCGATGACTGAAAATTTGCCAATTCGCCGGGGGATCGTGAGATCGCTCGCGCGGCGGACAGGGGTCGGCGTCAGGAAATCCGGAAAAGCCGACCGCTCAGCGGCACAGGCAGCAACAACCACCGAGCCGACACAGATCCACTGTGCGGCGTCGGGTGAGCATCAGCTCGTGGTTGGTAAGCACGTCAGCAGTTTACCCAATTCGGCGGGAGAATATGGACCCGGGGTGGATCACTTCCGTCCAGGGGGCTTGTCGTCGCAGCTCAGGCCGCCGCGGTCAGCGGCTCGAGCGCGGAGTGCAGATCCGTGGCCTTGGGCACGCCGGAGATGCGGAACCGTTCCCTGCCCGCGATGTCGAAGACGAACGTGGTGGGCAGCGAGAGCACGTTCAGCTCCCGGGCGAGCGCAGGCTCGGCGTCGATGTCCACCTCGATGTCCTGCGGCGGCTGCGGTGAGCCCGCGAGCTGGCCTGTGACGTTGGCAACCACCCGGCGAACAGCGGAGCACGGTCCGCACCACTCGGCGGAGAAATGCAGTACCGCGGGACCGGCGCCGGTCACGCCGACGGACGCCAGCAGTTCCGCGCGGGCGGTGTGGGACAGGTCGATGCCGTCGGCCGCGCGGATCTTGCCGTCGCGCCGGCGCAGCAGGACGCCCACCGCCAGCGCGGCGAGCAGTACTACTGCGAGGATGGTGACTTGGATCATGGTCGCTGCAATCGGTCGAGGTCGATCGTGACGTTCACGCCCTTGCCCTCCACGACGATCTGACCGCCTTGAGCGGAGACCTTGGTAGGCCGGACACCGAACGGCAACTCCTTGGTGTCGATGGTACGGGTGAAGCGGGCGAGGACCGCCGGGCGATCGGCCTCGGTGATCACCGCCACAGGCATGGTCTCGGTGCCGGGCGGGCCGCGGTAGAACCCGGTCGCCACGATCTTCACCTGATCGCCGTCGAGCAGCAGATCGGCCTGCACGCTGACTTTTTCACCGCCGTACTGCGCGCCCGGCGTCTCCGGCATGGTTCCGGTGAGCACCAGTGCGCCCGTGGTGGTCATGCCGGAACCGCCCGATCCGCCGGTCCCGTCGGACTTGTCGGCAGGCCGCGAGTGCACCTGCAGATCGGGAATGGCGAACAGCCTGCCGAGTTCGGTCGGCTCCACCCGCAACCGGCTGTCCACGCGCTCCACCGGGACGCCGCGCAGGCTGCCGTCGACGAGTTCGCCGACCGGCAGCCGCACCCCGGTCAGCGTCGCCTCGAGCGCGATCTCTCCCGGGATGTCCAGTCGCTTCGCGCGGGCCCGGATCTCCACGTGGTCGTAGCGGCTGTCCCAGGACTGGCCGAGGAAGGGGAAACCGTGGATCGTCACTTCGGGATCGGCGGTGAGATCGGCGCCGTCGCGCAGCGCTCGGGACACGCGATACTCCGAATAGGCCGCGGTACTGAAGTCGACGACGACGGCGAACCCAGCCAGACACAGCAGGCCGATGATCAGCTTGCGCATGCTCCCCCGTCTCTCCGGGTCTCGGGCCGCGGCGGCCGGGAGCCGCGCGGCGCGCGTTCGGCTACCGCCTCGGGGGCCTCGCCGGCGGCGGGCATGCCCGATGCGTAACCCATGTACGCACCATATCGGTTGGCCCGGGCGGGGCTCCCGAGTGTCCTCCGGTGCGCTCGCCGACCCCGGAATGCGTGGTCATGCCTTGTTACGCGCTAATCTTGCATCCGATTACCTGTGATTAGCGACGTGGCCGCGGCGGTGCTGCCGCATCCACGTGGCTACGAGATGGGAGGAGGGCCCGTGGAGCTGCTCCTGCTTACCTCCGACCCCAACCCCGAGTCGGTGTTGCCCTCGCTCGCGCTGCTCGCGCACAACGTGCGCCCTGCGCCCACGGAGGTGGCCTCGCTGCTCGAGGCAGGCACGGCGGATGTCGCGCTGGTGGACGCCAGGACGGACCTGGCCGCCGCCCGCGGTCTGTGCCGCTTGCTCGGCAGCACCGGGTCCTCGGTGCCGGTCGTCGCGGTGCTCACCGAGGGCGGCCTGGTCGCCGTGAACGCGGACTGGGGACTCGACGACATCCTGCTGCCCGGCACCGGCCCCGCCGAACTCGACGCCAGGCTGCGGCTGCTGGTCGGCCGCAACGGCGGCGTGGCCAGCCCGGAGAACACCGGCAAGATCACCCTCGGTGAGCTGGTGATCGACGAGGGCACTTATACGGCGCGTCTGCGTGGCCGCCCGCTCGATCTCACCTACAAGGAGTTCGAGCTGCTGAAGTATCTGGCGCAGCACGCGGGCCGGGTGTTCACCCGCGCGCAGCTGCTGCAAGAGGTCTGGGGCTACGACTTCTTCGGCGGCACGCGCACCGTGGACGTACACGTGCGGCGGTTGCGCGCCAAGCTCGGCACCGAATACGAGTCGCTGATCGGCACGGTGCGCAATGTCGGCTACAAGGCCGTGCGCCCCTCGCGCGCGGCGGTCAAGGGGGAGCCGGTGAGCTTTCCGGACGACGACAACGAGGGCACCGACGATTCACCGCTCACGCCGGTCAACGGCTCCGTGCAGTAATCGTCGGCGGACCGTGCCCGCATCGCTTCGGCGGGGCCGAAATGCCACCTGCCGCTACGACGTTGCCAGGAGTGGACTCCATGCGGGGTCCGCAGGCTCGATGAACGGAGGCCGATGAGCGGCGCGACGACACAGTGGACCGACCGCCCCGACGCGGGCGACGCGCGGGCGGTCACCGATCTGCTCGCGCGCGCCACCGAGGCCGACGGTGTCGCCCCGGTCTCGGAACAGGCCGTGTTATCGCTGACTTCGGGCGCGGATACCGGAGCGCGCCATCTGCTCGCGCGGCGCGAAGGCGCCGTCGTCGGCTACGCGAATCTCGTTCCGGCCCACGGCGAACACCCTGCTATGGCCGAGGTCGCGGTCGACCCGGCTCGGCGCGGTCACGGCGTCGGTACCGATCTGGTCGCGGCAGCGCTGGCCGCGGGCGGTCCGGGCGCGCGGGTCTGGGCGCACGGCGACCGGCCGGCGGCCAAAGCCGTCGCAGCGCGGCTCGGGCTGCGGACCGTGCGTGAGTTGTGGCAGATGCGCCGGTCTCTAGCAACTCCTGAGCTACCGGAATTGGCCGTGCCGGACGGCATCGTGCTGCGCACCTACGCCGGTCCCGCCGACGACGCGGAATTGCTGCGAGTGAACGGCGCCGCCTTCGCCTGGCACCCGGAACAGGGCGCGTGGACCCGGCGCGACATCGAGATCCGCCGTGACGAGTCGTGGTTCGACCCGGCGGGCCTGTTCCTGGCATTCGACACCGCGGCCCCTGATCGTCTGCTGGGATTCCACTGGACCAAGGTGCATCACGCGGAGCAACCGCCGCTCGGCGAGGTCTACGTGGTCGGCATCGATCCGGCGGCGCAAGGGCGCGGACTCGGCCGGCTGCTCACCTTGACCGGTTTGCATCACCTGCGAGAGCGCGGGCTGGCCGAGGTTCTGCTCTACACCGAGGCCGACAATGTCGCCGCAGTGCGCACTTATACCCGTCTCGGATTCGCTCCGGCACATGTCGACGTCGCCTACGCGGCGGCGGAGGTTGAATAACAGGCGGCAGAATGGATGCGCGCCAGTAAAACTGCGGCAAACGTCACATCTACCAGGCGCAATCGCGCCGGGCTGTTCACTCTCCGTTCACTCAGGTCGGTCCAACTGTCAACCACATGACCTTAGGTTGAGTGAGGGCAGCACACTGCTGCCTGGTGCGCAAGTTCCCCGCGAACAGCACCACAACACCCGTCCGGGCCGGTGAGGGACCGGACGAGTAGGACGCCATTCCGGAGGAATAGTGAATCTCAAGCGCAGCAGCGCCCTCGTTGGTGTGCTGGCCGTCGGCGCCATGGCGCTGGCCGCCTGTGGCAGCGACGACAACACCTCGGCCGATTCGGGCAACGTGGCCAAGGTCGACGTCGCCTGCGGCGGCAAGAAGGCCCTCAAGGCCAGCGGCTCTTCGGCGCAGAAGAACGCGATGGAGCGCTTCATCGCCGCGTACGAGAAGAACTGCGACGGCGCCACGCTCAACTACACCTCGAGCGGCTCGGGCGCCGGTGTGAGCGAGTTCCTCGGTGGCCAGACCGATTTCGGTGGTTCCGACTCCCCGCTGAGCGCGAAGAAGGACGAGCCGAAGAAGGCCGCCGACCGCTGCGCCTCGCCCGCGTGGAACCTGCCGACCGTGTTCGGCCCGGTCGCGATCACCTACAACATCGACGGCGTGACCGATCTCGCGCTGGACGGCCCGACCGCCGCCAAGATCTTCAACGGCACCGTCACCACCTGGGACGCGCCCGAGATCAAGGCGCTGAACCCGAACGCCAAGCTGCCGTCCGAGCCGATCGCCGTGATCTTCCGCAGCGACGAGTCGGGCACCACCGACAACTTCCAGCTCTACCTGGACTCCGCCTCCGACGGCGCCTGGGGCAAGGGCGCGGGCAAGGCCTTCAACGGCGGCGTCGGCGCGGGCTCGAAGGGCAACGAGGGCACCTCGGCCGCGGTGAAGAGCACCAAGAACTCGATCACCTACAACGAGTGGTCGTTCGCGAAGGCGCAGAACCTGTCGATCGCGCGCATCATCACCTCGGCGAGCAAGGACCCGGTGACGCTGAGCGTCGCCTCGGCGGGCAAGGCGATCGAGTCCGCGAAGGTCTCCGGCCAGGGCAACGACCTGGTCATCGACACCTCCTCGTTCTACAAGCCGTCGGTGGCGGGCGCGTACCCGATCGTGATGCCGACCTACGAGATCGTGTGCTCGAAGTACTCCGACGCCGACACGTCGAAGGCGGTCAAGGCCTTCCTCACCTCGGCGGTCACCAACGGCCAGCAGGGCTTGGACGAGGCCGGGTACATCCCGATCCCGGAACAGTTCAAGACCAAGCTGACCACCGCCATCAACGCCATCTCCTGATAGCAGTCCCACATGACCGTGCACGACGAGGTTGCCGCCGCTGGTCCGTCTGATTCGACCGACCAGCGAGCAGGCGGAGATACTGCGCTCATGCCGAGCAAGCCGAGCACCGAACCGACCGCGAAGAGCGGTCGCCAGCACAGCCCGCGGGCGGAGATCATCTTCCGCTCGCTGGCGACGACGGCCGGTGCGATCATCGTCGCGTCCATCGCGTTGATCGCGCTGTTCCTGCTCATCCGGGCGGTGCCGTCGGTGCTGGCGAACGAGGCGAACTTCTTCACCAGCACCGAGTTCAACACCTCGGACGCCAACCACTTAAGGTTCGGCATCCGGGATCTGTTCATGGTGACGGTGCTGAGTTCGGTCTTCGCCTTGGTGATCGCCGTTCCGATCGGCATCGGCATCGCGCTGTTTCTGACGCACTACGCGCCGAAGACGCTGGCACGGCCGTTCTCGGTGCTCGTCGATCTGCTCGCGGCGGTGCCCTCGATCGTGTTCGGTCTGTGGGGAATCCTGGTGCTCGCTCCGCAACTGGAGCCGATCCAGAACTTCTTGAACGACAACCTGGGATGGCTGTTCCTCTTCGATGACGGCAACATCCCGCTCGCCAGCGGCGGCACGATCTTCACCGCGGGCGTCGTGCTCGCGGTGATGATCCTGCCGATCATCACGTCGGTCAGCCGTGAGGTGTTCAACCTCACCCCCCGTGCGCACATCGAGGCGGCGCAGGCGCTCGGCGCGACGAAGTGGGAAGTCGTGCGGATGACGGTGCTGCCCTACGGGCGCAGCGGCATGATCGCCGGCGCCATGCTCGGCCTCGGCCGCGCGCTCGGTGAGACCATCGCCGTGTTGATCGTGCTGAAGACGGCCGCGCAGCCAGGACACTGGTCGGTGTTCGACGGCGGCTACACCTTCGCCTCCAAAATCGCCTCGGCCGCCGCGGAGTTCAGTGCCCCGCTGCCGACCGGCGCGTACATCGCGGCAGGCTTCGTGCTGTTCGCGCTGACCTTCGTCGTGAACGCGCTCGCTCGACTGGCCGCGGGCGGAAGGGTGAACGGGTGATGACCTCCTCGACTCTGGACCGGCCGATCAAGCCGCCCACCTTCCGCGATGTGAGCCTGGCGCGAAAGGTGCGCAACAACGTCGCGACCGGCTTGGTGTGGCTGGCCTTCGCGGTCGCGCTGGTACCGCTGGCCTGGGTCCTGATCATGGTGATCAGCAAGGGCTTCAGCGCAGTGGTCCGGGCGGACTGGTGGCAGAACTCGCTGAAGGGTGTGCTGCCCAACCAGATGGCCGGCGGCGTCTACCACGCCATCTACGGCACCCTCGTGCAGTCGCTGGTCGCGACGGTGATCGCGGTGCCGCTCGGCATCATGGCCGCGGTGTACCTGGTCGAGTACGGCCGCGGCTTGCTGGCCAAGGTCACCACCTTCATGGTCGACATCCTGGCCGGCGTCCCGTCGATCGTCGCGGCGCTGTTCATCTTCGCGCTGTGGATCGCGACGCTCGGATTCCCGCAGAGCTCGCTGGCGGTGTCGCTGGCGTTGGTGCTGCTGATGTTGCCCGTGGTCGTCCGCAGCACCGAGGAAATGCTGAAACTGGTGCCGGACGAACTGCGTGAAGCGTCCTACGCGCTGGGCATCCCGAAGTGGAAGACCATCGTGCGGATCGTGGTGCCCACCGCGCTGCCCGGCATGATCAGCGGCATCCTGCTGGCCATCGCCAGGGTGATGGGCGAGACCGCTCCCGTGCTGGTGCTGGTCGGCTACAGCAAGTCGATCAACACGAACATCTTCGACGGCAACATGGCGTCGCTGCCGCTGTTGATCTACCAGGAGCTGGCCAACCCCGAAGCTGCCGGACGCGAGCGGGTCTGGGGCGCGGCACTGACCCTGATCCTCATCATCGCCCTCCTCTACCTGGCGGCTGCGGTCCTCAACCGCCTGCTCACCCGGAACCGATAGAAGCGGAACGGATTACCGACAATGGCCAAGCGGATCGACGTCAAAGATCTGAACATCTACTACGGCAAGTTCCACGCCGTGTCCGATGTCTCGCTGACCGTGCTGCCGCGCAGCGTGACCGCCTTCATCGGTCCCTCCGGCTGTGGCAAGTCCACCGTGCTGCGTTCGCTCAACCGGATGCACGAGGTAACCCCGAACGCCAGGGTCGAGGGCGCGGTGTTGCTGGACGGCGAGGACATCTACGGCACGCAGGTCGACCCGGTGGGTGTGCGCCGCACGATCGGCATGGTCTTCCAGCGGCCCAACCCGTTCCCCACGATGTCCATCAAGGACAACGTGGTCGCGGGTCTGAAGCTGCAGGGCGTGCGCAACAAGAAGGAACTCGACGAGGTCGCCGAGCGCTCGCTGCGCGGCGCCAACCTGTGGAACGAGGTGAAGGACCGCCTGGACAAGCCGGGCGGCGGCCTCTCCGGCGGTCAGCAGCAGCGTCTGTGCATCGCGCGCGCCATCGCGGTTTCGCCCGACGTGCTGCTGATGGACGAGCCCTGTTCGGCGCTCGACCCGATCTCGACCCTGGCGATCGAGGATTTGATCACCGAGTTGAAGAAGGAATTCACCATCGTCATCGTCACCCACAACATGCAGCAGGCCGCGCGCGTGAGTGACCAGACCGGTTTCTTCAACCTGGAGGCCCAGGGCAAGCCGGGCAAGCTGATCGAGATCGACGACACCGAGAAGATCTTCTCCAACCCGTCGCAGAAGGCCACGGAGGACTACATCTCCGGTCGCTTCGGCTGATCTCGAGGCGGGTTCCGCATCCGCGGACACGCCGCATACGCAAAACGAAGGCCCTGGGCGGTGACCACCCCCAGGGCCTTCGGATATTCGGGCCTCGGCTATTCGTCGAGAGGCGGGGTCTCGAACAGCGGCGTCGGCGTGGATTGCACTCGGCGCGTGTGCTCCGAATCCGATTCACGATTCGCCGCTGATATTCCTCCGAGCAGTCCGGTGCTCGCGGGTGCGGTGGACGGGGAACCGGACGCGGACGCGGGAGCAGTGCTCGGACTGCCGGAGTCGGCATTGGTGTAGCTCGCCTGCCGGACGGACGCCGGTTGGTCCTGCTTGGTTTCCGCGTGTTGCGACGAATTCGGTTTATCCGTCTTGCTGTTCTCGGTGCCTGCCGGATGGTCGGTCTTCGAATCGGTGGACTTCGCGTTCGGATCGGTGGCTGCGGGTTGTCCGGTCGTGGGATCGGTGGCCGCCGGATCCTGCTTCGGGGTCCCGGTTCCGGCGGGGTCACCCGTGGACGGTGAGTCCGTGTGCGTGCCGTCCGTTTGGTGCGTTCCGGCGATCGTGTCGACGGCGTTCGCGAACTTCTCGGCGCTGGTACCGGCGGCCTCGATCAGACCCTTTCCGGCCTCCCCGCCTGCTTTGATGATGTCGTCGAGATCGTCGTCCAGTTTGCCGATGGATTCGATCAGCGTGGGCACATTGCCGGTGATCTGGCTGACCGAGGTGATCAAACTCGTCACATCCGACGGCTTCCACGAGTTCGGGTCGCTGGCCGCACCGGTGGAGGCGGACTTGTCCTCGGACCCGTTGCCGGTGCCTTTGTCTTTGCCGTCCCCGGTGTCTTTGTTCTTTCCGTCGCCGGTGTCTTGCTTGTCTTTGCCGTCGCCCGTTTCTTTCTTGTCCTTATCATCGCCCGACTCGCCGCTGTCCTGTTTGTTCTCGGCGCCGGTCTGGTCGGCGGACTGCTGTTGGGCGGCGATCGGACTCGCCTGCGGTGTGCTCGCGGGGGCCGTCTGGTCGGACTGCTTGCTGTCGTCCGCCGGTGTGCCTGCGGCCTGGTCCGTGGCCGAGGCGTCGGACTGTTTGCTGTACAACGCGAGGGCCGGGTCCGTCCCGTCGGCGGACTTGTCGCTGTCGAGCGGGTCGCCGTCGCCGAGTTGAGCGGCTCGGGTGCTGACGTCACCGCTCGCCTGCTCGATCTTCGCCGCGACGTCCGTCTGGGTGCCGAGCAGTTCGTTCATGGCGGTGGTGATGGCGGTCTGGTAGGTGAACTGCGCATCACCGTCCTCGTCCGAGGCGCCCGGCCCGGGAGTGACCTGCCAGTCCTCGGAGACGGTGAATCCGGCCGCCACGGCCTCATCGACCTTGTCCAGCAACGTTTGGCGGAATCCGACGAGGCTGGTACCACTGTCGATCAATGTCTGGGCGAGCGTCTCGGTATCCAACGCCACCTTGTTCGCCGTGTCGCGGTCGCCTGCGATGCGGTCGTACGCGGCGTAATAGGCGTCACCGCTCCAATGCGCGCCCGCAGCCCGGATCTGCGTCACCGTTTGATCGATCAGGGAAACGAATTCGCCGTTGCGCGTGCGTATTTCGGTACCGGCTTCGCTCAGTTTCCACGGCTGCCATTCCGACCGCACCTGGCTGAGGGTTGGCGTACTGCTGGTAGACCTCACAGCTGTGCGCCCATCGCGTCGAGACCCGCGCGAAACTCCTGGTCGGACACCTCGTAATTCGCGGCGCCGCCTTTCGCGATATTCGAAACTCTTTTGCAGCGCATGGCCATTCGCCGCCATGCGTCTTCGACGTGGGAACCCGCTGTGGAACACGCTTCACCCACCGTCGAACCGGGCAGCACGCCACCGAGCGCGTCGGTGGTGGCACGCACGGTCAATGCGCCGATCTCGCCGCCGATTCTGTCCATCGACGCGGCCAGCGCGCGCAGCTCCGCTGGATCGACGTCCATAACGCCCCCCTTCATGCCGGTTCCCCTCCGGCGTAACGCTATACCAGAGCAATCTCGCCCTGTGCGGCTCAATCTATCATTCGCCGCCTGCGAAACGTCAAGCGCAGCAAGCTTTTCGTTTACGACTCCGAGTCGGGGTCCGGCGGGAGCACTCCGGTGACCAAGAAGATGACACGGCGGCCGATTTCCACCGCGTGGTCGGCGAAGCGCTCGTAGTAGCGACCGAGCAGCGTGACATCGACGGCAGCCGCGACGCCGTACTTCCAGTCGCGGTCCATGAGCAGTGTGAACAGGTGACGGTGCAGATCGTCCATCGCCTCGTCGTCTTCGTTCAGCTGCGCGGCGCGCTCCGGGTCACGGGTCTCCAGCACCTCACGCGCACTGGCTCCCATGTTCACGGCGATGCGGCCCATCTCGGCGAAGTAGCCGTTGACGGACTCCGGTAGCGCGTGGTTCGGATGACGCCTGCGCGCGACCTTCGCCACGTGCAGCGCCAGCGCGCCCATCCGATTCACATCGGCGACGATCTGGATCGTGCTCACCACTTGCCGCAAATCACCGGCGACCGGAGCTTGCAGCGCGAGCAGAGCGAAGGCCTTCTCCTCGGCGTCCTGGATCAGCTCGGCGATCCGGTCGGACTCGCTGATCACCTGCTCCGCCAGGGCGAGGTCCGCCTGGAGCAGCGACTGGGTAGCCCGCTCCATGGCCGAGCCGGCCAACCCGGCCATCTCACCCAGCAGGTGGGCGAGCTCAGCCATTTGCTCGTTGTAGATGACACGCATGGAAACTGACACTAGTTCGCCGCGCTGACCAAGTCACGAACAGGGAGTGAATGACCGGTGTGCATCATTAGCGCGGGGGTTGCCGTTGATCATTCAACGACCGCGATCCGCACCCTCGCCGACCGCGAAACGGCAGCATCACGGCGATCTGTGATTTGCGTCGCATCTGTGCTGCCGTGTGCGCCGGGTGCAACGTGCAGTCGTCGGCGGCGTTGATGTGCTCCAGATCGGAGGGCGGGTCCCGTTTCACCCCGAGAACTCCGATGGCGACCGAGCGCTCGCGCAGTCGCCGTCGGAGTTCGGCCCGAACTTAGCTGTAAATGCGATACCCCCAGGCGTCGCCGTCGCCGAACGAGCTGCCGTTGGGGACCAACTGGCACCCGCTTACGCGGCTTCCGTGATTTAAGGCGTCCTGTCGGGAGTGCTCACATTCCTGTGGCGTTTCGTACTGCCACCACCCGTCCGCTTGGGCGGGACCTGCGAACAATGCCAAGGCGGCCGCCGCCGCGGTTGCTCCGAAGATTAGTTTGCGTACCACTGAAACCCCCTCCATGTCGATGGTCACGTTCTCGACACTAGCAGCCACTGAACTGGAGTCCCAGCGAATATCGTTGCGGTAGTACGTGACTCGGTACGCACTCAAGGGGCGGGCGGAGCCAGGTGGGGCAGGGGTGCACCCGGTCGTCTACTTGCAGGCCTCGTCGGCCGCATTGACATGTTCCAGGTCGGAGGGCAGGACGGCGGGCGTCGAACTCGTCGAGGTGCTCGTCGTGACGTTGGTGATCTCGTCACTCACCGGCGTCGGCGCCTTCACGGTGACGCCGTTCTTCGAGTCGCCTCCGATGACAACCTCGACGATGCCGCCCAGATCGTCGGCTGCCTCGATGGTTGCGCCGGGAATCGAGGTGGCCACGGTGGCGGCCTCGGCTTCCAGGCCCGGGGCGTAGCGGACCTTCGTCGTCGTGGAGGTGCCGTTGGCGTAGTTTCCGGTGTTATAGATCATGAAGCCCTGGTTGCCGAGCTTGGTGGCCGCCGTGCGCGCCAGACCTTCGATTCCGGAGCCGTTGGACACCAGCAACGAGACCGTGGAGGGATCCACCGCCCTGTACTTGGTCGGTGTCGGCGCGGCCTGGGCCGGAGCGGGTGTGTTCGCCTGAACGGTCG
Source organism: Nocardia sp. NPDC051900 (assembly GCF_044452545.1). Classification (NCBI taxonomy): domain Bacteria; kingdom Bacillati; phylum Actinomycetota; class Actinomycetes; order Mycobacteriales; family Nocardiaceae; genus Nocardia; species Nocardia sp. NPDC051900. Next base: position 230,359 of record NZ_JBITBU010000003.1, on the reverse strand, counting down.
GCTTCTCGCCCGGCAGAGGCTGGTCGTCGCGGATCGCCTTGAAGATCGCCTTGATGTCGGATTCGCGGGGAATCTCGTTGCCGTAGGAGGTGGTGCCCGCGGTCGGAACGGTGATGAAGGTGACTGCGCCCGCGTCGATCTTCTGTAGTGAACGTCCCAGCGTCAGCAGGTCGCTCGGTTCGACCTTCTGTACCCAGGTGTGCTGGCTGAACGCGCTGATGAAGCCGTTCAGCTTGCCCGGATTGAACAGCACCTTGCTGGACAGCGTGCCGCGAAGCAGCGAAGCGAGGAAGCGTTGCTGTCGGTTGATACGGTCGTAGTCGCTGCGCTCCTCGCCGTAGACATGCCTGGCGCGCACGTAGTTCAGCGCGGTTTGGCCGTCGATGCGCTGCTTGCCCGGGTGCTCGAGGATGGTGCCGAGCACGTCGTCGACGAGCGGCTTGGACGCGCAGACCTCGACGCCATCGATCTGGTTGACCATGGACTCGAAACCGGCGAAGTCGATGCCGATGAAATGATTGATCGACGCGCCGGTGAGGCGCTGGATCGTGGAGACGAGGCACATCGGGCCGCCGAGGTTGTAGACGGCGTTGAGCTTGTCGCCCATGGCAGACGGGAACTTCTCGTTGGTGTATCCGTTTTTCTCGTTGTCCCACCCGTTGCACTGGGGCCTGGTCACATCGAGGTCGCGCGGGAAGGAGACTACGACGACCCGATTCCGGGCCTTCGGGATGTGGACCAGCATGGTGGTGTCGGCGCGGGCGCCCTCGGCGTCATCCAAAGTGCCCGCGCCGAGCTGGCCGTTGGCCCCTGCACGGGTGTCGGTGCCGACGAGCAAGTAATTCTCGTCGCCGAGCTGGGCATCGGAATCGACAATGTCTTGCGAGTTCTCGTCGAGGGCGGAGACCTGGGTGAAGCCGTCCGTCGTCGACCGTAGGTAACTCCAGCCGCCGCCGGTGACCAGCAGAGCGAGCACAGCGCACACTGCACCCCCCGCCCTTCCCGCGGTGCGCAGACGCTTGTTGCGGCGCTCCTTGGAGGCCTGCAGACGGGTCTGGGCGGTGCCGACGGGCTTCGGCTTGGCGTCCTTGCCGTCCTTGGTCGGCCAACTCACGCCCTTGCGCTTGGCGCGCGTGGGCTCGTCGAGCGGAGGTAGGACGTCGGTGACCTCTTCGGCCTGTTCCGGTTCCGGGGGAGCGACGGGTGGTGCGGCGGATGCCGAGCGCTCGGCAGGGCGGCGGTTCGCGGGACGGGCGGCCGGTGTCGCGCCCGTGATGTCCTGGACCACCGGTGAGCTACCGGTCTGGCGTGGCGGTGGTGAGTCCGGTGCGCGCCGGGGACCGGCTGCCGCGCCACGGCCGTTGGCGGCGGCCGGGTCGGCGGGTCGGCGCGGAGCTTCTTGACGTGGCTCGGCGCGATTGATTCGTGTGGATGGTGGTCCTGCCTGCGGCGGTACCGGCTCAGGGCGGCGGCCTCGGTTTGTCGGAGAGCCGGCAACCGGTGGCGTGGGCTCGGCGCGGCGGCCTCGGATGGGCGCGGCGGCGGGGTCCGGTGGGCCGGGCTCGGGGCGGCGGCCTCGGGTGGGCGCGGCGGTCGGGTCCGGTGGTTTGGGTTCCGCGCGGCGGCCTCGGCTCGGCGGGGCGGTCGGGTCCGGTGGCGTGGGTTCCGCGCGGCGACCGCGGCGGCCGGTGCGTTCGTTGTCGACTCGCTGGACGAGATCCTGCACCGTCAGGGGCGCGGAACTCTGGTCAGGAGCGGCGTCGGTATGGCGGGAACGACGAGACGTGCGTGCGACGTCTCCTTCGGGGTTGTCCGCCGCGGGATACCGCTCCCACGGGGCGCGACCTCCGGGCCGTGGCGAACGCCCGTGCCGATCGTCACCCACCAACGAACCTCGCTTTTCGTCTTGCTTTCCGCCTGGGTCATACCGGACCGGCGGCACCGATCCCGCAATGATAACGATTCCGCCACGGCAGGCCACCCCACGGCGAAATCGAACGGGTCACAACGGTTCGACGCCAGCGTTCGCTGTGCGATTGCCGATCACCCTCCGCTGTGCATCACATCTGCCGCGCGAGGCACCGCGGGATCGTCCGGGTCGTCGAGCCAGCCGTGTGGCAGCGCGACTTTGCCCGGCGAGCCCTGCCTGCCGCGCGGACCCTCCGCGTCCTCCGGGAACGGAACCGTCGGGTCGAGTTGGCCGACGAGGTCTTCCAGTTGTGCGAGGCTGCCCACGGTGGCGAACGCGCGTCGCAGATCGGAGCCGACCGGGAAGCCCATCAGGTACCACGCCATGTGCTTGCGCAGATCGCGCATGGCCTTCTCCTCGCCGAGATGCTCGGAAAGCAGCGCGCCGTGCCGGTACAGCACCGCGCCGACCCGGCCCAGATCGGGCGCCTCCGGCAGCGGCTCACCGCGCAGCGCCGCCTGCAACTCGGCGAACAGCCACGGCCTGCCGAGGCAGCCGCGGCCGACGACCACACCGTCGCACCCGGTTTCGTCCATCATGCGGACGGCATCGGCGGCGGAGAAGATGTCACCGTTGCCGAGCACCGGGATGGAGGTGACCGCCTCCTTGAGCCGGGCGATCGCGGTCCAGTCGGCTTGGCCCGAGTACCGCTGCGCGGCCGTGCGCGCGTGCAACGCGACCGCTCGCGCGCCTTCGGCTTCGGCGATCCGGCCCGCGTCCAGATAGGTGAGGTGGTCGTCATCGATGCCGATGCGGAACTTCACGGTGACCGGGACCTCCGCCGGTTCCGCCGCGCTCACCATGGCGCGCACGATGCTCCGGAACAGCGTCCGCTTGTACGGCAGGGCGGCGCCGCCGCCGAGGCGGGTGACCTTGGGCACGGGGCAGCCCAGGTTGAGGTCGATGTGGTCGGCCCAGCCCTCGCCGACGATGATCCGCACCGCTTCGCCGAGCGTGGCCGGGTCGACGCCGTAGAGCTGCATCGAGCGAGGATGCTCGTCGGCGTCGAAGGACATCATGTGCAGCGTCTTCTCGTTACGCTCCACCACCGCCCGCGCGGTGATCATCTCGCACACGTAGATCGAGGTCGGGCTGCCGAATTCCCGGCACAACTTGCGGAACGCCAGATTCGTGATGCCCGCCATCGGCGCGAGCACGACCGGCGGATCGACCGGATATGGCCCGATCCGCAGCTTCGTCATCGCCTCGGTAGTCATCGTCACGCCGACCAGTGTCTCATTTGCGCACGTAAGTCGGCCGGAGCGGGTCGTTCGCCCGGTGCGCATGTCGCGCGGCACCGGGCCGTGCACACCGGCGCCGCCCTCGGTCTCCCGGGGCGGCGCCCGCTGTTGTTCCTCGGGTTCTACACGGAGCTGCCGACCATCGCGCGGTCGCGCTTGGCGGCCTCGCGGGCGAGCATCCGGTCGCGCTGTTCCTCGAACTTGATGACGTCCTTGCCCAGCTTGTCCAGGAACAGGCCGAGGCGCTCACGGACCGCCTCGCCGCGGGCGGTGAAGTCGGTGCGGTCGAAGATGTTCCACTTCTTCAGCACCGGCTGGACCACTTCCTCCAGGTGCTGGCGCAGATCGTAGATGCCGTGCTTGGCCATCAGCACGCCGTTGCGGCGGAAGTTGGGCATACCCGCGCCCGGCATCTGGAAGTTCTCCAGGATCAGGGTGATCGCCTCGATCGCCTGGTCGGGAGACAGGTCGAGGGCGGCGCCGCACATGTTGCGGTAGAAGATCATGTGCAGGTTCTCGTCGGCGGCGACGCGCTGCAGCATGCGATCGGCGATCGGGTCGTCACAGACCTTGCCGGTGTTGCGGTGGCTGACCCGGGTGGCCAGTTCCTGGAAGGTGACGTACGCGACGGAATGCAGGAAGCCCGCGTCGGCTTCCGCAGGGGAGGCGAAGCCGTTGGTCATGTGGACCATTCGGGCTTCCTCGAGCGCGACCGGATCGACGCCGCGGGTCACGACCAGGTAGTCCCGCATCACGATGCCGTGGCGGTTCTCCTCGGCGGTCCAGCGGCCGACCCAGGTACCCCACGCGCCGTCCTGAGAGAAGTTCTCGGCGATCTCGCGGTGGTAGGACGGCAGGTTGTCCTCGGTCAGCAGGTTCGTGATCATGGCCGCCTTCGCGACCTCATTGAGGCGGGACTGCTCCGGATCCCAGTCCACGCCACCGAGTGCCGCGAAATTGCGGCCGTCGTCCCACGGGACGTAGTCGTGCGGGTGCCATTCCTTTGCCATGGAGAGGTGCCGGTTGACGTTTTCTTCGGCAACCGGCTCCAACTCCGTCAGCAGCTCGAGTTGAGTCAGATCCCTTGCCATGTATGAACCCTTCAGTGTGTGCTTCCGGTCGTGCAGGTCAATCCCAAGGTAGACCGATACCGATGCGGCCATACCTTACGGCACCGTAGGTGTGATGCGAAACGCATCCGTTAGGCGATCGATGCTCTGGTGATCCACCTCATACGACCTCTTCGCCGTTCGGTGATCTCCATGAGTGTATGGGCTCTACCCGCTGCAATGGGTCTATCGACGCGGTGATAGGAGCGTTAGCCGTACGTGGGCGAACACACAAGGGCGGCCCAGGGGGCCGATATGGGATCGAAACGCCCTGGTTCTGCGCGTGTCGGCGAACTGCGGCGAGCCCAGCTGCGATGTTCCTGTGAATTGGCGCCGACGACGCCCTCCGTGGAGAGCGGTCGAGAGGTCGGCACCCGCCAGGAAGTGAGTAGGTGTGATGGCGGGATCCGGCATGTGTCTCCCGGGCGCCACGCGCCTTGGTTTCATGACGTCGTGTGCGATCTAGCCGGCGATTCGCGATGGATCGCGGTGAAATCGGCGTCTCCGATCGCCATCCATCGCCTCCGAAGGCCAACACCTTCATGCCGCTCTTTCCAAGTCGCACGCTTGTCGGATCTTCGCAGGCTTTCATCCCCGATCGCCGACAGGCGGTCGACTGCGCATCGCAACTACGCCGACAACTATGTCCTTCTATACGTAATGCGCCGCCCGGCGGCGTATGCCACTGCCCTCGGCTGCTCGTCACCCTCGGGTCATGCCGCATGGATTGTTCATGAGGCGACGAAGCATCCGGGCCTCCAGCTGTGCCGTCGTGACCCGACAGTTGTCCTGCGCCGCGAATTGTCCATATGTATCTACTGCGCGAGCCGAGCTGTCATCGGCTTTTCCGCCGACCGGCGTACACCCGCGATCAAGGGGATATCACAACCGGCGCATGACTGACCGGTACGCGAGACGCGATCTCTCCAGTCGACGAATGCCCTATGCGAGGTAGCTGTGCTGTTCGTCACAATCCAACCGGTACACCACTCATGCCACTCCACCGTGGTGACTCCTATGGCCGTGCCGGGGGTGACCGGCGATGTCGCTCCGGCCGAGGTTCCTGTCTCCGCACCGCTCGCACCGTCTACGGCGCCGACTGTGCAAACCGTGACCGGTGATCGGGGAGCGGCGCAGCCCTTCTCGCCGCCGAGCGCGCTCCCTGGACGCCGCCTCCTGCGAAGCGTTGCGTGCGACCCAGGTAATAGAGCCTCGCCGCGCCGCTTCCACTGCCGTATGGCCGGCGCCGCGCGGCGGAGAACTCCGGGAAAACAGGTCGGGCGCCCGGAGCAATCCGGACGCCCGACCTTTGTGCCCCCAGTAGGGCTCGAACCTACGACCTGCGGATTAAAAGTCCCTTTTCTGCTCTAGTATCAAATCCCCTGGACGTACGTCAACATGTCGGACATAAATGTGCATCTGTTCAGCGGTTTTGTGGCTGCCTTGGTTTGTGCATTCGGGACGTGAGTGTACACAGGGGTACGTCTGTCTGCCCCATGCGTGCCCCATACATGGAGACATACTGCCCCACGGAGATTGGAAACGTTCGTGGTCTGCTGTGCCGCGGGCGATGTGAAAGCCCGAGTGGCGGTGCAGCTCATAGCCCACCAAGCGGCCGTCGAGGTCGGCACAATCGACTGGGTGACAGGATTCGTATTGACACCAGAGCGTCGTGAAGAGCTGTCCGATCTTCTTGGGGACGAAACACGCTTCCGCACTTCGTATCCCAGGGTTGCGGAGTACCTCGATACTGCCGCTGCCATACCTGGAAGCGGTGATGCCGAGGCCGACAGGGCCTTCGACATTCGTTTGCTGCACTACATGACGGGCGGTGACAGTGAGAATCCGTACTGGGACATCGTTGGTCCGTCCGTCAGTGTGGCCCCGGCCGAGCGTGGTGGGCGTCGCGAGGTCAACGGCGGTGTAGCGAAGGGCAGTGCGCGACTGGCCTACGCGCAGACGGTTCTCCAGGAGGCATATGCGTATGCGATCCCGTCGCCCGAGACGCTGGAGTGGATCACCGCCGTTTGCGCCGGTCGAGGGCTGTTGGAGATCGGCGCCGGGCGCGGATACTGGGCCGAACAGCTGCGACGCCGCGGTGTCGATGTCTTGGCATTCGACTCGGAACCGCCCGGCCAGATCGAGAATGTGTCGTTTCGTGGGGGAGCGGGACAGTTGGATGTCTGGCACGAAGTCGGCGACCTCGCCGACCTGGCCGCAGCACGGGAAGCGGGCGAGGAGTCGCGTCGAGTTCTTTTCTTGTGCTGGCCGCCGGGCTGGGGAGATCCGATGTCAACTGAGGCGTTGGAAGCCTTCGAGGAAGCCGGAGGTGACACGCTGATCTACGTTGGCGAACCTCGCGGCGGCAAGACCGGCACTGATGCTTTCTTCGACAAGCTCGCTTCCGGGTGGGAGCAGGTTGGTGAGGATACGCAGTTCGTGTCCTGGTGGAACCTGCACGACAAAGCGGAGAGCTGGACCCGTCGGAAGTAGCACCAGAAGTCGCGCAAACGCGTCGCCCCACTTCCCGCACACTGCCATGATGTATGTATACGTAGTTGTGTATTGGTAGGGGTGGCTGACTCCTGCCTGAGTGGACGAAGCGAGGGGATTGACAGTGGCTGAACCGGCATACGTGAAGATCGCGGGTGAATACGCACGCAAGATCAGGGCTGGTGAACTCCCGCCGGGAACCCAGCTGCGGAGTTACCCGGAACTGGCGAAGCGCCATGGCGTGTCGCAGATCGTGATCCGCAATGCGATCGAGCTGCTTCTCGGTCAGGGGTTGGTGCGGACCGAGCGGCGGAAGGGGACCTTTGTTGCCGACCGGCCCAATCTCACCAGGGTGTCGCCCGAGCGCCAGTTCGAGCAGCCCGAGACCACGTTCGAGAACGAAGCAACCGAGGCGGTGGAGGTGGAGCGCGACATCAGGAACGTTGCCGCGACGGAAGACCTCGCGGACAAGCTCGGCGTCAAAGTCGGTGCCGAGTTGACGCATGTCATTGTGCGCGCATCGGAAGGCGGTCGACCGATATCCGTTTCAGATAGCTATCAGCCGGTCGGTTCGGCCGACGTCTCGGCGGCGGCATTTCTGGAGGAGACCCTCACGGACGCCCTTCCGTCGGCGAGTCATGCCGAGTGGCTCAAAACTCCGTCCGGCGAGCTGGTCAAGGCTGTGTTCCAGCGCTACATCGACAGTGATGAGCAAGTGCTCATGATCTCGAACATCTCGTATCCACGTGACCGGTACGACGCGTTCCTGTTCCGGATGGCACTAGAGCCTGAATCGGTCGCCACGAGCAGGCGGGAGGCCTCCACCTGACCTGACTCCGACCGACTCCGGTCGAAGCGTATAGGGGCCTGATCAAGGCGTTGATCAGGCCTTTTTCGTGCTCTTTGGCGCCTACACATGTGTAGACCTTGTGCGCATACGTAACTACACATACGCTGTTGTGTATACGTAACGACAAGTCGCCAAAGGAGTGACATTTATGAGCAGACGAAGTGGCTCGGTCGGTGGACCGAAGACACTGATCAGCCTTCGCGTCGCGGCGGAACTGGCAGGGGGAGTCCACCCGCGGACCGTTCGTCGCTGGGTGGACGGCGGCCTTTTGCAGGGCTTCCAGGTCGGCCCGCGGCTTATCAAGGTCGATCGGGATCAGGTTCTCGCGCTGGTCCGCCCCTTGAACGAGACCGGAGTCGCGTAATGCAAGCGCGGACTTACGGTTTGGTGGTCGCCGCGGTTGCGGTCGGCTACCTCGTGCTGACGGCGCCGGAACTCGTCGGGATCACGGTGGTGCTGCTGGGCGGTTTCGCGTTCTGGCGGTCCTCGCGGCGGTGGGGGGTTCGGCGATGAGCATCCACCCGCGCAATGGGGATCAAGAGCGGCAGGCCCACCCCGAAGGCGTGTTGCGGGACTACGTGGGCCATTACGTGATCGCGGCCAGTGAGTCGGGCGTCCCGGTGGATACCGGGGTCTCCGCAAACATCATGGTGCACGGGTCGTTCCGGGTGCGGTACGCGGCGAATGTCGACCGGGTATGTGTCCGGGTGTCTCCGGCGTCGTCGTCGGCGTATGCCGAGATGTCGATGCAGTTGACGCTCGAGCAGGCAACTGGGCTGCGTGCGCTGCTCGATGCCGGCATCGCGGATGCGTTGGCCGCGCATGACAACCGCGGGGCCGACACGGGTGAGGCGGTCGACCGCGGTAGTGCCGAGCGGAACGAGGCGGAGCGGTGACCGCGCCGTGGCGGCAGGAGCCGCCTGTTCAGGGGTATACGGTCACTCATTTCGACCGCCGTGGTGGTCACAACCCGTTGCATTCGATGGCTGGTCCGGAGTTCACCGGCGTGAGTGCGGTGTTCGCCCCGCTGGGGTTGTTGCCGCCGATGGTGCGGCTGGCCGCGGTCGGTGTGCTGCTGCTCATCGGGATGGGCGGGTGCACGGCGGCGTGGATCGATCAGCAGGACTACGTGCCGTCGCCGAACATCTGCCGCCCGCTCAATGCCGGGGTTCCGGCGGAACCGGCGGGGTCCTGCGTCCCGCGCTCGGAGGTTCCGGGGGTGGCACGATGACCGCGCCCGAACCCCAAGGCGGCATCCCGGTTTACGACTGGCGTTGCGCGCCTTCGCATCTGCGGACGCGTCGGCAGTTGGCCGCGCAGGGATTGCGTCCGAATGGGCAGGACATCGCGGGCAAGGTGCAGCGTCCGCGCCGGTCGCGGGAGCCGTTGACGGCCTACCTCTATGACGTCAACCTCGCCGCCGCGAAGCGGGAAGCGACTCCCGCCCAGCTTGCGGCGTTGGCGAAGGCCACGCGGGAGCGGCAGCTGCGCGCTGCGGAGCGGCACGGCGTCGACCGTGCGGAGTTCGAGCAGATCAATGACCCCGGCCCGGGATGGGTCGATTCGACAACGCCCCCGGTTGAGCGGTCCCCGATTGCGGGTCACGCGTTCGCGGGGCTGGTCAACGGCCGTGGCCGTGACCGTGATGGATGGGAGCGATAGATGACGGCATATCGGATCGGTCCGGTGCCGATGACCGTGTTGACGATTCTGGCGTTCATGTACGGGGCGCCGCTGGATGTGGTCGCCCGGATGCTGGGTGTGCGGATGTCGAGTGCGTACCGGCACGTGGCGAAGTGGCGCGAAAGCAAGCTGGTTTCGTCGTTGAAGCTGCGGCCGGTGCCAGGACCGACGTGGGTGTTCCCGACCCGCTCGGCGATCGAGGGTCTGACGGGTCTGAGCACGCAGTTCTGGACGCCGACACCGAAGATGGCCGCGCACGTGCGCACCGTGCTGGAGCTGCGGTTGGCGCTGGTGGGGCTTGATCTGGAGCGGTGGATCTCCGAGCGTGAGCTGCGTGCGCAGGTCGGGCCGGTCCGGGCCGGAGAGGCGCGCCCCCACATCCACGACGGCCGGTATTACGACGAGCAGGGCCGGTTGTGGGCGGTCGAGGTCGAGCTGACCGCGAAGAACGCTGCCGCGGCCCGGATAGCGGTCGCCAAGGCCAAGCAGGCAGCGGCGAAAGCCAACTGCGACAAGCTCATCTACTACTGCCGCAACGTCGAGATCCGCAACGTGATCGCCGATGCCGCCCGCGCTGCGGCGGGTGTGGAAGGCCCCTCGATCCGAGTGGCCGGCCTCGCCGAAGCATTCGGCACCAGCAGCACGGTTTCCGGTTCTCGGCCCGGTCTGTCGCTGATCTCCGGCGGTGCCTCTGATCGCATCCACCAGGCCACGATCGGTGGTCGTGACACCGGAGAGGCGGTGTCGTGATGAGCACCGATTTCCCGATCCACCGTGACGCGGACGTGGTGTGCCAGAAGGTGATCGATTTCCGTCCCGAGTGCGCCAAGACCTACCCGTCGCAGGTGCCCGCCGCCCCGGAGCAGTCCCAGGTTCCGGGTACCGAGCAGGCCCCGCACATCGAGATCCACCCGAAGGCCCCGCCGATCTTGGGCGACCACGCCCCCGATGGTGACCTGTTCGGCATCACTCTGCCGGAGATCACTCTCGACGGGTTCCTCGACGCGTTGATGATCGCGGGGACCTGCGCGGTGTTCGGGCTGGTGTCGGCGGGCGCGATCTTCCTGGTCGCCAACCTGCTGGCGTGGTCTCCGGCGAGGCTGCGGAACTGGACGATCGGCGCGAGCGTCGCGATGCCCGGTTCGGCGATCGTGTTCGGCGGCATGGACTGGTCGGCGCCGCTGACCCAGTTCACCGCGGGCGCGGCGGAGTTGGTGTCGGGCAACCCTGCTCACGGCCTGGCGGCGATGACGGTGCTGCTGATCCCGGCTGCGTGGCTGGCGGCGATGATCGCTTTCACCAACCGGCGGGTGCGGGTCGCGACCAACGGGTTGCAGTCCCCGGCCGCCACCGAGCGGGCGTTGTGGCTGCGTACCCAGCGTGAGCAGCGGGCAGCGGCGCGGATGTCGCGGTATCGGCTGCCGTTCTCCACCGGCGGGCTGAACCCACAGCCGGTCCTCGGCCGCCTCGCTGTGGAGTCGAGCCAGGCCCCGGCCAAGTCGCGGACGCGGGCGCTGCTGGCGCGCACGGAGACCCGGCTGATCGTGCCGTGGATCAAGTTCAACGAGCACGGCACCGTCGTCGCCTCCTCCGGTAAGGGCAAGTCGACGCTGATGAACCGGACGTTGGTGTCGTGGTTCGTCACCGGCTGGCTGCGGCACCAGCAGTGGTGGCGCCCGCGTCGGCCCGGCCGCCCGTTGGTGTTGGTGATCGACTGCAACGGCGGCCCGGAGTCGAAGAAGTCCGCGCGGACGATGGCGCGCTGGTTCGCCGCGCTCGGTGTGCCCGCTGACCGGATCGGTGTGGTGGGTGTCGAGGACACCGACCCGCTGCACACGCAGCTGAACCTGTGGGGCATCGAGGATCTCGATGATCTGCGGTCGGTGTTGTCGGCGATGATCTCCGGCGGCTCGACGCCGACGACCGACACCGAACGCTACTTCCACAACCTGCGTGAAACGTTGATCCACCTGGTCGTGGACGCCCCGCAGACGGTGGTCGACGGCAAGCCGGTCGGGCACAACCCGCCGCGGGATTGGATCGAGTTCCTGTCGCGGTTCGATCCGGTCAAGCTGGCCAAGCTGTGGGGCGGGATCTGGGACGACACCGTGCCGTGGGCTGGTGTGGCCGGTGTCGATCGGGAGATCGCCTCCACGATGGCCGGGAAGCAGCCGGTGATGGATTCCGCGCGCAGCGAGTTCGGCATCCTCTACCGGCTGCTGGGTGACTCGTTCGAGGGCGACAAGCAGGTCACCGACTTCGATTTCCTCTACATCATCCTCGAAGGCGTCAAAGCCGCCGACCGGGCCCGCGCCCAGTTCGCGGCCTTGGGTTGCATGCTCGAACAGCTCGCCGACAAGGACCACGGCCGCCAGGCCCTGCTGGCTGTGGACGAGTTCTCCGCGGTCTCGGACGGCAAGACCCGCGCCAAGGCGTGGGTGGAACGGCTGCGCAAGGCCGGCATCGGCTCGTGGTGGTTCGCCCAGTCCTGGAACGGTCTCGGCCACGACGACGACGCGCGTGAGGCCCTGGTCACCGCCGCCTCCGGTGGTTCGCTGCTGGGTGGGCAGGAGAAGGGCGACAAGCTCGCCGAGATCTACGGCACCCGCCGCGATTTCGACCTCTCCCGCAAGCTCATCGGCGGCTCCCAGGAAGGCGACGAGGGCAACGTGCAGGCCAACGACAAGCTGCTCGTGCACCCGAACCGTCTGCGCGCCATGGCCAAAGGCGACATCGTGCACGTCTCCGGCGGCGTCGCCCGCTTCGGCCGCGTCACCCCGCTCGACGAACGGCAGCTGTCCACGCTGCGCCCATTGCCCGGCCTCGCCGCGATGCAGACCGTCACCCCCGAGCGCGTCCCGTTGGCGCCGGTCATCGACCTGCGCAAACACCGCCACGCCTGAAACGAGAAAGAGCACCACTCATGTCTGTTCCGAACATCAACCCCGAGGACCACGGAGAGGAGATCTCCGGGCTGTCCGACGAGCAGCGTCAGGCCGAGATGGACCAGTTGGCTCCGCTCGCCGATGAACTGGCCAATCACACCACCAAGAAGCTGGTTGAGCAGATCCAGCAGCAGACACCCGTCGTCCCCGATGGCGGCCAAATCGGGCGCGCGCTGACTCCGCGCATCGATCGCGCCACCCGCATCCGGGACGGGCTGCGGCTGTGGGCTCCTGCCCTGGGCACCAGTGCCGGGTACGCGGTCGCCGCCAGCACTTTGCCGATGACCGGCCCGCTGGCCGTCTACGGCGCTGGGCTGACCGGGTTCTCGGTGTGGATGTGCGCCGGGCGCCCCGGCCCCATCGAGTCGATCCGCCTCAGCGGCTACGTCATCGCCGATTCCGCCAGCTGGATCAAACGCCACACCACCCGCCGCCGCAACGACGCGGCGGAGTCCGCATAACCCACACCGAAGGAGAAAAGGAATGTCCGACCACAGTGTCGAAGACGAGATCTTCGCGCAGGCACGCCAGTTCAGCGCCGCCATGCGTGCGGCGATGCAGCGCCACGCCCAGGCCGCGAACTGGCTGGAGCGGCGCCGGGCCCGCAAGGAGATCAGCCGCCTGGTCCGCGCCGAGCGCCGCGAGCAGCAGCAGTCTCGCACCAACCACCTGTCGTGGACCAACCAGGCCGTGGACCGCTACCGCGTGCACGTCCAGGCCGTTGCGGCCCGCGCGAACGATCCGCGGGTGGATCACGACCGCCGCGCCCGCGACGCTCGCGCTCTGGCTGAGCACCGCGATCGGCTGGCGTCGCAGTTCATCGGCGACGAGCATCTGACCCGCACCGAGCAGGGCATCGCCCTGGACGGCTTGGACGCGGCGACGGTGTTCCCGGAGTACAAGACCGGCAACCTGTTCGCCCGCGCCCACAAGGTCAAGGGCCTGGAAGCGCTGCACTACCGCGCCCGAGTGGCCCGCGAGAAGGTCACCATCGACCGCTTCGCCGACCGCGAACGGCAGGAGTGGCAGCAGGGCCTGGACGCCGCGCACCGCGCCAATCTCGAGGATGCGCTGTTGGCTCGGATCGATGCCGCTCAGGATCACCGTCATCGCTATACCGCGCAGCTGACGTGGACCGATCCGGACGGCGGCAAGCTCACCGAGTCCCGTGCGTTCGCCACCGAGCACACCGCCACCGAATGGTTGCAGCGCAACATCGGACGCACGTCGTGGTCGGACGGCACCACCCTGGCGGTGGAGACCCGCGACACCCTCAACGCCGCGAAGCAGTACGTCGACCACGGCCGCCCCGAGACCGTCGCCGACCAGCTCGCGGCCAGGGAGGCCGTGTTACGGGAACGGACACTGGCCGGGCAGGTGCACCGCGAACAGGACACGGCGCAGGCCCGCGAGGCCGAGCAGGGGCAGCAGGCGGAGCGGTTCAGCAGCACCGTCACCTACCTGCCGCAGAACGCCAACCAGGTGGTGCACGAGCGCGGCGCCCACGCGACCGAGGCGGACTCGGCGCGCTGGACCGCGCAGCAGCTGGCCGGGATTCGGCCGGCACCCGGCACCACCGTGCATGTGGCCGCCTTCGATCTGGCCGACGAATGGCGTCCGGAGCGGGTGTTCCGCGCTGAAGGCGGCCGGTCGATGGTCACCGATGAAGTGAGCCAGTGGCGGGAGGGGATCGAACGAGGCTCGTCCGCGCAGGAGCGCGGAGAGCAGCAGCTGCCCGCGCCGGTGCAGCAGGTCGCGGCCGAGCGGGACCAGCTCGCCGAGGATCTCGCGCAGCGTGGTCGTGAGATCGAGCAGCTGTCCGGCGATTTGGTCGACGCCGCCACCCGCAACAACGAGCTGAGCAATCGGCATCGGTTGTCGATCGAGCACAACAACGAGCTGACCGAGGCCAACGCCCGGCTGACTCGGCAGTTGACCGCGGTCACCGCCGAGCGGGATCAGTTGCGCGGCGAGCGCGACGAGGCGGTGGCGAAGCTCGCCGAGCGCACACCGGCGCACGAGCGTTACGGCAGCCCGGAGCGCCAGGCCGAGCAGGCCGGGGCCGAGGCGGCTGCCGCGAACGGAAACACCACCGGCCGCGCGCCGATCAAGGGCCACGCCTTCGCGGGCCTGGTCAACGGCCGCAACCGGGACCGGGAAATGGAGATGGAGCTGTGAGCACCAACGAACTGGATGACCTGTACATCAACCGCTACGCCGGACGCGTCGAGAACCCCGAGGAGGTATTGATGCGGGCGGACTTCGACCGCGTGAAGGACCTGAGCGAAACCGCGTTCCACACCGAGTTCCGGCAGGACAGCGACCGGATCTTCGACCAGGTCGATGAGATCCGCGAACGCTGGAGCGGCCGGGACGACGAGCTCGGCGCGGCCTACCGGTACCTGGAGGACGCGCACAGCGACTGGCGCTCGGCACCGGACACCATGCGTCGGCTGCACGAGCAGATCGCCGCGGACCGGGCTCAGGGCTTCCACGCGATCAGCGAGATCGACTGGCGCAGCCAGCAGCACGCCCGCGAACTGACCGGCAACGGGCGCTGGGTGGTCGAGCCGCGCACCATCAAGCAGGCCCGCCAGCAGCTCGCCGCCGCCGAACGCCGCGACTCCTGGTCCGATCCGGCCGAGGCCAGCCCGAACACGGCACCGGTCCCGGTGTCCGGATCGTTCGCCGCCGCCCGCACCGCGGAACTGTCCCGGCCGCAGCGGCGCCCGATTCCGGGGCACGCGTTCGCGGGTCTGGTCAATGGCCGCGCCCGGGGGCAGGAGATGGAGCGGTGAACGCCGAGGATCGGACGGTGGCGGATCTGATGATCGATCTCGTCCGCTCGGACGGCTTGGACGACGTGGTCGCCGCCTACTACGCCAAGCGCGTGTCCGACCCGCAGGAGGCGGCGTGGCGGACCGATTACACCCGCGCCTACATCCTGCGGGATCGGGCCGAAGACGCTCCGTGGCCCGACCACCCCCGCGCGATCGAGCTGCGAGCGCAGGCTCGTGCGATCCAACAGCGGTGGACTGCCGATCCGGCCGTTTCGCCTCGGTGGGCGGAGATGGACGACGTGCTCGCGCACACCGCTTACGTGGGCCTGTTCCACCAGGCGTCTCCGGTCATGACGAGCGAGGCACCGCCCGACATGGACCCGATCACGTGGCGCAGTCGTTTGCAGGTACGCGACATGACCGGCCACGGCCGATGGGCCGCCGGCCACGGCACGGAACCCGACCCGCAGCGCCCGATTCCGGGGCACGCGTTCGCGGGCCTGGTCGACAACCGGGGTCGGGGAGAGGAGATGGAGCGGTGACCGCGATCCACGAAACAGAGGCTCTTGCTGGCGGGTTCGAGCCGTTGCGCCCGTACGGGCCGACCGCGGCGGGTGAGTCCTACGCCGAGCTTCAGGCCCAGCTGATCGCGGCCAACGAACGCGCTGCCGTGCTGGAGGAGCAGCTCGCCGCGGTGACCGCGCGGCTGGACGCTGCCGAGCACCAGGTCGCGGATCTGGAGGACCGTAACCGGGAGCTTGCCAGCGATCTGGACGACGCGCTGGATCTCGCGGACGAGAACGCGCTGCACGCCGATCGTGAGCGGCTGGTCCCGAAACCGCTCTACGGGCACGCCTTCGCGGGCCTGGTCACCAACCGCAATAGAGAAGGGATCGAACGATGAGCGACACCCTGTCGCACCCTGAGGCCACTGTGTCGCCGTCCGGCGTCGCCGCGTCGCCCGCTCCCGCGACCACTGCGATACCGGTGTCGCCGCCGTCGTGGAATGCCGCTGAGGCTGTCGCCTTGCTGTCGCTTGCGGCAGTGAGCATCGCGGCGTTCTTCTGGTCGGCGATCGCGCTGCACGGCGTGGCGGTCATGTCCGGTATCGACTCCCGATTGGCGTGGGGCGCCCCGGTGATCGTGGACGGCCCGATCGTCCAGGCCGCGTTCTCGCTGGTGACGTTGAACCGGCGCGAGAAGATCGGCGTGGTGGTCCCGGCCGCGACTCGCCGGTTCTTCTGGGCCGAGCTCGCCGCCGCTGAGCTGGTGTCTTTGATCGGAAACGGCGTCCACGCCTGGAAAGCCGATGGTCTGCTGCTGCCCGCTCCCGCAGCCGCGGTGGTTGCCGGAGCCGCTCCGATCGCCATGCTGGCCGTGACGCACGCGCTCACCGCGCTGATGGAGGTCCCCCGCACCCCACAGTCGCAGGCGACAGCACCCGTCGCGGCGGCGACAACCGGCGACATCACCGTGAAATCGGGCGACACCGAGGCGACACCCGCCGACGTGGAGGCGACACCCGTCGAAATGGATGCGACGGCGGCACGCGACGCGGAGATCCTGCGGCTGCATCAGGCTGGCCTTTCCTACCGCGAGATCGCCCCGATCGTCGGGTTGCACCACGGCTCGGTCGGCAAGATCCTCGCCCGCCTCAAGACCGAAGGCGACACCGGTCGCGAGCAGCTGGCGTTGCCCGCCCCCCACAGCGTTCGGCTGATCGCCGGATAACCCCACACCCAACACCGATAACCAAGGAGTAACCCCAATGACATCGTGGATCATGACCGAGGAGCCGAAGGTCATCCGCAGCGCGTTCGGCAAGGCCGATGAGCCCGGCACGACGGTGGCCGGCCTGGTCGTCTCCCAGGAGCTGGCTGTGCAGAAGGACCCGAAGACCGGCAAGCCGAAGCTGCGCCAGGGCAACCCGATCCGGCAGCTGGAGGTCGTCATCCTGACCGGCTGGAAGACCGATCCGGACGACGACGGCGCCCGCAAGCTGTTCGTGCGCGGCAACCTGCAGAAAGCCATCCGCGCGGCGATCCTCGCCGCGGGCGATGACGACCTGCGCAACGGCGCCCGGCTGACCATCCAGTACACCGGCACCGGACAGGCGTTCAACGCCGACTACGCCCCGCCCAAGCTCTACCGCGCCAAGTACGAGCCGCCCACCGACGACTCCCTCGCCGAAGTCGCCGCCTACCTGGGCCAGGACGACGAGTAACCGCCTGACCCGAATCTGACCAGCAAGAAGGCCCCTGCCGAGTCCCAGTCGGCAGGGGCCTTCGCGTGCCCGGCGCAGCTGGACACCAGGCCCGTCCTATTGTTCGCCACCCGCCCGCCGACCGAAACGTCGGGCGGGTTTCTTTTGCCCCTGGGTGGTGGCGCTTGCGCCTCCACCGGGGCAGGCCACCGGCCTGCCCCTTAACGCCTGCTCTTCCCGCGCAGAGGCTCCAAGGTCAAGGGTGGCCGCAGGCCATCGCCGCAGGCGACGCGCAGCGCCCTTGAGGTTGGAGGGGCGCGGGAACACAATGCAGGCGCCACCACCCAGGGGCACGCGGCCGAAGGCCGCGCACGGCGCGCCGCGCCGCCATCCATTCGATCGCTGACCGGTAGCAGAGACATGCGCGAGAGGCGTCGAAATCCCTGTCGAACGCCCTTGAGTTCCCCTGATTCCTCTCAGCTCAGCGCCAGAGACTGGGCTGGATTCCTGTGTCTCCACCCCGCATTCGACAGTTGATCTTGCGATCTGCCGGAGTGCGAAAACCTGGTGAAAACCGGGTGAAAACCCGGTCAAAAGTTGAGACAACTTGTCTCAACTTTTCGCAGGGCGTTCCTCACCCCCGCCTCCCTCCTGACCTGCGTAAACGACGCTACGCGTCGTTGAATCCCTCCTCCCTCCCAGTTCCACATCTCATACCCACTTCGTGCGCACGAGATGTGGAACTGGGAGGGAGGAGGGATTCAAGATCAATTCAGGTCAGGGAGGAAGGCGGGGGTGAGGAGAAGAAAGAAGTGGTTGAGTTGAGTGGGTATCGGTGGGTTTGCGAGTAGGTTGCGGTTGGAGACGATTCCAGCTGGTCGACTCATGCGCGTCGGCGGCGGTCTACTGATCCGCGGATGTCGTTCGAGGTTGGAACTGCAAGGCGTGGTACGTCATCGCAGTGGTGCGCGGGCGACGGGCGCCCGCGTGCGCGAGCCAAGGGCTCGCGTGGTCCGGCGCGCGGTGGGCTGGGTGTCCCTCCGGTATGGCCTTATCTGGGGCTATCACGACGACAACGACCATCAAGGGCGCTTCGCGTCGCCTGCGGCGATGGCCTGGCGGCCACCCTTGACGGCCGCCGCCGTCGTGATCGAGTAGCCCCAGGCCATACCGGAGGGACACCCAGCACGAGCCCGAGACGCGCGCTGTGGACCAGGAAGGCTGCGCAGCCGAAGGCTGCGAGGCGGGGCGCTGCCCCCGCACCCCGCCCTCGCCGGGAGGCAGGCCACCCAGAGGAGCACGGTGTGCAAGAGGAAGTCGTGGTGGTCTACCGCAGCTGGAATGCAGGCGGACCAATCGCCGCGTCGCCGAGTTAGCAGCCCAGGAGAAGCAGCTTTGTAATGCCGGATGCTCACTACTGGGAACCGTCGTTCAGAAGGCTCGCATCTCGTGACCACTATGTAGTGCCTTCTAGTGGTATGTTTTGACGCTCACACACGCACCGGCGGACTTGACTGATCGCGGTGCAGGCGTGCTAGTGCATAGCCCATACGGGCTGGATGCAAAAACAAGCCGTCCGGACGGTTTTATTTCTCTCATAGCGGTCGTCGTCTACTGGCTTGTGTCGTCCCCGGCCGCCTTTATCCATGTGCCGACTCGTCAAGTGTGCCATCATGGCGGCATGGCGACGCCTCTTGACCATGCAGCTGAGTATGTGCGCCCTCCAGTGCGATGGGCGGAGTTCACGCTCTACTTTGAACCCTTGCGGTTTGACGTTGCGCTGGTCGGAACTCTGCAACGCCAATGGATGGAAAAATACCCAGCGGTTCGGCAGCGGTTGCCGAGGCAGCGTCCCGAGAATCTCCCTTCTGTTGACCCCTTCACGGACAGCTGGCCAATGCCGGGAGTCGAACAAGCTACAGGCTCATTCAGCCCTATTTTGTTTTATCAGTTCGATCAAATATCACTTAAATGGGCGTTTTCCGCCACTGAATCTCATGGCGAAGCCTACCCGGGCTACACTAATTTGGCGCCCGAGTTGATGGATCGTTTCGCGGAGCTGGTGCAGGTTGTAGAGGAAACGGATAACACTGTAAAAGTGCAAGGTGCGCAGTGTTACTATTCTAATGCTCTGTCGGACATTGACTCTATTGACTGGGTTTATGGCGTCTTGTCGAATTGGGAAGACAGCCGAATCGTCGATCGGGCGAGTCTGGGCATAAACTATCTCGGCTTGAAATTGCGTCGAGTAAGCGATAATCCGCAGCTTTCTACTCGACGTACCGCATGGATCTCCTTGGATGAAGGAGAAGGTCAGCCTTCTGAAGTTGATATCTGGTCGCTCTCGGTGCCCCGCGACGGCTTCTCTCCCGACACAGATGATCCGATGGCTGTGGCGCAACTACTCCTACACGATGCGCATGAATTCGAAATCTCCAACTTCGAGTCCAGTTTTAGCGCCGAGATGAAGAAAGGGTGGGGAGGGGCATGAGTTATCGTGGAAACGCTTGGCCCGAAGCCGGTTCTAAGCCTAGTCCATTAGCTGAACCGGACGCCCACAAAGTCTTTATCAACTGGGAGCCTCGAGTAGTTTCGAGGAATCGAGCGGCCGTCTTCGCGGCGCGGAACCGTCGCGCGGCCCTTGCTCGGATTCCGCGAGTTAACGGTTTGGCGGCGGAAAACGGCATCATTCAGCTGGCCGATCTCCTCCGCGGCAGACACGTGGACATCGACGTCGCCTACCGTGCGCTCCAACTTATTCGGTTCTTGTTCACCCCGAACACGGTCTATGCTTCCATCGCTCCGGAGGATGGTGGATTGGTGTTCTTTTGGACGGCACTTGACATGTCGATTGAGATCGACATCATTCCTGGCGATAAGTACTGGTGGTCGGTCAGAAATGTCGCTGCTGAAAGCTATTCGGGGGAAGGGGAAGTGTTGCCTTTTCGGAAGCTGCAATACAGCTTGAATCATCTGTCGAAAGAAGTTGAGGTAGCGAATCCTAAATGGCGTCGCGCTGTTAGATAGCTACACGTGGACACGGCAATTCTGAAGGCTGACAATATGCCTGTTGAGATCGAAGATCAACTCTATCGACGTGTGCCCAAAAAGCCAAGTTTTTTCACAGTCAATGACCTGATTACCGGCGAGACTAAACTGTCTCCCGCCGCTTTCAACTACAGTCCGCGGGACAAAGAAGATGGCCTGTCGGTCTACGTTGAGCGACTGCTTGAGGAACTCGGAATCCCATCGGTCAACTTGTGTAAGGATTGGACCACACACGGTGTGGCACGATTCGCGGCCTCACTCATATTGAGGCGAGGCGGCGAAGTCCACATTTGCGAAGACGAGTTGGACCCTATCCTTGGCAAGGCTCATGCGGCGATACCGCTGAGGGATGATTGGCGCGAGCTGAGGCTTGATATTATTTCCTCCTGTGAATTCTTTCCGGCTGATCCCGAATGTTCGGTGTAGGGAGCGCCTTCTATCGTAGAATGCCGCGCTGTTGGAGTGGCTGAGGGTTTGAATCGGTGTTGTAGCGCAGTTGTCTGTGTAGGTTGCGGTGAGAACCTCAGTCCAGTGCTGCCCGTACGTTGTCCCAACGAGATTTTGCTCTGTGCGCGTATCTCATTGTTGTCACAACCGAGGAATGCCCCAGCAATCGGGATACGTCTTCGATCGGGATGCCGCGCTCGAGTAGGCGACTTGCATAAGTATGGCGAAGGTCGTGAAGTCGAACGTGGCCAATTTGGTGACGTTGTTTGCCCTTGCCAACGTATGCGATCCTCACCGATGCGGCGAAGCGATCGCGCAGGTTGCTCGCATCGAACGGCCGACCTTGTGTGTGGGCCATGACGAGACCGGAGTGCACGCGGGCGTTCCGCGGGTACTTCACGGGTGGCGGGGCAGGCTTCCCCATGCCGACTCGGTCTAACCGTGTCTTGAGCAGCCTGGTGAGTCTGTCCCCAATCGGAATTGTTCGGCGCTCGTAGTCTTTCGGTGGGTTCATTTCACTTTCAACCGGATCGTAGGCCCACTCGATGACGACCTCGCGGCGCTTAAGATTCACGCTCTCCCAATGAAGACCCATCGCCTCGCCGAGACGGACGCCTGTGCCGAGTAGTAGCTCGACTACGACGAGGTCGAAGGGGTCGAGGGATATCTCGATTGCTGCTATCTCCTCGTCGTCGAGGTATCGCTCGGGCATCGGCCCTGGCTTGGGGAGGGTGATGCCCTTGCATGGATTCACGTCGATCCGGCGCGCGAGTTGTGCAGCCTTCATCGAGGCACTCAGGAGGTAGTAACACTTAGCGACCGTCGAGGGCGCCATGCCGCTGTTGGACAGATCGGTCACCCACTTCTGAACGTCGTCGGTCGTAATCGAGCGCAGTGGTTCCCTCTGCCACCGCGGGCGAACGTGATCGCGCAGCCGCGCTACATCGGAACGATTTGTGCTCTTCCTCACAATTCGGGAGGCCGTCCACGTTGGCTCCCACTCTCCCCACGTCATCTTGTCGGCCCCGTGGGGAGTGGGAGACCGGCGTTCCGCGACTTCCTTGTTCCCGGCCTGCCGCTCTGCCTCCGCCTTCCGGGCGAAGGTGCCGGCGCTCCGCTTCTTCCCGTTCGCGTCCCTGTAGACGCCCCTGTACTTGCCGCTGGGGAGCTTCTCCGCCCACGCCATCGACTGGTCCACCCTTCAATCGGTTCGTGCCCTACAGCCGCTGTCAGCTATGCTTGCCAGCCGAGCCCCTTTAGCTCAGTTGGTAGAGCTGGTGACTTTTAATCACTAGGTCGTAGGTTCGAGTCCTACAGGGGGCACCATCACGACGGCGGGGCGTGGGGATCTGAGAGCCCCACGTTTGCCCCACGATTCTAGCGTTTCCGCTGGTAGAAGCGCCCCAACCTGTGGATTAAAAGTCCGTAGCTCTACCAACTGAGCTATAGGGGCGCGGAGCAACAGTGTAGTGCGGGCAGGGGCGTATGCCCCAATCGGGGGAGTTCGTGTCGGCGGGCGGGCTGGATGGGTGGGGCGGCGTGGCGGACCCGGTGGGGCGGGCGGACGCGGGGGGATGGGTAACGCGGCGTGCGCGGTGGGCGATGCAGGCGGTAAACACTTGGCACCCAGCTTTGTTCATCTTAGCTGGATCTGGATATCATTCAAACATGTTGGCTGGCAATCTCTTTGGATTTGCAGGGGTGAACGGCTGTGGCCGGGGAAGGCGTGGAGGACGGGTTGGCGGGCGAAACGTGGGCGGCGGCCGGTCGTCCGGGTTGTCGGTCGGCGCGCGTGAACAACCTTGAACCGCTGGCGAATTCGCGCACCCTCCGGATGGGTAGATCAGGTTGCCGAACATTTGCCGTAACAGAAAACCGAATCGGATGGCTACCTGACTCCTCGGTTTGCCGCGTGTCGGATCGGGATTCCGGGTACGGTGACGCCTTGGTGAATTCCGAAAGAATCGTCGACTCGGTCGGCGTCACGGAATTCGGATTGTCGTTGCTGTGTCCGAAGGTGCCGCGGTCGGCCCGGCCGGCCACGGCTCGACGGAACTCGATGCCGCAGGAGGAGGCACGTTCGAAACGAAGAAATGCCCGGATGCGCACCCCCTGCGGCGCACCCGGGCAGGCAAACTATACCAGCTGGTGTGTTTCAGGTTTTCAGGGCGTTTTCGTACCGAAAGTCTGCAATCGGTCGAAAACCGGGTTCCACGTATTGATAAAACTCATGAATTCGCGCCGAGGGTCCGTTCCTTCGGGGGTGGCTGATTGGCGGCGAGTAAGGCTTCGGAGGCGTTTCGAGCATGGCACGGCAGCAAGAGCGGGCGCGCCGGACACGGGCGGCGATTATCAGGTCCGCCGCCGTTGAGTTCGGGAAGAGCGGCTATGCCGCTGCATCGCTCAACCGCATATTGGAAGGATCGCGTGCCACCAAGGGCGCCATGTACTTCCATTTCGATTCGAAGGAAGACCTGGCACGCGCGGTGCTGGAGACCGCGGTGGAACGCTATCGCGCCTCCGCCGAGCGCTGGCTGGCGCGAACCGATCTCAGCCCGCTGGACATCCTGCACGGGGTGGTCGACGAGATCGCGCTGCGACTCGAGCACGACATCATCGTGCAGGCCGAGTACCGCCTGATCATCGAACCGGACTTCTATCGGGACGTGCAAGCCGGTGGCGGCCGCATCCTGGGCCGCACCACCAGGGTGCTCACCGTCCGCGCCATCGACCACGGGCAGCTGCGCGCGGACGCCGATCCCGACCGGTTCACCCGCACGCTCGCCGCGGCGCTGGCCGGTCAGCGCTACATGGTGGATCTGCTAGGCGGGCAGGTCGATCTGCGGGCGCGGTTCGAGGAGGCGCTCGAGGTCGTGATGGAGGCGATGGCCACCCCGGAATGGCTGGAGAAGTTCCGTAGCGACGGGTGGCGTGCCCACGCGCGCTTGGAAGAGCTCGGTTTGAGCCTCTGACCAGCCGGTTTGGGATTCGAGTCCGGTCTGTCATAAGCTATCCCAGCTCCCAACGGACAGCCGTTGAAAGCCGGTCCGGAGAAATCCGGGACGAGCCCCCTTCGTCTAGCGGCCTAGGACGCCGCCCTTTCAAGGCGGTAGCGCGGGTTCGAATCCCGTAGGGGGTACGATCCATGGATCGTTGGTAGCAGAGCATGGCCCTGTGGCGCAGTTGGTTAGCGCGCCGCCCTGTCACGGCGGAGGTCGCGGGTTCGAGTCCCGTCAGGGTCGCAAGCAAGCGCCGGAGATATCCGGCGTTTCGCGTATGGCATTCACTTCGGGTGCCTGCGGCCAGGTAGCTCAGTTGGTACGAGCGTCCGCCTGAAAAGCGGAAGGTCGCCGGTTCGATCCCGGCCCTGGCCACCTTCACTTGTTGGCGAGCCCTGTTCACGGAGAGCGTGAGCCGGGCTCGTTTCGTTATGCGCTCAATTCCTGTTCTGCGGGTCTGCGTCGCCCGACTTTCTCGCTTGGTGGTTTCCTTCGTCCGCGCGAGCGGACGGCTGATCGTCGTCCGGTGTGGCGTTGCTCTCTGCTCGCTGACCGCTCGATTCGATATGGCGAATCGAGCGGTCGCGCATCGGGTTCGGGACTACGCGGTTGCTTGTAGGGCGCGGGTAGGCTGGCGCGGCCATGTGGATCCTTCTCCTCGCGCTCGCTGGGTTCGCCTTCCTCGACTCGCTCGACCTGCTGCTGATCGGCGTCACCACGGCGGTGGTCTACGACAGCAGATTGAGCCGTCGCTCGCCGCTGGTGAGCGGTTTGAGCTTGCTGGCGGGCGTCTTCGCCGTCACCACCGCCTTCGGCATCTGCACGATCCTGGGGATCGGTTTTCTGACCGATCTGTTCGACTTCGAGGTCACGCCGACGGTGCGGTATTGGGCAGAACTCCTCGCGGGGGTGGTGCTGATCGCTCTCGCGTGTATTCGAATGGCCGGTACGGCGACCCCGGAACGGGCGAGCGCGCTACGACGGCAACCGTGGGTGCTCGCCGGCCTCGGCGTGGCGATCGGCATCGCACAGGCGCCGACCGCGGTTCCCTATCTGGCCGGACTCGCGATGATCTCCGCACGGAATCCGCTACCGACGTTGTGGCCGCTGATCGTGGTCGCGTATTGCGCGTTGGCATTGCTGCCGCCGCTGGTGATACTCGGCCTCGCGATGCGGCGTACGACCGGCGCGCGGCGGATGTATCGGAAAATCGTTCGCATTATCAGCTCGTACGGACCTGCTTCGGTGCGCGTACTCTTCGCGATCTTCGGTGTGGTCGTCCTGTGCCACGCGCTCATCCATTACCGAAGCCTTTGGCCGTGAATTGCCGAGTCCGGGCAACGGATGGCGAACGGAAAAGCGATTGAGCGGTGGTGTTCGGTGGGATGCTGGAGGTATGGCTGAGCGCTGGTATTACTGCTTGAAGCACAATCGGGCCGAGCAAGGGCGGCAGTGCTGGTTCCGCGACCGGATGGGGCCGTACCCGGACAAAGCGACGGCCGAGCGCGCGCTGGAGATCGCGCACGCGCGCAACGAGCGGGAAGATGCCCGGGATCGGGCCTGGCGGGACGGGGAGTGACGCGCCCCGGGTGTTCCCCCGGGCGGTGAAGTTGATCTTGGGCCGCAGGTCGAGGGCTCGGACCGCGTCACACCGGGTGCGGCCGCTCAGGTCGCGATCAGGTGTATCGAGTACGGTTCTCCAGAACTCGACGAATGCTCGGAGGTCCTGGCGTGGGCTGCGAGCGGAAACCAGGATCAGCAGGGAGGGCGACCCTTGAGGGTTACCGTTGTTGTGCCGACCTACAACGAGCGGGAAAATCTGCCGGTTGCGGTGGAGCGGCTGACCGCGCTGCCGGTGCCCGACCTGCACGTACTCGTGGTGGACGACAGCTCGCCGGACGGCACCGGCGAGGTGGCCGACAAGCTCGCCGCCGAACTGCCGAACGTGGTCGGTGTGCTGCACCGTACCGAGAAGGACGGACTCGGCCGGGCATACGTCGCGGGCATCACTCGGGCGCTGGACGAGGGCGCGGACGTCGTGATCCAGATGGACGCCGACCTGTCGCACCCCGTCGAAGTCATCCCGGCCATGCTGGAGAAGCTCTCCGACACGGACGCCGGCGTCGTGCTGGGTTCGCGTTACGTTCCCGGCGGCTCGACCGCCGCGGAATGGAAGTGGTACCGCAAGGCGCTCTCGGCCTGGGCCAATTTCTACGTGAACCTCATCCTGCGCTTGGGCGTCAAGGACGCCACCGCGGGCTTCAAGGCCTGGAAGGCCGACACTCTGCGCGCCATCGACGTGGCCTCCATCCGCAGCAACGGGTATTCGTTCCAGGTCGAGATGAACTACCGGACCATCAAGAAGGGGATCGCGATCGCCGAGGTCCCCATCCGATTCGAGGAGCGGACGCTCGGCGCGTCCAAGATGAGCCTGAAGGTGCAGCTCGAGTCGGCGCTCATGCCGTGGAAGCTGCTGTTCGGCCGCGCGGTCTGAATTGCCCAACGGGTCCCGTTCGTCGGCGGCTCAGGCGGTCAACGGCTGACCGAGCGGCTGTGCATCGCCTCCAGCCCGGTCACGAGCACCGACCGCACGGGCGAGGGGAGACGCACAGACCAGGTCGAGGTCCGGCGTGATGGCCGCCGCAGGCTGCGTCGCACCGATTACCCCCGCCGCTCACAGCACGACGGTCCGCAGCTAGGGACAGCATCGCGGCCGAAGCGGGGCGACCACACGACCGGCGGCCGTCGACGCGACGCCGTGCCGATCAGTGCGGCCAATTCAGTAGCGTGTCTACGAACAGCTGGCGGACCCGCGCCACGTTGTCGTCCAAATCACCCGGCTCCCACGCGCTGACGTCGATGGGGTCGAGTATCGCCACGTCGACTGTTCCCGGCCGGGCGACCATCGCGTTGCGCCAGCAGATCTCGCCCGCGTTCCGGATGACGACCGGGATCACCGGCACGCCCGCCTGCATGGCGATGTGGAATGCGCCCTTCTTGAACGGCCCGACTTCGGGGGTGTAGGAACGGGTGCCTTCCGGAGCCACCGCGACCGACAAGCCACCGCGTAGGGTCTCCACCACCGGCCGCAGCGCCGCCTTGGCCTGAGCGGTATTCGCCCGGTCGATGAACGTCACGCCGACGAAGCGCATGAGCGGCCCGAAGACCGGATTCTTGGTCAGTTCCTTCTTGCCGATCGCGGTCACCCCGCCGCCGAGCACTTCGGGCACGATGATGATGTCGAACTGGCTCTGATGGTTGAACAGGAAGACCGCGGGCCGCGGCGATCTCGCGTGCTCGCCGCCGGTGACCCGCACGCGCACGCCCGCGATGCGCAGCGTGTTGCGCGCCGCGTGCGCCATCAGCGCGTCGGCCATCCGCTGCCGGTCCTGGGTGGGCGCTTTCGACGCGACGCCGAACAGCGCGCCCCCGAGCAGCCCGGCGAATCCCGCGGCGGTGCGTACGTAATCGCTCGCACGCGGCGCGCGGCGCGGCCGGAACGTCAACGTGGCCCAGTGCTGCCGGTCGGCGGCGGCGCTGAGCGCGTCGTCGGCGTTCACCGCCACCGGATGTCCCACCAGCGACAGCATGGGCAGGTCGGCGATCGAGTCGGCGTAGGCGTAGCTGTGCTCGAGATCCACTCGGTGCGCGGCGGCGAACGTAGCCACAGCCTCGGCTTTGCCGTTGTGCCACAGCGTCTTCCCATCGGGATGGCCGGTGAGCACACCGCCGCTGGTGGCCATCGGCGTGTACAGCACGTGCTCGATGCCCAATTGTGCCGCCGTCGGCGCCACCTGGAATCGGGTCAGTGAGCTGACCAGCACGATGGTGTGCCCGGCTGCTCGGTGGGTGCGGATCAGTTCCCAAGCTTCGGGATACAGGTACCCGTAGACGGTGCGCTGGAACAGGCGTCTGCCCACGTCGTCCAGCTCCTGTTCGGAGCGTCCGGCCAGCGCCACCGACAACTCGCGCAGGAACCGGCTGTATTCGCCGTCGGTCATGTGATCGCGGATGCCGCCGAGCAGCACATCGGCGGGCTTGCGGCGTAGCCGGCGCGATTTCGGGGCGTCGAGGACCGTACCGCCGAAATCGAAGATCGCGGCGACCGCGCCGCCTTGCGGACCGGAGCGGATGGCGGCGAGCGCGGCGTCGAGGCCGGCGCGCGCGTCGGTCACCACGCCTCCCGATTGGATGGATCCAGCGTGGCGGCCTGCGCGATGCGGGCGCCGATGGTGCGCAGGCGCTCGGCGAATTCGTTCCTTCGCCCGACCAACTCGGCGCGGCGCTCCTCCGGCTCGTCGTCGGACACCGTCTCCAGTAGGCCGTAGTTGTCGGCGAGCTTCAGCGCGCTGGTGAACAGCTCGGTCGAGACCGACTCCGGGCTGTGCAACCGCTGCTGCAGCATCATCTGCTTGCCGACCGCCACGCATTCGGTGATGAACTCCTTGCGGTCGATCTCGTCGCCCGCATCCCGGGCGGCCAGCCGTTCGGCCACCACCAACTGCGCGTCGACGAACGAGCGCAGCACGCGGTGGGCCATGGTGAACCCGGAGGCGGTGAGCTTCGCCAGGATGTCCGAGCTGAGGGTGTCGCTGCGGGTATGGCTGTACCAGTCCGGATCGACCAGCAGCATTTCCGCGACCATCTGATCGGCGAACTCGCCGCGATCGGGGAAGAAGAACTCGAACTTCAAGAGGTCGCGCAGCCGGAATGCCTCGTCCCACCCTGTCTTCAGGGCGTCGGCGTCACCGTTGTCGACCCCGGCCAGGATGGACAGCTCGAGGATGGCGCGGTTGACGAACCAGTGCACGGCGCTGTTGCGGTAGAAGGCGGCCTCGAGATGCGCGCCGGTCTCGATCGAGTACACCGGCTCGACCCCGCCGCGATACACCGTGACCACCTTGGCCAGCGAAAGCTGTTCCAGCACGACGGCCAGGCCCTGTGCGTCGCGCAGCGCGTCGAGTTCGCCGCCCGGCAGCTCACGCTTGTCGATATAGCCGAGCACCGGGTTGAGCACCGTGCGCACCTCGCCGAGGGTGAGGGCGCGCCCGTCCACGCCAAGCAGAGCCAGGGTGACCAGCGCGCTGACGGTGATCGGGGTGACCGCGTTGATGCCGACCGCGACTTCGAACGCGAGCCGCTGCACGGCCTTTCGTTCCAGTTCGGCGATTTCCGGCGGTTCGCTGTCGACGACCCCGGCTTCCGTGCGCGGCGCCGGAATCGGCTCGGTATGGTGCAGGGGGATGGTCAGCGGCGGCGCGGTGAGCGGGTCGCCATGTGCGGCAAGACGATCGCGGGCCGACAGCGGCTCCCCGAAGCGGACGTACACGTGCCCGGCGGAGTGCTGCTGGCTGCGGATGTAGCGCGCCAGCCAGGTGAGGCCCTCCGGTTTCTTCTTGCCGCCCTCCTGCTCGGTGGCGATGGCGCCGAGCTCGTTGAGCCGCTCGTAGGTGATCGAGACCGGAACCAGCATGACGTCGTCGATGCGGTTGGAACGGACCGCCGCGGCGAGGTAGTTCAGCAAGCCGTAGCGCGGGGGCCGCAGCTTGCCGGTGCGGGTGCGGCCGCCCTCGAAGTACCACTCCAGGTTGAAGCGCTTGGCCAGCAGGTAGGCGAAGTACTCCTCGACGACGGCCTTGTAGACCTCGTCGTCGCCGAAACTGCGCCGGATGAACACCGTTCCGGTGCGCCGGGCGATCGGGCCCATCGGCCAGAAGCTGAGGTTCGCGCCGCCGATCACGTGGTTCGGCGGGAAGTCGTTGCGGGCCAGTACGTCTCCCAGGACGAACGCGTCGACGTACGAGCGGTGCGAAGGCAGGAACACCAGCGGAAAGCGGCGGTTCAGGTCGCGCAAGCCGGTCAGGCCGGACTCGTCGAAGTCCACATTCCAGGTCGAAGCGTGCACCGGGCGCATGGCCTGGGTGAACAGGTCGGAAACCAGCCTGCTCTGGGCGGCGACGAGTTCGTTGAGCGCTTTCTCCGCGCGCCGGTACACCTCGTGCGGGCTCGCCCCGATCTGATCGGCGATGAGTTCCAGCCTGCGCAGGAAGTCGGGTGAGTCGAGGATCTCCTCCGCGACCAGCTTGGGCACCTTGTACCGGTCGCCGATGATGGTGCGCTCGGCGCGTTCCAGCGCAACCACCGCCGCGCGCACGACGGCGCGGGCGAACGGTTCGGCGGTGCCCTTGTCGTAGAGCGCCGAAGCCTCCGGATTGTTGATGCGCAACTCGCTGAGCCGGGCCGGAGCGCCGGTCAGCACGACGTGCCGGTCCGGTGACTTGGACACCAGCTTGCGCTGTGCCAGCCGGTTGGGCTTGCGCGGGTTGGTCAGCAGGGCGAGATCGGCGAAGGTGACGCGGCGGACGCCGTCACGTTCCGGCGGCAGCCACAGCACGCGGATCGGCACCACCAGCGGATCGTCGCGCCTGCCGACCAGCCGTGCGGCGACGGCGCTCGCGTCCAGGTCCAGCTGGGTGACCGGGGCGTCGGTACCGAACTCGGCGCTGATCCCGCCGTCGGCGAGCCACTTGCCGACGAGTTCGCGTTCCACCCCGGAGGCGGCGTCGATCAGGGCCACCACCGATCGCGGTGTGGTCCCGGGCCGGACTGTCGCGGGTGAATCGCCGCGGTGATCGATCATCGATGTTCTTCCCTCCGCAGGTGACGCTTCCCACTATTCAATCTCGGCGGGTCTGTTCCGCGCAGGCAGTCGGCGCGGCGAGTTCGTGCGCGGGCGCCGGCGACGCGAACGGCGCAAGCCCGGACGAAAGAACTCGGCAGGCGCGAACCATCCAGCTCGCAGCGATTTCTCGGGTCCGCGTTGTGGCCGCGAGCACACCGGCGCAGTGAAGGAGGTAATGCTAACCTTACCGCCACAAGTTAGGCCAGGGTTACCTTTGGAGGATCGTTGTCGACCACGGAACGCCTGCGGGTTGAGTATGTAACCGATCCGGCGGCAGCGATGTCCCGGCTGGCGGGGGCGGATCGGTTCGGCGAGTACGTGGTGTACGAGCGTCCGGGGGAATGGGTGTTCGCCGCCGATCCGTTCGGCAGCGTCGAACTGGATGTGCGAGAGCTGCGCGTCACCTGGCAAGGGGAGACTTCGACCAGCCGGTGGGAAGGCAATCCTGCGGCGGTGATCGACCGCGCGCTCGGCGCGCTGCCCCTCGACGGGCGGAATGCCTACGGCTGGATCGGATTCGAGTTCTGCGCTTGGGCGCTCGACGCCACGGAGCACCTCGATCCGCGCACCACATTGGCGCACCTGATGGTTCCTCGCATCGAGGTCAGGGTGGGCGAATTCGGCGTCCGGGTATCGGGTGCGACGCCGTCGGAGATCGCGGACATTCACGAGCTGATCGCGCGGTCGCAGAACACCGAACTGCCGCAGGCGCATCCGGCCGACATCCGAATCGACCCCACCGGCTACCGGGACCGGGTGGCCGAGGCGGTCGGCGAGATCCGGGCCGGGCGTTATCAGAAGGTCATCCTGTCCAGGAAAGTCGATCTGCCGTTCGCCGTGGATGTTCCGGCGACCTATCGGCTCGGGCGCGCGCACAACACTCCGGCACGGTCGTTCCTGCTGCGGCTCGGCGGCCTGGAAGCGGCGGGCTTCAGTCCGGAACTGGTCGCGTCGGTGGACGACGATCGGGTGGTGACCACCGAGCCGCTGGCGGGCACCCGCGCGTTCGGCCGCGGCGCCGCGGCCGATCTCGCCGCCAGGGCCGAACTGGTCACCGATCCGAAAGAGATCGTGGAACACGCCATTTCGGTGCAAACCTCGTTCGCGGAGATCACGGCGGTCGCCGATCCCGGCACCCCCGCGGTGTCGGACTTCATGGCCGTGCGTGAGCGTGGCAGCGTGCAGCATCTGGCGTCCACAGTGCGCGGGCGGCTGGCCGCGCACCGGTCCAGCTGGGACGCGCTCGAGGTGCTGTTCCCGTCGGTGACCGCCTCGGGAATCCCCAAGCGGGAGGGCGTCGACTCGGTGTTCCGGCTCGATCACGACCCGCGCGGGCTGTACTCCGGCGCGGTGGTGACCGTTGCGCCGACCGGTGCGCTGGAGGCGACCCTGGTGCTGCGCGCGGTGTACCAGAACGCGGAGGGAGCCTGGTTGCGCGCGGGCGCGGGCATCGTCGGTCAGTCCCTGCCGGAGCGTGAGTTCGAGGAGACCTGCGAGAAGCTCGGCAGCATCGCGCCTTACGTCGTCAAGGCGTAAGGCGGTACGGGCAGCGCGCCGGTGGTGCGCTGCCCGTCGATCTAGGACTCGGCGCGCAGCGCCTTCTTGTCGATCTTGCCGACCGCGGTGATCGGCAGTTTGTCGCTGCGGCGCAGCACGTCCGGCAGTTTGTAGGTGGCCAGCCCGCGCGCGGTGAGGAAGGACTTGATCTCGGCCAGCGTGGGCATCTCACCATCGACGACCAAGACGGCGCAGACCTTTTCGCCCAGCACCGCGTCGGGCAGCCCGACGGCGGCGGCATGCCGGACCGCGGGATGGGCGAGCAGATGTTCCTCGAGTTCGTCGCAGGACACGTTCTCGCCGCCGCGATTGATCACGTCCTTGATCCGGCCGGACACCACCAGATGCCCGCTGGGCAGGCGGCGGACCAGATCTCCGCTGCGATAGAAGCCGTCCGGTGTGAACGCGCGTGCGTTGTGCTCGGCCGCTCGGTAGTAGCCGCGGATCGTGTACGGCCCCCTGGTCAGCAGCTCGCCCTCCGCGCCGGGCGCCACATCGTTGCCGTCGCCGTCCACCACGCGGATCTCGTCGGCGGGCGAGAGCGGACGACCCTGGGTGGCGTGCAGCAGTTCGGCCGGATCGTCCAGCCGGGTGTAGTTGATCAGGCCCTCGGCCATGCCGAACACCTGTTGCAGGGTCGCGCCGAGCGCCGGGGTCACTTCTTTGGCGTTGACCTCGGCCAGTCGTGCGCCGCCCACTTGGAGCAGGCGCAGCGAACCAAGGTCGGCCTCTTCCCATTCGGTGGCCGCGCACCAGAGTTGGGCCAGCGGCGGCACGACGGCGGTCACCGTGACCCGGTGCCGCTCGATCGCGGCGAACGCGCTTTCCGGACTGGGATCGCCGACGAAGGCGACCGCGCCGCCCACCCCGACGGTGCCGAAGATGCCGGGGCAGGCCAGCGGAAAGTTGTGCGCGGCGGGCAGTGTCGCGAGATAGACGTCCTGCTCGGTCAACGCGCACACCTCGGCGCTCGCGGTGGCGTTGTAGACGTAGTCGTCGTGCGTGCGTGCGATGAGCTTCGGCAGGCCGGTGGTTCCGCCGGAGACCAGCATCAGGGCGATATCGCCCGGATCGATCTCGGGCAGTTCGCCGCCGTCGCGCGGTACCGAGGCGAGGTCGGTGAACGGCCCCGGCTCGCCGAGCACCAGGACGTGGCGCAGTGACGGCACCGCGTCCCGCACGGTCGAGGCCAGTTCGCGATAGTCGAAATCGCCTGCCCGGTCGGCGACGATGTAGCCGACCGCGTCGGAAAGCCGCGCCAGATGCTCGATTTCGGCTCGGCGATGCGCGGGCAGGCTCAAGACGGGGATGATTCCGGCGCGCAGCAGGCCGAACAACACGGTCAGGAACTCGGGCACATTGGGTAGCTGGACGACCACGCGGTCGCCGGGAGCGATGCCGAGCGCGAGCAGCCCGTGGGCCATCCGGTCCGCGGCGGCGTCGATGTCGGCGTAACTGTGCGAGACCTCCGCGTCGAGGAGCGCGGGGCGCTGGGGATGCCGGTGTGCGCTCGCGCGCAGCAGATCGCCGAGCGGGCGCCCGGCCCAGAAGCCCGCGGCTCGGTATTGCGCGGCCGCGTCGGCGGGGAAAGGTACGTAGCCGTCGCGATGCGCGGACCCGGTCGGTGTGGAAGTCACGTCTGCCTCACAAATCAAGCAAAGGTTCCCTTATATAGGTTAGGCAACCCTACTTCACGCCCGGGTTTGTGCCGTCACGATCATCGATTCCAGCCAGGGGTGGCACCGTCGCCGCGACGCTTCCGGCGTCGGGTGAATGCGGTCGCCCGGGCGTGTTCGAACCTGCCGCCGGGTGCCGCCGCGCACTAGACTTTCCGGCATGACCAGGTGGGACACCTCGAACATCCCCAGCCAGAGCGGCCGGAAGTTCATCGTGACAGGGGCCAACAGTGGCCTGGGGGCCGAGACGGCGCGCGCGCTGGCCGCGGCGGGCGGCGAGGTGGTGCTCGCCTGCCGGAACGTGGCCAAAGGCGAGCGGGTGGCCGCCGGACTCGGCGACCGGGCGCAGGTTCGCGAACTCGATCTGGCTGATCTCGATTCGGTCCGCGCGTTCGCCCAGAGCGTCGACGGGGTCGATGTGCTCATCAACAACGCGGGCGTGATGGCTGTGCCCGAAGGCCGCACCGCCGACGGATTCGAGAAACAGGTCGGCACAAACCATCTCGGTCACTTCGCGCTCACCGGCCTGCTGCTGGACAAGATCTCCGACCGGATCGTCACCGTCTCCAGCGGTGCGCACCAGGTCGGCAAGATCGACTTGGACGATCTCAACTGGGAGCGGCGCAAGTATCAGCGGTGGGCCGCCTACGGGCAGGCCAAGCTGGCCAACCTGATGTTCGCTCGCGAGCTGCAGCGCAGGTTGACGGCGGCGGGCTCCGCGAAACTCTCGGTCGCCGCGCATCCCGGCTATGCCTCCACCGAATTGCAGTCGCACACCGAGTCTTTCCTCGACCGGGTGATGTGGGTCGGCAACCGGTTGCTCGCGCAGAGCGCCGCGATGGGCGCGCTGCCGACGCTGTTCGCCGCGACCACCGACGTCCAGCCGGGCGGCTACTACGGACCCACCGGCCTGGGTGGCATGCGCGGGTACCCGGGGCCGTCCGGGTCGTCGAAAGCGTCCAGGGACGAGAAGGTCGCCGCCGACTTGTGGGAGTTGTCCGAGAAACTGACCGGGGTCACCTACGACTTCACGAAATGACCGCAGCCCTTCCCGCGGACGCGGTGTGACCTACGTCTCTTACGCCCTTGTCACACTCCGTCTTCCCGCGTCGTCCTCCTTGTGAACCCACAGGGAACGACAAAGGACGGACATCATGGAACAGCGCTTCGAACTCTTCGCCAACCCGGTCGGCGCCAGCTTCATCAAGCGGCTCACCATGGCCTCCAAGGTGATCGACGATTCCACCCTGGACGCCGCGACCTACGAGTTGGTGAAGATTCGCGCCAGCCAGATCAACGGCTGCGGTTACTGCACCGACATGCACACCAAGGACGCCGCGCACGCGGGCGAAACCTCCGTGCGGCTCAACCTGATCGCCGCCTGGCGCGAGGCCACCGTCTTCACCGAGGCCGAGCGCGCCGCGCTGGCGCTGACCGAGGAGGCCACCCGGATCGGCGACGGACGCGTGGTCAGCGACGCGGTGTGGCAGGAGGTGCGCAAGCACTACGACGACGACCAGATCGCCGCCCTCATCGCCGCCATCGCGATGATCAACGCCTGGAACCGGATGAACGTCATCGCCCGCACCCCGGCCGGTGATTACGTGCCCGGGCAGTGGGGATGAGCCGGATAGTCCGGCATCGCCCGCGCCGTTCGAGGCCCCTTGTCCCGTGGGCCGCGAACGGCGCTTGTAGGTCCGCCTCCCCGTCGAAACACACCGTGGCAGATAACACAGTTCACCGATCGGATGCGGGCTGGTACTGTCCCTGACGTGCAGCGCGTGTATTTCTGGTTTAGCAAGCCGGCCCTGGGTGGGCTGGTCTGCGGCAACCGCGTGCGCTGACGAACTTCCACCCCGAGCCGGACGATGGACCGGCTCGACGGGATTCTCATCCGTGGGTCGGCCCCGAGAAAAGGAACCCACGACATGACAACCGCAGCCGACGTCGACGCACGGCATTCGGATCTGGACGATCAACGCACCCTCAATGTGAGCCCGCTGCGCTCGCCCGCGGAGGTGCGTCGGGTGCACCCGATCACCGATGCCCTCGCCGACACCGTCCGTGCGGGACGCAAAGCCACCGTCGACGTGCTGAACAGCGTGGATGATCGCTTGATGGTGATCGTCGGCCCGTGCTCCGTGCACGACCCCGCTGCCGCACTGGATTACGCGCGCCGTCTGGCGGCCAAGGCCGCGGAGCTGGACGATCGGCTGCACGTGGTGATGCGGGTCTACTTCGAGAAGCCGCGCACCAGCTTGGGCTGGAAGGGCCTGATCAACGACCCGCACTTGGACGGATCGTTCGACGTGAACACCGGTTTGGGCTTCGGCCGCAAGCTGCTGGTCGACATCACCGCTCTCGGTCTTCCGGTGGCTTGTGAGTTCCTGGACCCGATCACGCCGCAGTACATCGCGGATCTGGTGTCCTACGGCGCGATCGGCGCGCGCACCGCGGCCAGCCAGGTGCACCGCCAGCTCAGCAGCGCGCTGTCGATGCCGGTCGGCATCAAGAACGGCACCGACGGCGACGTCCAGGTGGCGGTGGACGGCGTGCGCGCCGCGGCGGCCAGCCATGTGTTCCCCGGTACCGACCTCGACGGACGCTCCGCGCTCATCCGCACCACCGGCAATCCGGACTGCCACGTGATCCTGCGCGGCGGCAGCACCGGGCCGAACTACGACGCGGCTTCGGTCGCCGAGGCGTGCCTGCGGCTGGAGAAGGCGTCGCTACCGCAGCGGATCGTGGTGGACGCCAGCCACGGCAACAGCAACAAGGACCACAACAAGCAGGCCGACGTGGTCACCGACATCGCACGGCGGCTGGCGGCGGGCGAGTCGAGCGTGGTGGGCGTGATGCTGGAGAGCTTCCTGATCGCAGGACGCCAGGACCTCACTCTCGGCCACGCCGATGAGCTCACCTACGGCCAGTCGATCACCGACGCCTGCTTGGACTGGGAGACCACCGCCGTGCAGCTGGACCGCCTCGCGGACGCGGTCCGGCAGCGCCGCGAGCGCTGACCAGCGCGTTTTCGGCGCGGCTCGTGCCCGAGTGGACGAAGCGCGAGTTTCGTCCGCTCGCGCACGAGCCGGGAAGCCGACGGCGCGCAAGTCAGCTGGGCCGGCCCGAACGCCGGGCCCGCTTCGGCTACGGCACCCCCGGCCCTTGCGTGCTCGGCTTCCGGGCGGCGATGAACTCGGCGGGCCAGTCGTCCGACGGTCCGGGCGGATCGGTGCGCAGCCGGGCGGCGAGCCAGTGATCCCGGCGTCGTCCGCGTTGGATGCTGCCGAGCCTCGACATGCCTTCGTACCGGAACCCGGCGCGCCGGACCACCGCCGCCGAGGCGTAGTTGCCCACGAACGCGCGCCAGGAGATCCGCTCCAGCGCCAGTCCGTCGGCGTGGAACCCGAATTCGCACACCAGCTCGACCGCCTGTGTCATCAGGCCGCGCGACCGTTGCGCCGGAGCGAGCCAGAAACCGATCTCGGCCGCGCTCTCGTCCTGTTCGCCCAAGCCGATCATGCCGACGACCGGTGCGCCCGCATGTGGCCGGATCGCCCAGGTCGGGCTGCGCGCCGCCCACCCTGGAACGACCATCTCCTCGAGGAAGGTCACGGCGCTGTCCCGGACGTACGGCACCGGGATGGTCACCCACTCCGCGATGGCCGGGTCCTGGCAGCACTCGGTGATGGCGTCGACATCGTCCGCCGTCGGAGCCGACAGCCAGATCGTTCCGTTCGACAGCACGCGGTGTTCCATCGCGCCATGCTGTCACGGAAGCGGCCGGTGGATCATCCGGTTTGTCCGGCGCAGTCCGCCGATGCCGGGATGATGCGAATCGGACCGTAGACTTCCCGTCGATGGTTGCCGCGCTGCTTTCCGACCTGTTCGAGTCACATCGAGCGCATCTGCTCTCGGTCGCCTATCGACTGACGGGCAGCGTCGGCGATGCCGAGGACGCGGTGCAGGAGAGCTGGTTGCGCTTGGCGGGCGCGCACCAGTCCGAGATCGATGATCTGCGAGCTTGGCTGACCACTGTGGTGAGCCGGATCTGCCTGGATCGTCTGCGGAGCGCCGCGGCGCGGCGGGAGAGTTATGTGGGCCAGTGGCTGCCGGAACCCGTGGTCACCGCTCGCACACCGTCGAGCGCTCCCGACCCGTTGGAAGCCGTGGTGCGCAAGCAGGAGTGCCGTTTCGCCGCGCTGATCGTGCTGGACACCCTGACGCCGCCGCAGCGGGTGGCCTTCGTGCTGCACGACGGGTTGTCGGTGCCGTTCGACGAGATCGCCGACATCCTCGGCATCTCCGCCGACGCGGCGCGGCAGCTGGCGGTGCGTGCCCGCAAGGCGGTGGCGCAGACGCCGCAACCGGCGCCCGACGCCGAGCACGAGGCCGCCGTGCAGCGTTTCCTCGTCGCGCTGAGCACGGGTGACGTGGCCGCCGTCGCCGCGGCGCTGCATCCGGACGCGATGATGATCGGCGATGCCAACGGCACCACCGCCACCGCGATCAACGTCCTGCACGGCGCGGATCGCATCGCCCGTTTCTATCTGGGCCTGGTGCGCAAGTACGGGCTCGAGGACGCCTCGCAGGTGTACGCGTTCGTCTCGGTGAACGGGCAATTGGGTATCAGCGTCGCGGCGCGTCCGGAGACCGAGGGCCGGGGCGGTTATCCCGCGCGAGTCGTCGGCTTCACGGTTCGGGACGGATTGGTCTGGGGCACCTACGACGTGGCGAATCCGGCCAAGCTGGGTGGCGTCCGGCTGGGTTGAGCCCGGTTGTGAGGTGGACCGCTGGACTAGTCTCCGGATATGCCCTCGCGACATCCGACCGTTGCCCGTCTGCGCCCTTTCGCGTCCACCATCTTCGCCGAGATGACCGAACTCGCCGTTCGGCACGACGCGGTCAACCTGGGCCAGGGGTTCCCGGACACCGACGGGCCCGCGAGCATGCTGGAAGTGGCGCGCCGCGCCATCGCCGACGGACTCAACCAGTACCCGCCGGGACGCGGTATGCCGGTGCTGCGCCGAGCCGTCGCCGACGACCGGGCCCGGCGCTACGGAACCTCCTACGATCCCGATTCGCAAGTGCTGGTGACCGTGGGTGCGACCGAGGCGATCAGCGCGGCGGTGCTCGGCTTGGTCGAGCCGGGCGAGGAGGTAGTGCTGATCGAGCCGTACTACGACTCGTACGCCGCGGCCGTGGCACTGGCAGGCGCCCGAC
Organism: Nocardia sp. NPDC051900; assembly: GCF_044452545.1. Lineage (NCBI taxonomy): Bacteria > Bacillati > Actinomycetota > Actinomycetes > Mycobacteriales > Nocardiaceae > Nocardia > Nocardia sp. NPDC051900. The sequence goes on along the minus strand of NZ_JBITBU010000003.1, from coordinate 191,454 downwards.
GGCGCACGGCGCGTCTCGTGGCCGACGGAGATCGGTTCGTCCTGGACTTGGACAGTCTGCGCGCGGCCATCACCCCGGCCACCCGGATGCTCATCGTCAACTCGCCCCATAATCCGACCGGCACGGTCCTCGGACGCGCGGACCTGCTCGCCATCGCCGAGATCGCCTGCGAGCATGACATTCTGGTGCTCACCGACGAGGTCTACGAGCACCTGGTCTACGACGGCGCCGAGCACATCAGCCTGGCCACCTTGCCTGGCATGGCCGAGCGGACGGTCGTGGTTTCCAGCGCGGCGAAGACCTTCAGCGTCACCGGATGGAAGACCGGGTGGGCGTGCGGGCCCGCCGACCTGATCGATGGGGTGCTCGCCGCCAAACAGTTCCTCACCTTCGTGGCGGGCGGGCCGTTCCAACCCGCCGTCGCGCACGCGATCAACCACGAGTTGGAATGGGTCGGCAAGCTGCGGGACTCCTTGTCGGAGAAACGGCTCCGCCTCTCCGGGGCGCTCGCCGATACCGGTCTGCGCGTATACCCGAGCGCGGGCGGTTACTTCGTCGTCGCCGATATCACGCCGCTCGGCGCCGCCGACGGCCTGACCTTCTGCCGTGAGTTGCCCAAGCGGCTCGGCGTGGCGGCGGTGCCGGTCAGCGCGTTCGCCGACGACACGGCCGCCTGGAGTCATCTGGTGCGGTTCACCTTCTGCAAGCGCGACGAAACGCTCGACGAAGGGGTCCGCCGGTTGCGTCACGGTTGATCCCGAACCATGACGTGAACTGTCATGTTTCGCTGGCAACGTGCACGGCATGGCAACTCAGTACTACACGGCAACCAGTCTCGACGGATATCTCGCCGACACGGAGAACTCGCTCACCTGGCTTTTCGAGGTGGACGGAGCGGACGAGGCGCAGGCGGGCATGGCGGGCTTCCTCGCGCAGGTAGGCGCCATGTGCATGGGTGCGACCACCTACGAATGGGTCGTGGCGAACGAACCACCGGAGAACTGGAGTAAGTACTACGGTGACCTCCCGTGCTGGGTTTTCACCCACCGGGATCTTCCCGCGATACCGGACGCGAATCTGCGGTTCGTCGCAGGGTCGGTCGAGTCGGTGCACCGCGAGATGGCCGCGGCGGCCGGCGCCCGCAATATCTGGATCGTCGGAGGCGGGGACCTGGCCGGGCAATTCGCCGACGCCGGCCTGCTCGACGACGTCATGGTGAGCGTCGCTCCGGTGACGCTGGGCGCGGGCGCCCCGCTGCTGCCGCGACGCATCCTTTCCAGCCGGATGCGGCTCACCGCGGTGCAGCAGGCCGGTCAGTTCGTGGAACTGCGCTACCGGTTGGCGAATCCGGCCGATCAGCGCTGAGTCGAGGCCGTTCGGCTCAGGCCGCGATGGGGCGGGCGCGGTCGGTGGCGAGCAAGGCGGCGATGGCGCCGAGCATCGTGCCGGTGAGGTATCGCTGGGTGCGCAGCCACAGGGGGCGGGCGGCGAGGAACGTCGCCAGACCGCCCGCCCCGAGGACGATCAAGCCGTTCACGGTGAGCGCCACCGCGATCTGCACCGTGCCAAGGCACAGGCTCTGCAACCACACTTTCCCGTGCTCCGGCGTGACGAACTGCGGGATCAGCGCCATGTACATGATCGCGATCTTCGGATTCAGCAGGTTGGTGACCAGCCCCATCGTGAACAACCGCCGGATGGGGTCCGCGGACAGCGCCGCGGGCGCGAAGACCGAGACGCCGCCCGGTCGCAGCGCCTGCCAGGCCAGCCAACCCAAGTACACGGCTCCGGCCAGCTTCACCGCCAGGTACAGGCCGGGGACCACCGCGAACACCGCCGTGATCCCCACCGTCGCGGCCGCCAGATACACCCCGAACCCCGCCGCTACCCCCGCCAACGACACCAACCCGGCCCGTCGCCCCTGCGACACCGTCCGCGACACCAGATACATCATGTTCGGCCCCGGCGTGAGCACCATCCCCAACGCCGCCACCGCGACCCCGGCCACCGCCGCCATCTCGATCATGCCCCGATCCTCGCCCGCCCCACCGCTCCTTGTCGCGGTCCACTCGACACATGCTGGACGTGAGGCGACGCGTACCGTGCTTCCGATCAGCCCTGCGTCAATTCCAGATACGGCTTCTGCAGCTGGGCCGGCGGCTGAACCGACTGGAAGCGGGACTCCGGTCCGAGTACGTCACCGCTACCCACGCCCCGGAAGAGCTCGGAGCCCTGTGCGGCGCGAATTACTTGTGTGGGAGTGGAGCCCGTGATGAAGACGTAGAAATTATCGATGGGCCGGTCGAACCCGGAGTCCGGGAGGTTGGACCAGCAGTATCCGGGAAGATTCGCTGCCGAGTTCAGCTTCTCCGCTGGAAGCCCGGAAGACGCTATGACGACGCGATCCCAATGATCATCCCACCCTGCGGCTTCGGTCAGCGTCCGCAGCGAATAGGTTCCCGGCTGCGCAGCCCGCTCTCTGATGGAGCGCCGCAATTCGGTCGCGGAACCCAGCGGTTCGGCGCGCGACTCCAGATCGAAGTTGGCCGAGCACTGCGAAGCGGTCGCACCGCGGTCCTCCGACGTGGAGCATGCGGCACCGGCCAGCAGGCACAGAATTACAGCCGTGATCCGGAGCAGATTAACCATGGATCACCGACCTGCCGGAAGCGGGATGTCAGCACGCGCCGGGTGCCCGTTCTTGCCCACTTCGACCTGGTTGCTCCATGCGACCTGGCCGCTGGGGTCGAGCACGATCGCGCCACCCTCCTTGATTCGCTGATATACCAATCGCTGTAGTTCCTCGGGTGAGGCATTCGGATTGTCGATGGCGATCTGCCGGCCGATCGCGTTGTTGTGTAGATCCATCGCTTCTCGCGTGGGAGGGTTCGCGCCGAGTCCTTCATGCGCGGCACCATAGTTTTCGGTCCACTCCGCGCCGTAGCGCTGTGTCATGAGCGCATTCCAGTACATGTGCCGGAATGCGTCGCCGTGGCCGTCGTTGAGCGCGTTCTGGTCCGGGTTGGTGTAGGTCTTCTCGGCAGCGTCCTCAGCCTGCGCTTTTATCTCGAAGAAATCCGTGATTTCACCTATTCCAGTGGTTCCCGGCCGGGCGACTCGTGACGAGAGCAGCGCTATCTCTTCAGGCGTCATCAGGATGGGTTGGAAGTCCGGGCGGACGGCACGGATGCGATCGAGGACCAAACCGGAGGGCCACAGCGTGGCGGGAGCACTCGACGGTGCGGTCTGGAATTTGGTAAGGACCTCGACCAGGCTCGGGTCCTCGGGCATAGCGGTGACTCCGCGCCGGGTCTCCGGTGAGAGATCCTCTAGTAGTCGCTTGATTTTCTCCGCGCCCTCCAGGTCGGTTTGCTGGATCGCAGTCAGCGCTGCACGGATCTGTGTGGTCAGGAAGAATTCGAGCCCCTCCTTCTCCACGAGGCCCGATGCCCCGAATTTCATCAGGACCTCGGTATTGGACATCCTGGAGTCCACGCCACCGTCGTCTCTGACGAAGAAATCGAACTTGGCGGACTCGGCTTCGGCCTTCTTGTCTTTGATCACGTCGATGTGGCCGACGATCGCATCGATCTGAAGGTAGACCTGCTGCTGGATATCGATGAGAACCTGCTTCGTTCGCCGGGCATGGTCTCGGTCCTGAGCCGCTCTGTCGCGGGCGGAATCAGCGACCGATCCCTTGAAGTAGGTGTACGACATGTCGATCCGGGATGCCGCCTGGTGCGTCTGCTCCTCGATCCGCAGCGCGGCGTCTTTGAACGCGTTGGCAACGGTGACCGTGGCACGTGGATCCCAGGACAGCACTGTCGATACCGTAAGCGGCGTCGTGTAGCTTCCGCCGCTCATCGCTGGCCCGCCTCCCGGAGCGCGGTGGCCCAGGCCTGATCCCGACTGACGAACTCCACCACCGCAGCGTCCGTGACGTCCGCGAATCCGATCAATCGCTGCGCGTGGTAGCTCACCACTCGGTCGAGCGCCGTCGCGATCTGATCCACGGCGTCTGCTATCTGGGAGTCGCGCATGGTTTCGACAGCGACGACATCCCTCGCCAGGGGCAGCGACTGCCGTATCGCGTCGGCGTGGCCACGTACTGCCCCCGCCATCTCTCGCGTCTGGACCGGATCAAGTTCGAGCTCGCTCACCGTGCCCCCCTCGAGGTCGTATTCCGGACAAGCGTACCGGCCGCAGGAGGGCATCGCGGCAGCGCCGGGAGACCTGGTGTCGTCTGTTCATGTAGGCACCGACAAATCGGACGATCGGATCGAAAAGTGTTGTCTTACCGCAAGCTCGGGATTGTGCCGGTGTGGCGTGCAATGAGTTGGATGGAATAGGCGCAGCGCGCGGACACCCCGGCCGAGGCGCATGCCCGGCGGCGAGTCGGCGGGACTTGTCCGGCCGGACCGATGACAATGCTGCGCATGGCGGCCACGGTCAGCGGGTTGGGAAATCGGCGGGCGGAGCTGATCGACGGAGTGTCGCCGGGGGCGGCATTTCGGGGGGACATCGAAGGAATGCGGGCGGTCGCGGTACTGGCCGTGGTGCTTTTTCATGCCGGTGTGCCGGGGGTCGGTGGGGGATTTGCCGGTGTGGACGTATTTTTCGTGATTTCCGGTTTTCTCATCACGGGAATGCTGTATCGGGAATCGGCGGCCGACGGCACTGTCGGGCTCGTCCGGTTCTATGGCGCGCGGGCGCGCAGGCTGCTGCCTGCCGCAGGGGTCGTGCTGGTCGCCACGGCGATCGGCGCGGCCGTGCTGCTGCCGCCGCTGCAGGGCCGCCAAGCGCTCGGCGACGGGATCGCGAGCGCGCTGTACGCCGGGAACTATCGCTTCGCCCTGCAGGGCACCGACTACCTCGCCGCGGACGCGCCGCCTTCACCGTTTCAGCACTTCTGGTCGCTCGGTGTGGAGGAGCAGTTCTACCTGATCTGGCCCGCGCTGGTGATCACGACGGCTCGGCTCGTGCGACGGCGCCGCAGCGGTTCGGCCACCGCGCTGCCGTACCTGATCGTTCTCGTCGTCGTCGCCGCGCTCTCTTTCGCGGTCGCGCTGACCTGGACCCGCACCATGCCACCGTGGGCGTTTTTCGCGCTGCCAACTCGGGCCTGGGAGTTGGCGGCGGGCGGCATGGTGGCGCTGTCGGCCGTGCTCTGGTCGCGGTTGCCGAAGTCGGTGGCCACCTGCGCGGGGTGGGCGGGAGCCGGTTTGATCGTCGTGGCCTGCGTTCGGCTCGACGAGAAGACCCCGTATCCGGGCATCGCGGCGCTGCTGCCCGTGCTCGGCGCGGTCCTGGTCATCGGGAGCGGCTGTGTGGCACCGCGATTCGGCGTCGGTCGCGTCCTGGCGGTACCCGAGATGCAGGCCGTCGGCAGGCTGTCCTACTCCTGGTATCTCTGGCACTGGCCGGTGCTGGTGCTGGCCCCGCATGCGCTCGGCCGCCCGCTCGGGCTGGTCGGCGCACTTGGCGCGGTCGCCATGGCCGGTGGGCTCGCCGTGCTCACTCAGCGGTTGATCGAGAATCCGGTCCGCTTCGCGGCCCGCCTGCGCGGTTCGGGCCGGCTCAGCCTCGCCTGCGGTGGTGTGAGCACCGCGCTGGCCATCGGTGTGGCGTCCGCGCTACTCGTGCTCGTACCCACTCCGGTCGGACACGGTACGGCGGCGCGGAGTCTCACACTGACGACACCGGCCGCACCGGCCACTCCCACCGCCGACCCCTACGATGCCGCGATCGAGCAGCTGACCGCGCAGACCCAAGCGGCGGTCGCCGCCTCGGCGGAGGTCCGCGACGTCCCGTCGAATCTCACGCCGGCACTGTCGAACGCGCGCGGCGACCGGGCGGAGGTGTTCGACAACGGTTGCTTCCGTTCCTGGACTGACGTGGGCCAAGGGGAGTGCGCCTCCGGTGATCCCGCCTCGTCCACCACGGTCGCGTTGGTCGGCGATTCCCACGCGGCGATGTGGCAACCGGCGTTCGAGAACATGTCGGTAGCGCACCATTGGCGGCTGGAGACCATGGCGAAGGTCACCTGCCCGCTGCTCGATCTGCCCATCACCAGCCCCTACCTGGGGCGGACGTATACCGAATGCGAACAGTGGCGCGGGCAGATCATGACCCGGTTGCGGCACGAACGGCCCCGGCTGATCGTGGTCGGCATGTCCCGCCGCTACGGCGGCGACTTCGGCTTCGTGACCTACGACCCGGCGTGGATCGACGGCGTGCGTCGCCTGGTCGCCCAGCTGCGCGAATCGGGCGCGGCCGTCCTCGTGCTCGGCGGCATCCCCGATCCACACGCCACCGTGCCGGCGTGTGTGGCCGAGCACATCGACGACGCCTCCGCATGCGCCCCCGCCCGAGCGGTGGCGGTCGACGACGCGGGCATCGCCGCCGAGCGCGCGGCCGCTACCGCGGGCGGCGGCCAGTACGCCGATCTGACCGCGCTGTTCTGCACCCCCGCCCGCTGTCCCGTCATCGTCGGGAACACCCTCGTCTACCGTGATGACAATCACCTGACGAGCGGTTACGCCACGACGCTCGCCCCGGTCGTCGGCGCGCTCACCGAACGGGCGCTCGCGCGCGGCTGAGCCGTCCCGGTGCGGTCCGCGGGAAGACATCGCGCCCTTCCGGCGTTGCATCCGGTCGCTGCCGCACCCGCGCCCTGCGGGAAGGGCCGGTAACCTGCGGGTTGTCGGTGGGGTCGGGGAGAATGGCGGGGAATCTAGCTGAGGAGGGACTGTGAACGACGGTCCGCTGATCGTGCAGAGTGACAAAACGCTGCTGCTGGAGGTCGACCACGAGTTGGCCGATGCCGCGCGGCAGGCGATCGCGCCGTTCGCCGAGCTGGAGCGGGCGCCCGAGCACGTGCACACCTATCGGGTGACGCCGCTGGCGCTGTGGAACGCGCGCGCGGCCGGGCACGACGCCGAACAGGTGGTGGACGCGCTGGTCAGCTTCTCCCGGTACGCGGTGCCGCAGCCGTTGCTGGTCGACGTGGTGGACACCATGGCGCGCTACGGCAGGTTGCAGCTGGTGAAGCATCCAGCCCACGGGTTGACGCTGGTCAGCCTGGATCGCGCGGTGCTGGAGGAGGTGCTCAGGCACAAGAAGATCGCGCCCATGCTCGGCGCGCGCATCGATGACGACACGGTGGTGGTGCACCCGTCCGAGCGCGGCCGGATCAAGCAGACGCTGCTGAAGATCGGCTGGCCCGCCGAGGACCTCGCGGGTTACGTCGACGGCGAGGCGCACCCGATCGACCTCGACTACGCGACCGACGGCTGGCATCTGCGCGATTACCAGCAGATGGCCGCCGACTCGTTCTGGGCGGGCGGCTCCGGGGTGGTGGTGCTGCCCTGCGGCGCGGGCAAGACGATGGTCGGCGCCGCCGCGATGGCCAAGGCGAAGGCCACCACGCTGATCCTGGTCACCAACACGGTGGCGGGCAGGCAGTGGCGGCGTGAACTGCTCGCCCGCACCTCGCTCACCGAGGACGAGATCGGCGAGTACTCCGGGGAGCGCAAGGAGATCCGCCCGGTCACCATCGCCACGTACCAGGTGATCACTCGGCGCACCAAGGGCGAGTACAAGCACCTGGAACTGTTCGACAGCCGCGACTGGGGGCTGGTCATCTACGACGAGGTGCACCTGCTGCCCGCGCCGGTCTTCCGGATGACCGCGGATCTCCAGTCCCGCCGCAGGCTCGGCCTGACGGCCACCCTGGTGCGCGAGGACGGCCGCGAGGGCGACGTGTTCTCGCTGATCGGCCCGAAGCGCTACGACGCGCCGTGGAAGGACATCGAGGCCCAGGGCTGGATCGCGCCGGCCGACTGCATCGAGGTCAGGGTCACGCTGACCGACGCCGAGCGGATGGCCTACGCGACCGCCGAGCCGGAGGAGCGCTACAAGCTGTGCTCCACCGCGCACACCAAGATCGCCGTGGTCGAGTCGATCCTGGCTCAGCACCAGGATGCGCCGAGCCTGGTCATCGGCGCGTACCTGGACCAACTGGACGAACTCGGGGTCGCGCTCGACGCACCCGTGATCCAGGGGTCGACGAAGACCAAGGAGCGGGAGGAACTCTTCGACGCGTTCCGGCGCGGCGAGATTCCGGTGCTCGTGGTGAGCAAAGTGGCGAACTTCTCCATCGATCTGCCGGAAGCGTCCGTGGCCGTCCAGGTTTCGGGTACCTTCGGCTCGCGACAGGAGGAGGCGCAACGTCTCGGGCGGCTCTTGCGTCCGAAACACGATGGCGGACAGGCGCATTTCTACTCGGTCGTCGCGCGCGACACCCTGGACGCCGAATACGCCGCGCATCGCCAGCGTTTTCTCGCCGAACAGGGGTACGCCTACCGCATCACGGATGCCGACGACTTGCTCGGACCCGCCATCGGATAAGCGGAGGCTTCCCCTCCGCAAACTGTGCTAGGAATAAGGGCGTGCGACACTTCGAATTCGCGGTGGACCGCAAGCACGCCCACGCGGTGAACGAAGTCTTCGCCGACCTTCGCCGCCTGCGCCTGCTGGCGATCGCCGCCACGGTGGTCGCGGCGGCGGGCACGGCGTTGCTGATCTGGCTGGACCATCCGTGGGCGTATCTGCTCGCGGTCGCCTTCGCGCTCGGCACGGTGACGGCGCTGTGGGTGGCCCTGTGGACACCGTGGCATTCCAGCATCGACAAGCTCTACGCGGACGGTGAGCTGGTACCCGCGGTGGTCTCGGAGGCGCGCCCGTCGGGTGTCGTGCTGCTCGCTTTGGTCGACGTGTCCGCGCCGAATACGCGCGATCCGCGCTACGCCTTGGTGACCAGGAAGGTCCGCGACCTGCCCGGTCACCAGGCCAGGGCCGGGGAGCGCGTGCCGTCGGTCGCGGTGCGCACCGACCGCGCGCCGCGCCAGGTGGGTCAGCGCTGGCAGTCGGTGAGCGCCATGCCGATCGCTTGGGGCACGACCGACGACGCGGTCATCGCCCGCGCCCGCGCCGCGATCAGCGAGACCGAGTGGCGGCTGCTCACCGACAATCTCGCGCTCGCGGAGAAGGTGCGGCGCACCACCACGAAACGTCTGCTGCTCGATCCGCACCAGCTACCGGGCGAACTCGGCTCCTGAATCCGGCTGTGTCCGCGGGGTTTATCGGTTGCGCTGTCGCCTAGACTCGAAGGATGGTTCCAGCGTCCAATCTGCTGGCATTCGTCGCCGCCGCGGTCGTCATCATCGTCGTGCCCGGTCCCGGCGTACTCTTCACGGTCGGTCGCGCGCTCACGCTCGGCCGGCGCGCGGCCCTGCTGTCGGTGCTCGGGCATGCCATGGGCGTCTACGCCGCCCTGGTCCTGGTCGCGATCGGGCTCGGCGCCTTACTGACCGCGTCGGCGTTGGCGCTCACCGTGGTCAAGTTCGCGGGTGCGCTGTATCTGATGTATCTCGGCATCCAAGCGATCCGTCAGCGTTCGGCGTTGCGTGAGGCGCTGGGCGCCGCGGTCGAACCGGCCCCGAACACGCGCGTGCTGCGGCAGAGCGCTGTCGTCGGGCTCACCAATCCCAAGGCGATCGTCTTCTTCTCCGCGGTGCTGCCGCACTTCGCCGACCCGGCCTCAGGGTCGCTGTCGTGGCAGTTCCTGCTGCTCGGCACGGTCTTCCTGGCCATCGCGCTGGTCTCCGACAGCGCGTGGGCACTGCTGGCCGCCTCGGCGAGGTCCTGGTTCGCCAAGTCGCCGCGCAGGTTGGAGGCGATCGGCGGCGCGGGCGGGGTGATGATCTTCGGTGTCGGCGCGTCGGTGGCGCTGACCGGAAGCGGCGACTGAAGCCGCTACCATCCAGCGAAGTCGGTGCGCCGGTACCGGCGAGAGGCGGGGTGGAAAGGGGTGGTTGTCCGTATGTGGTTGTCCGGCCGGATGTGCGCCGCGGTCGCGTGTGTGTTCGCCGCGGTGTCTCAGGTGCCCGCGCACGCGGAGCCGCCCCCGGACCCACTGGTCGGCGCGCCGGGCTTGGGCGATCCGTACTATCCGCTCGACGGCAACGGCGGCTACGACGTCCAGCACTACGACGTCGGCATCGACTACGACCCGCCCAGCCGGAAACTGGCAGGCACCACCACGATCACCGCGCACGCCACCCAGCCCCTGCGCGTGTTCAACCTCGATTACGCGGGGCCCGATGTGCGCGAGGTGGCGGTGAACGGGCTGCCCGCCGACTTCGACCGCAACGGCGAGCACGAGTTGACCGTCACGCCGACGTTGCCGCTGCTGCCAGGCCTGCCGTTCACCGTCACGGTCGACTACGCGGGCCCCGCGGTGAACGCCGAAGGGGAGGGGTGGACCTTCGCACCCAGCGGCGGCGCGTTCGTCGCCGGTGAGCCGCACTCGGCGACGACTTGGTACCCGCTCAACGACACTCCGCTGGACAAGGCCACGTTCAGCCTGAACGCCACCGTTCCCGCGGAGTGGGAGGTGATTTCCAACGGCGTACGCATCGAGGACGTGGTGCGCGGCGACAAGCGGACGGTCCGCTGGTTCAACGCCAAGCCGGTGGTCGGCTATCTGACCACGGTCGCGATCGACAAGTTCGACTACCTCGAGCAGCGCAGGGCCAACGGCATTCCGCTGATCAGCGCGTTCGCCCCGAATGTGGAGCAGGACCAGCGCGAGCTGGAGCAGCGCCTGCCGGAGATCCTCGACTTCGCCGAAAAGATCTACGGCCCTTACCCGTTCGAGGCCGCAGGCGGCATCCACGTGGACGCGGGCATCACGTTCTCGCTGGAGACCCAGACCCGCCCGCTCTACGCGCCGTCGATCGATCTGCAGACTGTCGTGCACGAGATCGCGCACCAGTGGTGGGGCGACTGGGTGTCGATACGCCGGTGGTCGGATATCTGCCTGAACGAATGCTTCGCCAGCTATACCGCCGACTACCTGTGGCCGGAGCGGATGGACGGCAAGAACGTCGACGACCAGTACCGCGAGACCATCCGCAAATACCGCGACAGTGAGAAGTACTGGAACATCCCGTTGGAGGACCCCGGTGTGGGAAAGGAGTTCACCTCCGTCTACTACCGTGGCCCGCTGTTCCTGCACGCGCTGCGCAAGCAGATCGGCGACGAGGTGTTCTTCGCGGCTGTTCGGGACTTCCTCGCCGCGCATGCCTACGGCAACGCCTCGATGCCGGAATTCCGCGCTTTCGTGCAGTCGCGCTCACCCATGGACCTGACCGGGTTCTTCCACGCGTGGCTGAACACCACCGCGCCGCCGCCGGAGGAGTACCTGTTTCCGGGCGTCCTGCGCAGCTGACCCGTCAGTCGTCCCCGGCGTGCTGCCTGGCCTTCGCCAGCCTGCGTTCGGCTCGCTCCACCTGACGGCGCGCCGCGTGCAACTCGTCCTTCGCCGACCGCTCGGCCGACTTGCGGAACTGCCGCTGCTGTTCGGCGTGCTCGAGCTCGTCGCGCAGCGCGGCGACGCGTTCCTCGGCCGAGGACAGTTCTCCGGTCGCTTCTTCGAACGCGGCTCCTGCCGAATCCTCCTCGGCACGGGCGGTTTCGAGCGCCTCCTCGGCCTCCCGCAGTTCTCGGCGCGCGCTGTCGTCGGGCTGCCGCGCGGCCGCTCGTCCGGGCCGAGCGGCCGGTTCGGGCACCGCGAGCAGACCCGGTCCACTCGGTCCGAAGCCTTCGTAGCTCGCCGCCGTAGCGAGTGTTCCGGCGCGCAGCCGATCGGCCACCTCCGGATCGGCGAGTGCGGCGGTCAAGGTCTGGCCGATCTCCCGGACGACGTTCTCGCCGACCGGATGCCCGTGTTCGGCGGCGAGCGCCCCCGCCTTCTTGGCGAGGGCGTTGACGAGTTGCTGGCGCTGCGCGGTCAGGTCGCGCAGCTGTTCGGCCGAGAGTTCTCGCTGCGCGGCGGCCAGCGCGGCGGCCAGCCGCAGCAGGGCGGCCACGTCCTCGGGCGCCGCCCTGGACAGCAGGTTCGCCGCCCACGCGGTCAGGGTGGGTTTACGCAGCTTGCCGATGGCGGCCGCCAGTTGCTTGTCACCCGACTGCTTCGCGGCGGCCGCCCGGTCGGCGCGCGCCGCGACGAAATCCGCGGGCGCCAACCCGTACAGGTCGCGTGCGACGTCCTCGACCGTCATACTGCCCAAGCGTAACGACTCGGTCTCGGGCGACGACACACTCCGCATACCGGACAAGAGTCCAGTTGCATGAAATACGCGAAAGGCGTTGCTAGTGAATTACTCTGCGTTCTTCTTGCTCGGCCGTCTGCTCCCCAGCATCCTCGGTTACGCGCTCATGGGGCTGTACGGCACGCACAGCATCTAGGCCGCCCCCGTTCCAGGTCGCCCGCGGGCTGATGCGGCCGCTCAGGTCGTGCGGGTATCCTCACCGCGTTCACGAGCACGTGAACGTTTCGGTGAGAGAGGTTTTCAGGTGAAGTTTCCAGGAACGAGGTTGCTGGCACGGATCGTGCTCGCCCTCGTCGCGGTGGCCGCGGTGGTGGTCACGGTGGCCGGCTGTTCGTTGATCGAGGACGCGGGTAAGTCGGACACCGCCAAGGCCAAGGCCGGCGACTGCATCAACGTCATCGAGGGCTCGGCGGTCGACTCCAAGACCGAACCGGTCGACTGCTCGTCGGACAAAGCCGTGTACAAGGTCGCGCAGTCCTACGACAAGAAGACCGACTGCGCCGCCGACTACACCTCCTACGAGGAGACCCTGGCCGGCGGTACCACCGCCTTCCTGTGCCTGGCCCCGAACTTCAAGGAAGGCAGCTGCTACAACGAGAGCAGCACGACCGGATACAAGCACGTCGACTGCGCTGCCTCGGACGCCACCTTCAAGGTGCTGAAGCGGATCGACGGCAAGGCCGACGAATTGCTGTGCGACCAGGATGCCGACGGCTTCCGCCTCATCGAAACGGACCCGAAGGTCACGTTCTGCACCGCCAAGCCCAAGGGCTGATCATTCCAGCAGGGCAACCGACGCGATCCGGTGCAGCGTGAAGTGCCGGACCGCGCCGGTGACCGGGTCCAGCGCGTCCAGCTGCCCGTTGCCCACCTTCAACGGCTCCACCACCCGTTGGGAGGCGACGCCTTGGGCGTCGACGTAGCCGATGTTCACCGACCGCCGCACCCGTGCCGCGAGCTGCAACAGGGCGAGGGTGGCGGCGGTATTGGTCCGCGTGCCGTCCGTGCGTACCGCTTGACCGGACCGGGCACTGGCGGCGCGTTCGCCCGCGCGCAATTCCGTGACGAGCAGTTCGAGTTGTTCGGTGCTGGGCGGTGTCGGCCGATACGGCTGCCGTGCGACGGGCCGCACCGAGATCCGCGCGCCCCGCGGCCGCAGATCGACGATCGCGCCGCTCGAGTCCTCACCCGCGGGCGCGAAACCGGCCGCGCGCAGCTGCTCGAGCAGTTCGCCGAGCGGCGCTTGGGCTATGGCGACGGTCGGGGCGATGGATCGCAGCGCCAGCGCGCTCGCCACCGGCGCGGACAGCACTTGGGCCAGTAGCGCCGGGTCGTCACTGCGGATGAACGACTGGGCCATACCCGCGCGCAACTGGCCGTGACGCCGGGCCACGTCATCGATCAGGTAGGTCAGTGCCTGCGGGATCGGCGTCCGGGAATGCGCGGCGAACAGCGCGTGCAGCTCCGCCGCCGTCAGCCCGGCGTCCAGCGCGCGCCGCACCGAGGACTCTCCGATCCGGTATACCGTTGCGGCGCCCGCGGATTCGACGTCGGCGACGAGGGCGACGCGACGCTGGAGATCGGTGGTCAACGGGCCGGGTGCGATCACCGTGAGATCGGCTTGCACCAGCACGTGGTCCACCGGCTCCGGCAGCGCCGCCTCCATCTCCGCCTCGGCGTCGGCCACGCTGGTCGGCGCCGCGTGCAGCAGCGCCCGCGCCGCCGAGCCGAGCGCGCCGCGGCCGATCAACCCGAGCGCCGCCGCCTCGGCCAGCGTCTGTTCGACCACCTCCGGCCGGAAATTCCTGCGCCTGCGCGGCTGCCGCCAGGCCAGCACCCGGCCGATTTCCGTTGGGGCCAGCGCGGTGCCGGACGGGTATTCCGCCAGTAGGGCGAGGAGCGCGTGCCGGTCGCGCGGCGCGGTCGGGGTGCGCAGTTCCAGCGACAGCGCGGCCAGCGGTTTGTCGTTGGCGTCGCGCATGCCGATCATCCACGGCATCCGATCCAATTCGAGCCAGGTCAGTCCGAGGGCGGCCCAGCGCCGGGCGGGCGGCGCTTCCAGCCAGGCGTCCACCAGTGGCGTCGGCGCCCAGAAGTCGTCGGTCGTCTCGAAGTCCGGTGGCGGGTCCGGCAAACCCTTCTCGATCAATTTCGCGGCCGCCAGCAGCTCGACCAGCAAACCCGCCCTCGGCTCGTCGACACCGACCTGCTTGGCGATGCGGCGCAGCTCGCGCACGCCCAGGCCGCCCGCGCGCAAGGCGGGAGCCGGGGCATGGCCGAGCACCTCGAGCACGGCCGCGCAGTGCCGCAGCAGCTCGCCGACCTCGCCCGCCGCGACCGCGTTCACATCGGCGGGCGGGTATTTCGCCGGCTCCGGTCGCGGCGGCGTGAGGGCATGCGGGTGGGTGACCGGTTCCCCTCGCAGCACCTGGCCGACGGTGACCGGGAGTTCGACGGTCTCGTCATCGATCCGGTGCAGCAGCCTGCGCGCCAGCAGCCGCTGGATCGGCCGCTCGGCCGGAGTGCCCGGTGCGGCGTCCTTGGTGCGGCCACGAGGCCCTGTCGCGGCCAACTTGTCCAGCAGGGACCGTTCGGCGGGCGGCAACTCGGGCAGCGCCGCGACCACCTCGGGTTCGGTGAGCGCGTCGGGGATCTCGGTCGCGGTGCCGATCGGCCACGGCAACGCCTCGGCGGCCGCCGGAATCAGGTGCAGTCCCTGCTCGGCGTCGATCCAGACCAGCGCGCGAGCGGTCAGCCGCTCCAGCGCCTCATCGATCGCGTCGGCCGGCACCCGTTCGCTCAATTGCACATGCAACTCGGCGCGGCGCAGCGGGCCGCCGTCGGTGCGCGTCACCCCGTGCATCGCAAGGGTTTCCACGATGGCGAATTCGAGGGTGTTCAAGTCCTCCGTGGCGCGCAGCACCGACGCGCGCTGTTCGACGCGGGCGGCGAGCACGGCCATGGCGGAGGGCAGCGGGACGGCCAGGTCGGGCCGAAGCTGCAGCAGCGTCACGAGCTGGGCATCACTGCGGGCACCGAGCCATCCGGCAAGGGAGTCGGTCACGGTCATCCGATCCAGCCTACGATGCTGGGCGATCGCCCGCCGACGTCCGGAGCTACGGGCTGCGGCGCATCCTGGTTGAGCGGCCGGGCTAGCATGGGGCCGTGGTGAACAAATCGAAGAAATCCTACGTCGACAACGGCTGGCCGAAGGTCGCCGACGGTGACCACGCGGTCACCGAGCTCTCTTCGGCCCGATCCGGTGGTCTCTCGCCCTACGGCGAGGACACCGAGTTCCCGGTCCCGGCTGAGCAGTTGCCTTACATGCACCCGAACACGGTGATCAACCGCTGAGCGCGCGACCGGAACGTTCTCGGCTACGGAGAAGGGCCCCGCATCCACGTTGATGCGGGGCCCTTCTTGCTGAAGCCTTCGGGTCAGGAGGGGAGCAGACCCTTGTTCGCCTCGTAGAAGTTCACGATCGCGGGGTCGAGGGTGACTCCGCTGGACTTGGCGGCGTTGAAGAAGTCGAGAGCTTCCTTGGGCACCTGGACGCCCTGGCTCTGCACGACCTCGAGAGCGCGGTCGACGGCCGAGAAGATCTGCTGCGTGTCGGCAGGCGCGGCAGGCGCGGACTGAGCGAGCTGCGGCGCGGGGTTCCAGCGCGGGGTCTCGGCGGTGGCGGGCGCGGAGCGCGGGCTCGGCGCGCTGCTCAGGCCCAGCTTCGAGGAGCAGGAGGGCCAAGCGCCCCAACCCTGCGAGGCGAGCACCTTCTCGGCGACCGCGATCTGCTGTTCACGGCTGGCCTGGTTGGCGCTGGCGGCGTATTCCTGACCGCCGTGGGCGCGCCACGTGCTGGGCGAGAACTGCAGCCCGCCTTGGAAACCGTTGCCGGTGTTGATGCCCCAGTTGCCGCCGGCCTCGCACTGAGCGAGTCGATCCCAGTCGGAGTCGGGTGCCGCGCTGGCGTTGCCTGCGAAGGCCACACCGGCGGTGCCGATGATGGCCCCGGTCACGGCAACCTTGGCTACCGTGCGTCCGGTCGAGCTTGGCTTGCGATGGCGTCCACTCATATCGGGTTCGTCTTCCTCTCGACGCACCTGCGACATCTTCGGTTCTGGTTCGGACTGAGAGGTCGTCCGTTCCGCCCTCGCCCCTACGTTTCCGTCGGGGATCCGGTACCCGCGGGGCGAGGCTCGGTGCGGCGGGCCGGTGGTCGCCGGGGGTGCCCCGGCTGGATAAGACCGTACGACGAACCGCGGGAAAAATCACTATTTGGTAACCGGCGTGTACCAACGGGTCTCGACCCGATATCGGACCGGGGAGGAGGCTTCATGCAGCTAGAGGCGCCGCGGTCGCGCCCCCGGCCGGTCGTCACCGCTTCGTGATCTACTCGTAATGTGATGAGGATCACACACCGGAGTGGGTAACGATCGCATCGGGTAACCGGTTCGGTGTCGGATCGGAGATGATCACTCCGCTTCAGCGCGACCGGCGGCCCGAGCGCAGCGCGAAGACGAGCGCGAGCACGAACCCCAGCGGCGCGAGCATCGCCCCGAAGTAGAGCCACAGCCCCGGCTCGCCGTCGGTCAGCAAGGGGATCGCGAAAATCGCGACGATAGCCAGCAATCCCAGCGCGAACACGGAGAGCGCGAGTTGCAGCAACCAGTCGCCGCGCCGCCGTGGGGCGCCGCCGGGCGGGGTCGGAGCGGAAGGGTTCGTCACGGTTCGACGGTAAAACTGATGTGCTTGCGTTATTCGCACCGGGGTAGACTCGATAGCAATCGCGTCCTGCAATCCTGCTGGGCGCGTTCTTTTCGCACAGGAAAAGGGCCGGTCGCGCGACCGGCCCGGTAGACGGATGTGCTCGGGCCGTAGGGGTCCGAGTTTTCGATGATGAACGGGTGAGCGCAGTGCCGACCGGCAGGGTGAAGTGGTACGACGTCGAAAAGGGCTTCGGCTTCCTTTCCCAGGACGAGGGTGAGGACGTCTACGTGCGCTCGTCCGCGCTGCCCCAGGGCGTCGAGGGCCTCAAGCCCGGCCAGCGCGTCGAATTCGGCATGGCCGCAGGCCGTCGCGGCCCCCAGGCGCTGAGCCTCAAGCTGCTCGAGGCGCCGCCGTCGGTCCGGCAGGGCCAGGAACGCAACGCGCGCAAGGAGCCTGCCGCGCGCAGGCACACGCCGGACGAGCTGCACGGCATGGTCGAGGACATGATCACCTTGCTCGAGGCGAAGGTGCAGCCGGACCTGCGTAAGGGCAAGTACCCGGATCGCAAGACAGCGCAGCGCATCTCGGAGGTCGTCCGCGCGGTGGCGCGCGAACTGGACCACTGATTCCGCTCGATCTCGCTTCATCCGGGCGGCCGTCGGGCCGAATTCACTCGAGGTAGGCGTTCGGGGCCGCGGAGGTCAAGGGAAGCTCGGGTGCCGGACTTCTGACGCCGATCGTTCGTGGCCGTCCATCGGTGGATTCATCCGGCCCGCAGCGGGTTTCGGGCGAGTCCTACCCGTCCACCGTGCAGGCGCCGTGCGCTCGGACGCGCACTGGCGTCTGCGGAGTCGGCGAAAGACGTTGCGTCCGATACTCGCTACGCCGTGCTGATCGACCAGGTGGCGTGCGGCACGTAGAACTCCCGGCCCGTTTCGTCGCGGGCGAGGATCGGCAGCTGGAACTCCACGCCGATGAGGCGCAGGTCCGGCTCCGGTTTGGAATCGATGGTGAGGGCGAAGGCCCGGTCCGGGTAGTCGTTGCGGCTGATCACCTGGTCGACTTTCTCGCCGTTCGGCAAGAGGTAGACCAGTTGTGCGAGCCAAGGCGCGTCGGCGACCTTCTTCGGAAGCGACAGCTGCAGTGGGTAACCGGCGGGCACTTCCAGGTCGACGGTGCGGCCACGGTGGCAATCCGGCGTGTCGGGCCCGCAATTCAGCGTCGTGAACACCGTGCCGGGGACATTGTCCTCGGGCAGGATGCTGCAGTCCTGCATGGTCACCGAGCAGTAGCTGAACGGCCGCACGGTGACCGTCTTGCCGTGTGCGTAGGCGGTGAGGGTGACGTCGGGCTTCTCGGCGTCGTGGACCAGCACCGCCAGCACGCCCACGAAGGCGACGGTGAGCACGAGCAGTGCGACCGCGGCCAGCGCGGCGATCGTGCGTGCGTTGAGCTTGCTCACCAGATCGGGTCTCCTTGCCCTCGTCGAAAGCGTTCGGCGTCACCGCCGCGCGGCGCCGGGTCCTCCGCCCGAGGCGCGCTCGCCGGATATCCGTGCGGCCGGGTCGTCGGCACCTCTTGCTCCGCGTGCTGGGGACGGTTGCCGCCGAGGCCGGGCAGTAGCGAGTGGCCTCGGAAGCTGAGGAAAGTCTGCACCAAGCCGAGGACGAGTATCACGGTGACCACCGCGAAGCCCTTCCAGTAGTCGGTCGGCAGCAGCACACCGGCCGCACCGCCGACGACCCAGCTCAGTTGCAGCACGGTCTCCGACCGCCCGAAGCCGGAGGCGATCGACTCCGGCGGCAGGTCGTCCTGGATCGAGGCGTCCAGCGACACCTTGGCCAGCGCGCTCGTCCCCGCCGCCACCAGGGCCGCGGTCGCCGCGCCGAGGAGGTTGTCGGCGAACGTCGCGAACAGCGCCACCAGCGCGCACGCCGCCGTGCAGCCGAGCACGACCAGCGAGGGCTTGCCGAGTTTCAGCCGGGCGCCCGTCGCATTGCCCGCGAAATTGCCGATGGCCGCGGCCGCGCCGACCGCACCGAGCATGAGGGCCTGCTGCGCGGGCCGGTGTTCTGTCGCCTTGGCGACGAACGCGACGTAGAAGGTGAGGAACCCGGTCAGGACACGAATGGCGCTGTTACCCCAGAGCCCGGTCACCACGGCGCGGCCGAGCGGTTGCCTGCGCTTGCGCGGCGGGATCGACGACTCCGCGCCGGACGAGAGCACCTCGGTGCGCGCGTCGGCGCCGTGATAGCTCAACGTCGCGGGCACCTCGCCCTCGGTCACCTCCACCCAGGAGGGGATGCGCAGACTCAGATACGTCCCCCCGCAAGCGATCAGCGCCGCGAAGACCAGTGCGCCGTTGGAGCCCGCGATCGCCGCGGCCAACCCGGCCAGCGCTCCGGCGCCCATGGTGCCGCCGACCAGCCCGAACACCGTGAGGCGGGAGTTGGTGCGGACCAGATCTATGTCCGGCGGCAGCACCCGGGGGGTGACCGCGCTCTTGAGCACGGAGAACGATTTGCTGCCGATCATCATGCACAGCGCGAGCGGATACAGCGCCCAGGTGTCGAACTGGAAGACCAGCACCACCGCGACCACCGCGCGCACCGCGAACGACGTCGCCAGCGCGAGGCGGCGACCGCGCTGCAGGCGATCGAGCAGCGGTCCGATCAGCGGGGCGATCACCGCGAACGGCGCGATCGTGATCAGCAGGTACAGCGCGACTTTCGTCTTGCTCTCCGCGGTGGCGCTGGCGAAGAACAAGGTGTTGGCCAGCGCCACCGCGATGGCGGCGTCCAGGGCGAAGTTCGCCATGGTGGCGTAGGTGAGCGCCGTGAGGCCGGACTTGTCCGCGCCGTCGGCCTTGGCCGCGCGCTGGAAGGTCGCGATGCCTTTCTCGGTGAGTTCCCTGCCGCGCATGGCTGCCACGCGGGTGACCGTGAGTTTGCGCGGCATCCGCCGCGCGCCGGCGGCATCGGGGCTCTCGGGTTGCCGGCCCTGATCCTGCGCGGCGGTCTCGGGATGGTCGCCTTCGGCGGGGGCCGGTGTTTCGCTGTACCGGGGCGGCTCCGGACGGTGCGGGAAGACGTGCCGAGCCGCGCGGTCGGAGGCCTTCGGCTGCTCGGCGTCGGGCCCGACCGGGAGCGGCTTGGTGGGCGGAGGCTGCGCGGGCCGTGGCGGGTCGCGTCGCGGGCTCGGCGGCGGTCCCGGCTGGTCATGACGCTCGGCGGCGCGTCCGGATCCCGGTCCGAGCGGTGGTAGCGGCCTGCGGCGCCGCGGCCCGTTGGGTGGCGGATATCGGTCGAAACCGGGATGCCGATCGAACGGCGGGACCTCCTCGCCTTCCCGCCGATCACGGTCGGGACCGGAAGGTTCGCGGGGAGTAGTCACGACTCCAATTCTGGCGCACTCTCGGGCCGGGTGTTCACGCGCGCTCCGGGGTGGCGGCGGAAAGTGATCGTCGTCGCGACCCGCGATCACGCTCAGGCGGGGGCGAAGCGGACCTCGAACATGGTCGGCCAGTTCTTGCCCGTGATCAGAAACCGGTCGGTGCCGGGCAGTTGGGCGATGCCGTTGAGGGCGTCGGCGCCTGCCCGTGCGGTCGCGGGGAGCAGACCGGCGGCGTCGGCGGTCGCCAGCACGGCGCCGGAGTCCGGGTCGATGCGCAGGATCGTGTCGGTGGGCCAGTCGTTGGCGTAGACCGACCCGTCCGCCGCGCATTCGAGCTCGTTGAGGCGTGCGCCGTGGTGACTGTCGAGCTCGACCGAGCCGGTAGGGGCGAAGGTGACCGGATCACGGAAGGTGAGGCGGTCGGTGCCGTCGCTCATCACCAGCCGTCCGTTTGCGGCGCACAGACCCCAGCCCTCGCCGTCGTAGCCCACCCGGCCGCGTTCGGCGAGCGTCGCAGGGTCACGGGCGATGGCCACGCCGTCGTGCCAGGTCAGCTGCCAGAGCGTGGCGCCGGCGAGGGTGATGCCCTCGCCGAAGTACGGGGCGGGCAACTCGGTTCTGGCCAACTCCTCCCCGGTCGTGAGCCGGGACGCGCGCACGCCGGACGCGCCGACCAGCCCGGTGCCCTCGTAGAGCACGTCGCCGTCGACCTCCAGGCCCTGGGTGAACGCCTTCGTATCGTGCGGCCGGGTGGCGATCACCTCGATGTTCATGCTGGGTGCCTGGTCCGCTACGCCGCCGCATCCACCCACGATGAGCAGACCGACCAGCACACTGATGGCCAACGCACGCCGATTGCGTTCCATACGGCAAAATGTAGGCCGTGAGCGCAGTTTCTGTTTCGGAGTCCGGCGTGCGGCCGATTCTGGCCGATGCCGTCGATTTGGCCCGCCGTGCGCTCCTGGAGTTGGAACCGTCGGCCGTCGGCGCGCACCTCGGCGTGATCGCCGAGGACGAGAGTGCGGCGACCCACCGATTCGAGGCCACGCTCCCCGGTTACCGCGGGTGGCAGTGGGCGGTCGTGGTGGCCGCCCCACCCGACGCCGACCACGCGACGGTCAGCGAGTCCGCGTTGCTGCCCGGGCCCGATGCCTTGGTCGCGCCCGAGTTCGTGCCCTGGGAGCAGCGCGTCCGCCCCGGGGATCTCGCGCCAGGGGACCTGCTCGCCCCGCCCGCCGACGACCCGCGGCTGGTGCCGGGCTACGTCGCCACCGGCGATCCGGTGGTGGACGAGGTGGCCTACGAGGTCGGTCTCGGCCGTACCAAGGTGATGAGCAGGGAAGGCCGCGAAGAGGCCGCCGAGCGGTGGTACACCGAACACGGACCCGACTCGGAGATGGCCAAGGCCGCGCCCGCCACCTGCGGGACCTGCGGCTTCTATCTGCCACTCGCCGGGTCGCTGCGCGCCGCGTTCGGTGTCTGCGGTAATGCCATGGGCGCGGACGGGCGCGTTGTCCACGTCGCCTACGGCTGCGGCGCGCACTCGGATACCGAGGTTCCAGCCGGTAACGGGTCGCCGCTGTTCGAGGCGTACGACGACGCGGCCATAGAGGTGATCTCGCTCGAAACCGCCGACTCTCGCGTGGCCCCGCAGGGCGCCGACGAAGCGCCGACAACCGAGGACATTGATCCGCACGGTGCGGCCGCCGAGAATGTCGCGGTGGCCGCCGACCCGGGAGTCGCCGAAGACGCAGCCGTGGCCGGGGATGCCGCCGTGGCCGCTGCGCCTGCTGGAGACGTCTCGACCGGCGAGGGTGCCGCGGTCGTCGAGAAGGCTGTGGACGTGCGGGCTCCTGCGGTTTCCGGGGAAGCTGCCATCGCGCCGGAGGACCGCTCCGAGACCACTGCCACGACCGGCGAGCCCGCGTTCCGCCAGGATGCCGCACTCGGTGAGCGCGCCGCGGTGGTCGAGGAAGCCGCGGCGATCGGGCACGAAGAGGTCGCCGAGAACGCTGCGGTGGCCGAGGATCCAGTCGTCGCGCGAGATGCGGTTTTCGCCCGAGACGACGCCGCCGCGATCGCCGCCGGCGGCGAGCATTCCGGCATCGCGGAAGCACTCGCGGCTGTCGAAGGTGACGAGGCGAAGGAGGACACCGCCGCCTCGGAGGAAAGCACCACCGTCGAGGACTTGGGCGCGACCGCCCAGCCCGCGGGCAGCACGGCGGCTACGCACCGCGATGTGGTCGAGTTCGTCGAGGTCAGCGCCGCCGAGGTCGGCGAAATCGACGCCGCCGCCGCGTTCACCGAATCGAGCATCCCGCCGGCCGTGCGCGCGACGCCGAGCGTGGACGATGCCGCCGAAGCATCGACCGGCCAGGAGCCCGCCTCTGCCGACACGGTTGCCGGGACGGTCGCGGATGAGCCGAGCGTGGCGACGGACGACGCAGCCACCGGTCCGGCTCTCGGAACGGACGAAGCGGCGGACGCCGGTGAAAGCGGTTCGGATGCCGCACCGGTCGATTCGGAAAACGCCGATGCCGTCACGCGTCCCGCGGTGGCGACCGATCGCGAGGCCGGTGCGGCGGAGTCCGAGTCGGCCGAAGCGGGCACGACGGGATCACGTGCACCCGGGGTAACGAGCGGTGATGCGTCGCCGGGTTCTGACGATCGGTATGCCGTCGACCCACGCGCGACCGAACCGGACGCTGTCGAGTCGAGCGAAGCAGCCGGATCGAGTGACGCGACGACGGACGCCGTCGAGTCGACCCCGGTGCAATCCGTCGCAGCCGATCCGGATGTGGCCGAGGCTTCCGACACCGTGTCGCAGGCGCACGAGCCCGCATCGTCGTCCCAGGCGGACACGCCTGGCGCACCGGAACCCACCGCTACGCCGGTCGCCGATGACGCCGAGGCGCGATCCGAGTCGGGTATCGCCGACGCTCCGGGTTCCGAGGCACGGCCGGAGTTCTGGTCATCGCCGCGGAACTGAGCGACGCCGCCGACCCGTTCGGCACTTCGGCGCTGCGAGCGGCGGTGCTCGCCGCATGGCGTGATTCGCCGACGCGGTTGCGTGAGGACGCCGCTACCGAGAACGACCTGGTGCGCGCGGGCTATCGGGACCGCTTGCTGACCGAGTTGGCGCAGAATGCCGCCGACGCCGCGCGCAAGGCGGGCGTGGACGGCGCCGTCGTGGTCTGGCTGGACGGTCGTGACCTGCACGTCGGGAATACCGGTGCGCCGCTGTACGTCTCCGGTGTGCACGCGCTCACCGCATTGCGCGCGTCGGGGAAGTCCGACGGCGGGACCGTCGGTCGATTCGGTGTCGGTTTCACCGCGGTGCTCGCGGTGAGCGACGACATCGAGCTGCGGTCGGCCTCCGGGTCGCTGTGGTTCTCGCGTGCCGAGACCCGGAACGCTCTGCACCGCAACGAGATCCGTTTACCTGCGGTCGATGCGGGCGAATTCGCCCCACCGGTGCTGCGGTTGGCCTGGCCGATCGAGGCGCGACCAGCGGACGGTCTCGACACCGAGGTCGTGCTGCGGCTGCGCGCGGACGTGGACGCCGACGCACTGCTGGCCGCGATGCGCGCCGAAGCCGTCGATCTGCTGCTGGAACTGCCCGCCCTGCACCGCATCCGGATCGGCACGGACGAATTCGTCAGCAGTGCCGAGGACATGGGCGACGGTATGCACGAGGTCTATGTCGACGGCCCCGGCAGCGAACAGCGCACCTGGTGGCAGTACCGCGCGCCGCGCGCCCGCTGGTTGCTGCCGGTGCGTGACGGCAGGCCGGTGGCCGCCGCCCCCGATGTGCTGCGCGCGCCGACCAGATCGGACGAGGAACTGTCCCTGCCCGCCTTGCTCATCGCCGACATCCCGATGCAGCCGGATCGGCGCAGATTGCTGCCCGGCGCGCGGCTCGGCGAACTGGCCCGCGGCTACGCGGATTTCGCTCGTGCTCTTCCGCCACGCGACCGGCTCGTGCTGGTACCAACGCCCGGGTTCGCTCGCAGCGAGGCCGATGGCCTGCTGCGCGAAGCGCTGCTGCGCGAATTGCAGACGCGTTCTTGGCTGCCGGTAGTCGCCACCCACCGGCACGCCTACCCGGAAGGCCTAGGCGACCCCGAGCCCTTGACCGCGGACCACCTCGGGTCGGGCACTCCCGCTTTTCCCGGCGCGGACGACGAACTGCGGGGCCGAGAATCCGGTGCCGTCGCCGACGTCGAAGCGGGGAACATCGCCGTCCCCACCCGCGCGTACGTCTTGACCGGTCTGACCGCGGAATTGGCCGAGCTGCTCGATGAAGTGGTCGGTCCCCTGGTGATCCCGGACCTCTCCGGACGGGCACACACCGAGGCCATGGGCGCGCTGGACGTGCACCGGCTCGGATTGGCTCGGCTGGCGGAGTTGTCCGGGGGCTTGGAGCGGCCGCCGAGTTGGTGGCGCTCGTTCTACGCGGCGCTCGAACCGTTCGTGGTGGATCCGCTCGCGGCGGAGGAGTTGGGCGCGCTGGCGGTGCCGCTGGCCGACGGCAGACTCGTCACGGGGCCGCGCACCGTGGTGCTGGACGATCAGCTCGAGGTCGCGATCCCGCTGCACTGGGCCAGGCTGGCGCATCCGGAGGCCGCGCATCCCCTGCTGGCTCGGCTCGGCGCGCGGTCGGCCACCGCCGAGGATCTCCTGACCGACCCGGGCTTGCGCGCCGATCTGGAGGACCATCCGGGCGACCCCGACACCGCCGATGCCATCCTGCGTCTCGCCGCGCATGCCGACCGGGAGGCACTGCCTTCCTGGCTGGGCCTGCTGGAATTGCCCGACACCGAAGGTGACTCGCGGCCCGCCGACGAACTGCTGCTGCCCGGCGCGCCGCTGCGCGAGCTGCTGGTGCCCGATGCGCCGTTCGGCACCGTCGACCCAGAACTGGTCGAACGCTACGGCGCGGACGCGCTGCGCGCCGTCGGCGTCGGCTGGGATTTCGGTGTGATCGTCGAAGCCGATCCGACTGGTCCTGACCACGATCTGGACGACGAAGAGCACTGGTGGTCCACGCTGCCGGACGATCCGCCCGAGCTGGTCGCCGTCCGTGACCTGGACCTGATCGATGACGCCGCCTGGCCGGAAGCGTTGCGGCAGTTGGCCGGGTCGCCGCGCACCCGCCGCCTGCTCACCGACGCCGACGGCTACACCGCGTGGTGGTTGCGCCGATACGCGCGGGTCGACGGCACTCCGCTGGGACTTCTGCGCCATCCCGCCGACACCGACTTCGACGGTCTGTTACCGGCGTTCGCCGTCGCCGGTGTCGACCCGGACGCTTGTCGCGCGATTCTCGCCGACCCCGCGACGATCACCGACGAGTTGGCCGCCGCTTTGTTGGAGGCGCTCGCCGACACGTCGAGAACTCCCTCGCCGGAGGTCGTCTCCCGCACTCATGCCCGCTTGGCCGCCGCTGTCGCCGCCGGCCTGCTCGACCTCGCCGACCTGCGGCCACCCGATCGCGTGCGCGCGCTCACCGGCGCCGTGGTCGATCCGGAAGACGCGTTCGTCCTCGATCGACCGTGGTTCGGCTTGGCGGTGCCGCCGGATCGATTGGTTGTCGGCGACGCCGGAACGGCCTCGTCTCTGGCGGCTCTGCTCGATCTGCGGCTGGTGTCGGAGGCCGTCACCGGCGAGGTGGTGAGCGTCGGACGTCGCACGACCTGGGCAGCGGAGCCGCTGGGAGTCGTGCTGCGGCAGCTGTTCGCTCTGCCGCCGCAAGCGGGCGAGCTGGTCGTACACCACGACCTGACGGTGCGGTTGAGCGGCGCGATCGAGGCCACGGTCGCGGTGCCCTGGTGGCAGACCGGCTCGGCCGTGCACGTCCGCGCGCCGCGGCCGGGTGGCTGAGCTCGGCTACTGCGCCGCGTACCCCGTGAGCATCTCGCTCAGCAGATCGAGCTGCCCGCGCACGCTCTCGCTGTCGTTGTCCACCAACCAGCGCAGCACCACACCGTCGATGACGTTGAGCGTGAACCGGCTCAGTGTCTGCACCGGGACCGACCAGGTGTTGCCGGTCGCGTCGCGCGCGTGCTCCAGGATGTCGGCGACCGTTGAGTCGTTGAAGTTGTACTGCTCGCGCGCGATCGCGAGTTTCGCCGGGGTTTGTTCGCCCTCGCGCAACGCGTAAGTGGTCGTTTCGTAAGTGAGCAGTTGTCGTTCCGGAGTGGCTTCGATGTTCAGCCACATCAGTTCCAGACCCGCGCGGATCAATTTTTGAAGGGCTTCTTTTCCACTTCCGACGTCCTGCCAAACCGTTTCGTTCGCGTCGACGGAATCGCGCAATTCCATCGACAACGCTTTGACCAGCTCGGTCATCAGCGCGTCCTTGTTTTCGAAACAGTAATGCACCACACCGAGCGAGACGCCGGCCGCCTGAGCGACATCACGCGTGGTCACGCCCGCAACACCCTTTTTCTCGGCAAGGCCGATCGCGGCCTCGATAAGGTGGGCCCGTCGTTCTTCGACGCTCAATCGGGAGGACACCCAAGGGAGTTAAGCGCCCACGGCTCGTGCAGTCAATTCAAGGGTGGAAAAAATCTGGACTGGACGAGTGACCAGTTGTGTGGTTCGCTGCATCGGGACAGAAGGAGACGGGTATGCCGGTGTCACGCCGAACTGTTCTGACTCGGACGGCGATCGGGTCCGCCACGCTCGCGGCCGCGACGGTACCCGGGATGAGCGACGCACTCGGCGTTCCGGCGGCCGCCGCACCGGATTCCGGCGGTTACGAGATCGGTGTCGGACTCTCCGACATCACCGGCCCGGCCGCCGAATGCGGGATGATGGGCTACTCCCAGCTCGAGCAGCAGACCGCGGGCATCCACCTGCGCCCGCGGGCGCGGGCGTTCATCATCGGCGGCGCGGGGCGGCGGATCGTCTTCGTGGTCGCCGAGAACGGAATGATCTTCCAGTCCGTGCACCGCGGCGTGCTGACCGAACTGGCCCGGCGTTTCGGCGACCTGTACACCGAGCAGAACGTCCTGCTGACATCGACCCATTCGCACGCGACCTGCGGCGGCTCCAGCAACGACTACGCCTACAACCTGTCCATCCTCGGTTTCCAGCAGCAGGTGTACGACGCCGAGGTCAACGGGATCGTCGAGGCGATCGCCGCCGCGCACGCCGATCTCGGCCCCGGCTCGCTGTCCCTCGGCCGCGCCGAGCTGCACAACGCGAGCGTGAATCGGTCACGCGTGGCTTGGGAACTCAATCCGCCTGCGGACAAAGAGCATTTCCCGGATGCCATAGACCCCGCCGTGACCACTCTCGTCTTGCGCAAGGGCGGGCGCACGGCGGGGACCATCACCTGGTTCGCCACGCACAACACGTCCATGACCAACACGAACCGATTGATCAGCTCGGACAACAAGGGCTACGCCGCGTTCTCCGCCGAGCGCATCGAGCACGGCGTGCGTTACCTGGACGGCAAGCCCGCGTTCGTCGCTGCCTTCGCGCAGACCAACGCCGGTGACATGTCCCCGAACCTGAACCTGCGCCAAGGCTCCGGTCCCACCGAGGACGAGTTCGAGAACACCCGCATCCTCGGCGAGCGGCAGTACACGGCGTCGAAAGAAGCGGTGACCCAGGCCCGGTCGATCTCCGGCCCGGTCGACGGGACGCTCTGCTACATCGACCTGGCGGACATCGCCGTGGACGGCCGCTTCACGCCGGACGGCATGCCGCGCCGCACCGCACCGGCCGCGGCGGGGGTGTCGCTGATCGCGGGCAGCGTCGAGGACGGTCCGGGACTGCCCGGCGGCCCGATCCCGGAGGGCGTGCGCAACCCGTTTATCGAGTCGCTCGGCGATCCGGCCCAGCCCGCGCCGGTTTGGCTGGCGGACGCGCAGGCGCCGAAAGCGATCGCGGTGCCGTTGGGCCTGCTGCCTCCGGTGCCATGGGTGCCGAATGTGGTGCCGATTCAGCTCGTTCGCATCGGCGAGCTCTATCTGGCCGCCGCGGGCGGCGAGTTCACCATCACGTCCGGCCTGCGCATTCGCAAGGCTGTCGCCGCGGCGCTGAGCGTCCCGCTGGAGCAGGTGCTCATGCAGGGATACGCGAACGCCTACCACGAATACGTCACCACGCCAGAGGAATACGACTCCCAGCAGTACGAGGGCGCTTCGACGCTGTTCGGCCGCTACACGCTGTGCGCCTATCAGCAGGAGTTCACCCGTCTGGCTACGGCATTCGCCGCCCGTGGACCGGTGCCGCGCGGCCCGGCCCCGCGCGATGTGTCCCAGCTGCAACCGAACTTCCAGCCGGGCGCGGGTCCGGACGCGGCCGCGCCGGGTCGCGACTTCGGTGACGTGCTCGTGCAACCGCACCCGTCCTACGGTCCAGGAGACCAAGTGCTGGCCGAATTCGTCTCGGCCCACCCGAAACACGACAATCGGCGTAACGGGACGTTCCTGGAAGTGCAGCGCAGGAATGCTTCCGGCGAATGGGTGCGGGTGGCCAACGAGGGCGAGTGGGCGGTGAAATACCACTGGAGCAAGCGCGGGCTCGCCGAGTCGGTGGCCCGGTTCACCTGGGACATCCCTCTCGACGCCGAGCCGGGACGCTATCGCTTCCAGCACTACGCCACCCGTCTGGATCCCGGCGGCGCGCTCTACCCGCTCACCGGCACGACCGACGAATTCGAGCTGGTCCGAAGGTAACCAGGCCGGCTACAAGCCCGTCTGCGCGCCCTTGTCCCCGCGCCGCGCGCCGCGGCGCTGAACCAGATAGATGACCAGTCCGATCAGCCCCACCACCAGGCCCATCAGGCAGACCGGACGGGCCGACGCCCACCGGTCGCCGCCCGCCCACACCACCACGGTGGCGATCAGCCACAGCGCGCTGCCGACCGCGAGCACGGGGCGCGGGTCGGTCAGGCGCGGCGGAAGCTGCGGGACTTTCTGTGTCACGGGTCAAGCCTAATCGGCCCGGCTCGGAGGAGTCCGCCGCCCGCGCGAAGACGAGGTGGCCGCACCATGGCGGGAAGCCGCGACCGGCCGCCCTCGGTCCCGTATCGTTTGCCACTGTGACAACGCCATCGGATGTCAGAGCCCTTGCTGGTGAGCTCTCGCTGGCGGTCGTTCGACTGACGCGGCACCTGCGCGGCCGTCGTGCCGACTCGCAGATTTCGCTGACTCAACTCTCCGCGCTCGCCACGCTGGCGCGCGAGGGCGCGATGACCCCGGGGGCACTCGCCGCCAAGGAACGCGTCCAGCCCCCGTCGATGACCCGCGTCATCGCCTCGCTCACCGACCTCGATCTGGTCGAGCGCAATCCGCATCCGACCGATGGCCGTCAGATCATCGTCTCGCTGTCCCCGGCGGGGCGCGCGCTCATCGCCGACGAAGCCAGCGCCCGCGAGGCATGGATGACCGAGCGGCTGTCGACGCTCACCGAGGACCAACTCGTCGTGCTCACCCGTGCCGTGGCGATCATGAAGCAGATCGTCGCGGAATCCGAGTAAGCGCCACGGCCGTAACGGCGTTCGTCGGGCACGCCGCCGACGGAGTGGGTCAGCGCTTGGCTTTGATGATCCCGGCGCCCCACCACAGCAGGCCGCCCGCGATGGTCAGGCACAGGACGAAGGCCGGATAGACCAGAACTCCGTAGTCGTCGGCCCATCGGGGCAGGCGCGTGAGCTGGGTGGCCGCGCCGATCAGCAGCAGCACTCCCAGAGTCACCGCGATCGGCGCGAGTGGCGCGGTGTCCGAGTCGGCCCGGCGGGCGGTTCGGTCGGTCATGGTGGAGCCCTCCGTGCGGTCGGCTCGGCGCCCGCTGGGGACGCTGTGGGCACTGGAAATAAATCAGTTACCTTCTAGCTAACCTTCGCACGGAGGTGTGATTTCGTTAACACACTGTGATGCGGATCACAGTGTCGTCGCGAGATGGCGCAGCTCTTCTTCCACGGCGTCGAGCGATGGAAACCCTGGTGGACCTGGCGCTATTGCGCGCCGAACGGCCGATCGCTGTCCACGATCTCCCGCCCCAGGGGGAACAGCGAGATCGGTATGAACTTCAGGTTCGCCCAGCCGAACGGAATGCCGATGATCGACAGGAACAGCGGAATGCTGGTGAGCAGATGCCCGAGCGCGAGCCACCACCCCGCGACGATGAACCAGATGATGTTGCCGATCAGCGAGCCCGCGCCCGCGCCCGGCTTCTCCACGGTGGTCCGGCCGAACGGCCACAGCACGTAGGCGGCGATCCGGAACGACGCGATGCCGAAGGGAATCGTGATGATCAGGATGAAGCAGATGATCCCCGCCGCGATGTAGCCGAGCGCCAGCCAGAATCCAGCGAAGACGAGCCACAGGATGTTGAGGATCAGCTGAATCGGCTTCATGAGACCAGCATGCCAGCCCGCGGTCCGCCGCGCGTCGTCAGAAGAACCAACCGAGCATCGCGTCCCGCTCCGCGCGGAAGGCGTCGTCGAAGGTACGCAGCTGCGCGGCGTCTTTCGCCCGCAACCGGTTCGCCGCGGCGAACACTCGCGCGGGATACGCGCCGAGATACATGCTGCCGAGCACGTCGATGCCGAGCCCGATATCGGCCGCGCGATCGGTCGGCTCGCATTCGGCCTCTCCGTTCCGCACGCGCAGTGCGTACGTGCCGCCCGCGTCCCGGAAGGGATCGGTCACCTCTAGCGTCACGTCCAAGTCGCTCGCGTAAGCGCGGGCTGTCAGTGCCGCCGGGACGTCCATCAGGCGCAGCCACAGCCCGTCGTAGCGGGCGGTGGTGCGCACCAGGCGGGGATCGGTCAGCAGATAGGGTAGCGGGTCGTGGTCGGTCAGCACGGCATCCACCCGTCGCACCAGATCGAGTCCGAGCAAGGCCCGCCACAGGGCCGCGTGTGCCTCGGCCGTGACCGTCCGCATCTCGGCGACTTCCACCGTCCGTGCCCTGCCGTCCGCGTGGTACCGATACAGCGCGTAGCCGTCGGCGTGCAGCAGTCCGAACAAGGTGGTCCCGCCCTCCCGGTAGCGTTGCGGATCATCGAACACGATGTCCCAGGCCGCCGCAGGACGTACCTGCGCGCCGGGCACCAGCCTGCGCCATCGGTCGTAGATCGCCTCCGCCGCCGCGCGCAGCTCGCTCGGCGGGCGCAGCGTCACACCGCCGGGATCGGGTGCCGAGGGGAGGAATTCGGCGAAGCGCCGCTCGATGCCCACCGCGTTCTCCCGTGTCGCGGGACCGTAACCGAATCGGCCGTAGATGCCGCCCTCGCTCGCGGTGAACATGGTCAGAGGCAAGCCGTCGGCCTCGACGCGCCGATGCTGTTCGGTGTACATGGCGCGGAGGATGCCGCGCCGCCGGTGCGTCGGTGCGACGCCGACGCCCGCGATGCCGCACACCCGCACGGTCCGCTCGCCGGGCACGGTCACCGTCATGGTGGTGGACTGCGTGTGCCCGACGACCTCTCCACCCTCGACCGCGACGATCGAGTTCTCCGGTGGGAACAGCAGCGGATTCGGGTCCACCTCGGCCGGGTCGTAGCGGGTGCCGAACGAGGTCTCCACCAGCGTCGTGATCGCGGCCGCGTCGTCCGCGGTGGTCGACCGAATGGTGATTCCCGGCAGGGTCATGCCTCGACCATCCCACGCCCGCGTACCTGCCCGCACCGCATTTTCGCCGTCCGCGACCGCGCGGCGAATACCGATTCGGACCCGGCCGCGGCGGCCCGGCAGGATGGAGCGGTGGCCGAAGTGATCGACATCGATGACCCCGCCGACCCACGGGTCGACGACTTCCGCGATCTCAAGTCGGCCGATCGCAGGCCCGATCTACCCGGGCGCAAAGGGCTGGTGATCGCCGAGGGCGTCGTGGTGGTCCAGCGCATGCTCGATTCGCGTTTCGCGCCGACCGCCCTGCTCGGAGTGGAGCGCAGGCGCGCCGAACTCGCCGACGACTTGGTGACCGTCGACGTGCCGTATTACCGCGCCACGGCCGAGGTGATGGCCGAGGTGGTCGGATTCCACCTCAACCGCGGCGTGCTTGCCGTCGCCCGCCGCCCCACCGATCTCGGCCTGGACGAGGTGATCGAGAAGGCGCGCACGGTCGCGGTGCTCGAAGGCGTCAACGACCACGAGAATCTCGGCGCCATGTTCCGCAACGCCGCCGGGCTCGGCGCCGACGCGATCCTGTTCGGCGACCGCTGCGCCGACCCGCTGTACCGCCGCGCCGTCCGGGTGTCGATGGGACATGTGCTGCGCGTGCCGTTCGCATCCGTGCCGGATTGGCCGGATGGTTTGGATATACTGCGGCGCAAGGGATTCCAGATCATCGCCCTCACGCCCGACCCGGCGGCGGCGAATCTGGCCGCGGCGATGACGGGGGAGCGGGTGGCGTTGTTGCTCGGAGCCGAGGGGCCGGGACTGACCGAGGAGGCCATGCGGGCCACCGACGTCCGCGCGCGCATCCCCATGACGCCGGGCACCGATTCGCTGAATGTGGCTACCGCGGCCGCGATGGCGTTCTACGAGCGGGTGAGGACGGCGTGACCGGACCGTACCGGCCGTATCCGTCCTACCAGGACCCGACACCGTGGGGCGCGGGCCTCACCGTGGCGTTCCTGGTGGCGCTGCTGTCGGCGGTCGCGGTGTACGCCTTCGGGGCCGCGCTGGCCGAAGTGCATCCGTTACTCGCGGTGGCGGTGAATCTGGTCGCGGCCGGCGGCGCCGCGCCCACCGCATGGCGTTGGCGTTTCGCTCCGGTGACACGGTGGGTGATCGGAGGCGGCGCGGCGGGCGTGCTGCTCGGGTGGGTCATATTGCTGCTGGGCGGACTATTCGGTTGACACTCCCGGGCCTCGGGGCGACGCGGCTAACCGACGGGGTCATGTCCGCGCAGCCAGCCGAACAGGCCACGCTTGCGCGAGGTCGTGTGCGCCCCGCCGTCGGCTGAGCCGCGCAGCCCCGAGGTGGGCAGCTTGCCCTTCGGGTGCAGTGCGAACTTGCAGATAGGTATGTCCCCGGGGCCGAGCGCGCCGGATGCGGCGGCCCCGCGGTAGTGGAAGCCCAGCCATTCGTTGTTGGCCGCGTCGGCGAAGTCGGGCGGATCGAACGGCAGCGACTGAGGGTCGGGCAGTTCGCCCGCGCGCCAGCGCACCGGATGCTCGCCGGCCCAGTAGGACCGTTCCCATACCAGCGGAAGTCCCTCGTCCTCCAGGATGTACACCCGGGTCGAGCTGAACGACCTGCGGAACTCGCCGCGCTCCCAGTGCGCGAACGCGCCCCAGCCGTGCTCGACGTCGAACGACACCAGGTAGGTGTGCTCCGAGGCCAGCGGACGTACCAGCAACTCCGGGATCTCGGTCGGGTGGATGCGCGCGGCCTGGGCCGAGCACAGCACCGTCACGCCCGGAAAGCAGCCGATGCAGACCTCGTCGATCGCCGGGCCCGCGCAACCAGCCAGCGTGCCTGCCAGGATCGGCCGCACGTCGCGGTCCTGGTGCAGTTGCTTCGCCAGTGCCAGTGCGGCTTGGGGGTCCGGGTTGTGGTTCGCGCGCAGTACCGCCAGGGGGTCCGGTGCGTCGACGTACCAGAGCGACCAAGCCTTGGACAGCATTCCGGCACCTCCCGATAGTCGCACGAATCGAACTCAGCGAACTTCGAGCAACGCGCGAAGGCATAGGCCGCGGCATCGCTGCGGTCACCGTCGGCGCTCGTCGTCGACCACACCGAAATCTACTCGCACCGCACCGGCCTCGGTGCGGCTTCGCACCACGAACGCCGGTTCGTGACCACTGATTTCGCGCGCTTACGCGTCCGCGATGGACACCTGGAACCGCGCTGACGTGACTGATCGGGTACGACGAAGACCCGCGGTGGCGGGGCGGCGCTCAGTGACCCGAGCTGCGTACCCCGAGCAGTACGTCCTCCCAGGACGGCATCGGGGCCTTGCCGCGCTTGCTGCGCGTCGGCTTCGCCGGAGCCTTGGCCGCGGGCTTCGCGGGCTCCTCGGGCGCGGCGGGCGTCGGCGCGGGAGTGTCCACGGTGGCGGCCGGTGGCACGGCGGCACCGGCGGTAGGCGTCGCGTTGGCGGCGGCCGCGGGAGGCGCGGGAGGCGTAGCCGCGGCGGGCGCCGTGGCGTTGCCCGGCGGGATCGCGGCGGCGCTGCCACCGGCCGCGACGGCCCGCTGTTCGTAGTACTCGTCCAGCGTCGGCTGGCTCTGTCGGCTCGCGGTGCGCGCGGGCGGTGCGGCCGGGGCGGGACGCGGTTCGGCCACCGGCTCCGGCTGCGGCGGCGCGGGCTCGGGTTCCGGAGGCACGATCGTGGCCAGTCCGCGCAGCGCGCGTCCGAAATCAGGATCGATCAGATCGGAGGCCGGGTCGTCGAGCGGAGAGACCGAACCCCCGTGCGCGTCGGGCTGGTAGCGCCAGTGCGCGGCGATCTCGGATCGTCCGTTCTGCCACTGCAACTGGGCGACCCAGTAACCCTTCTCGTCCTTCCAGGCGTCCCATTCGGCACCCTCGATGTTGTGCCCGCGCGCGGTGAACGCGGCGGTGACCACATCGATGAGGATGTCGACGGCGGGACCGTCGGGACGGACCGGGTGGGCCTTCTGGGCGAGCTCGGCGGCGCGGGCTCGCTCCAACAGCACCGGATAGGCGAATCGCTCGACGCGACTGGCCGGCATTCCGGATTCTTCGGTGACCTGTTCCACTGAGGCCCCTGCTCGAATACGGGCCTGGATATCGCGGGGACGCATAGTTGCTTCCATTTCGATCTCGATCTGGCCGAATCGGGCAAGGTCTCCGCGCGCGGCGGCTCGCAGTTTGTCGTCGGCGGGCAGCCGGAACTTCTGACCGGACTCGGTGTCGATACACACGATGTGCGTGGAGTCGGGCGTCACCCCGATCACTCGAAGTTCACGCACCGTTACCTCCTTATCGCGTCGACTCGCGACACCGCCCACTTTCCGAAACAGTAGTGCACTTCTGAGATTCATGGGGCAGGACACGCGGCACGGAAATCTCCTCGGAGACGTCCGTGCCCCGCTAATCTGCTCTGTTCGTTCCGCTATGGCTAATTCTGCGGCGTGTCGATCCCGGGCGTGTTGCGCACTCCGGACCGAAATAGGCGGCGCTCAGCCGAGATTCTGCACGACCCAGTCGATGGCGCGGGTCAGCTGGCTGACGTCGTCCGGATCGATCGCCGGGAACATGCCGATACGCAGCTGGTTGCGGCCCAGCTTGCGGTAGGGCTCGGTGTCCACGATGCCGTTGGCGCGCAGGATCTTCGCGACCGCGGCCGCGTCGACCGAGTCTGCGAAGTCGATGGTGCCGACGACCTGCGAGCGGTGCGCCGGGTCCGTGACGTACGGGGTGGCGTATTCGCTCGACTCCGCCCAGGAGTACAGGCGCGAGGAGGAGTCGAGCGTGCGCTTGACCGCCCAGTCCAGGCCGCCGTTGTTGTTGAGCCACTCGATCTGGTCGGCGAACAGCAGCAGGGTGCCCAACGCGGGGGTGTTGTAGGTCTGATCCTTGGTGCTGTTGTCGATCGCGATCGGCAGCGACAGGAAATCGGGCGTCCAGCGGCCCGACGCCTTGATCTCCTCGACCCGCGCCAGCGCGGCGGGGCTCATCAGCGCGACCCACAGGCCACCGTCGGAGGCGAAGCACTTC
Source organism: Nocardia sp. NPDC051900 (assembly GCF_044452545.1). Classification (NCBI taxonomy): domain Bacteria; kingdom Bacillati; phylum Actinomycetota; class Actinomycetes; order Mycobacteriales; family Nocardiaceae; genus Nocardia; species Nocardia sp. NPDC051900. Next base: position 155,522 of record NZ_JBITBU010000003.1, on the reverse strand, counting down.
TGCGGTGCGAAGTAGTAGACGTCGGCGTCGGTGATGGTCACCGGGAGGCCGCCCGCGCCGGAGGTGGCGTCGATGGCGATGAGCGCGTGGTCCGAGCCCGCGGGACGTCGCACCGGGATGGAGACGCCGGTGGAGGTCTCGTTGTGCGCCCAGCCGATCAGGTCCGCCGACGGGTCCGACACCGGCTCCGGCGCGCTGCCCGGCTCCGCCGAGACCACGATCGGGTCACCGATGAACGGGTTGCCCTTGGTGACAGCGGCGAACTTCGAGCTGAACTCACCGTTGGTCAGGTGCAGCGAACGCTCCCGGACCAGGCCGAACGCCGCCGCGTCCCAGAAAGCGGTGGTGCCGCCGTTGCCGAGTACCACCTCGTAGCCGTCCGGCAGGCCGAACAGCTCGCGCAAGCCGGAACGCACGCGCGCCACCACGTCCTTGACCGGCTTCTGCCGATGCGAGGTTCCGAACACCGAGGCGCCGACGTTCACCAGCGACTGCAGCTGCTCCGGGCGCACCTTGGAGGGGCCGCAGCCGAACCGTCCGTCGGCGGGCTTGAGGTCGTCGGGAATGGTCGGAAACGCAGAGGTCATGGCCAACAGGGTAGTCGGTGGTGTCGCTGTGGCGACGCCCACACTCCGGCTAACGTAAGCGCCCATGAGCATGCCGTCAGCTAACTCGGGGTGGCGCCTGCGCCGGCGGGCGCGGAATCTCCGCCTGCGCGGCGCGACGGTCTCGGACGCGATGCGGCGGGAGTTGTTGATCCGCGGGGAAGCGGGAACCGCGACGATCCTCGGCGTGCGTCCGCGCCGCACCGAACCGGGCCACGTGTTCTGGGTCCGCGTGCAGCTGGCCGGCGAGTTCCCCTACGAGAGCCGGGTGCGGCAGCGAGTGCCGGACGCGGACCTGGAATGGATGCGGCCTGGTGACGTGGTGTGCTGCCGGGTGGACCCGCGCGACCGCGATCGCCTGGTCCTGTACGTGCCCGACCTCGAAGAAGCGGGCCGGGCGAGCATCGCGAAGATCCTCGCCGACGGCCGCCGCGCCGACGCCACCGTGCTCGCCGCCGCGCCGGTCGCGGCCGACTACTCCGGTCGTGACGACCCGGTGCTGCGGCTGGACCTCGAACTGCGCGCCTGGGACGAACCCAAGCCGTGGCGGGTACGGCTGGTCCAGCCGGTGCCGCTGCACGCCCTCCGGCTGGTCGACCTGGGCAGGCATCTGGAGGTCGCCTTCTTCGAAGTGGACCGCGGCGACACGGTCGCCGTCGACTGGGTCGCCTCGCTCGAGGAGTAAACCTCTGGCGAATACGGTCGAGCGGCTACAGGTGCACGAAGGTGAAACCCATGGCGCGAATCTTCGGCAGCGCCGCGATCATCCCCGCTCCGGTTCCGGAGCGCGGCCGATGCATATGGGCCAGTGAAATAGCGCCGGGCGCGGCCGCATTCATCGCCGATTGCACTTGGGTGGCCGACGCGGTCGCGCCGAAATCGGCGTTGATACTGAAACCGACCGGGGTTTCGCCCAATTCGTTGACGATGGACACCGCGACGTCGTCGTAATGCGCGGTGCCCGCGCGGAAGAATCGCGGCGGCTTGCCGGTGATCGTGGTGAGCAACTCGTGGTTGGCCCACACTTCGTCGGCCGCCTCCCGCGCCGAAGCGGTTCCCGCGATGCCATAGGCTTCGCGGCCGTTCACCGACAGCGGTTTGTGCGCCACACCGTGATTGGCCAGTTCGAAGAGCGGATTCGCCGCCAACTGCGCGGTACGCGCGCGGTTGGCATCGATCCAGCGTTTGTTGAGGAACAACGTCGCCGGAATTCGCTCGCTGATCAGGAAGTTCACCAGCGACTCGTCGATGTCGTTGTTGCCGGTCCCGCCGCAGGCGTCGAAAGTGAGCGCCATCTGTTTGCCCGCGGCGGTGAAAGCACTTGTGATTCCCGCCATCTCGACGCCCCACCGCTTCGGCGAGATCCCGGCGTGCCTGGCGGCGACGGCGACCGGTGTGCCCGCGTCCAGGGACGCGGAGACCGGAGCGGCCCGCATCCCGGTGGTGGCGCCGGGCGCGACCGACGCGCGCGCCTGCGTGAGAGCCGTGTTCTGTGTGGTGCCGCACCCGGTGGCGGCGAATCCTGCGGCCAGAGCGGCGCCGACGCCGAGCATCCGCCGCCTCGATATTCCTTCGTCCAGCATCCCTCTAGTCCTCTAGCTTCCCCTCCCGGATGCTACGCGAGCCGGACGCGACGGCGGGACAACAGCTTCCGCCGTCACGTCCGGCTCGCGGTCGTGACGCTGTGGTCGCGCTACGTGTGCGCGATCGTGGCCCAGCCCTCGACGTCCTCGGGCCTACGAGGGGAGGGGCCGGTGTAGATGGCCGCCGGGCGGACCAGCTTGCCCAGCTGCTTCTGCTCCAGGATGTGCGCGCACCAGCCCGCGGTGCGGCCGCAGGTGAACATGGCGGGCATCATGTGCGCGGGCACCTCGGCGAAGTCCAGGATCACCGCGGCCCAGAACTCCACGTTGGTCTCGATGGCGCGGTCCGGACGGCGTTCGCGCAGCTCCGCCAGGGCGGCCTGCTCCAGTGCGGCGGCGACTTCGTAGCGCGGCGCGGCCAGGCGCTTCGCGGTGGCGCGCAGCACGCGGGCGCGCGGGTCCTCGGCCCGGTAGACCCGGTGACCGAAGCCCATCAGCTTCTCCTTGCGGTCCAGGATGCCCTTGACCAGCGCACGCGCGTCGCCGGTGCGCTCGACCTCTTCGATCATCGGCAGCACGCGCGCGGGCGCGCCGCCGTGCAGCGGGCCGGACATGGCGCCGATCGCGCCGGACAGCGCCGCCGCGACGTCGGCCCCGGTAGAAGCGATCACCCGGGCGGTGAAGGTGGAGGCGTTCATGCCGTGCTCGGCGGCGGAGACCCAGTAGGCGTCGATGGCCTCGGTGTGGCGCGGGTCCGGGTCACCCTTCCAGCGGGTCATGAAGCGCTCGGTGACCGTGGTGCACTCGTCGATCTTCTTCTGCGGGACCGCGGGCTGGTAGATGCCGCGCGCCGACTGCGCGACGTACGACAGGGCCATCACCGAGGCGCGGGCCAGGTTCTCGCGAGCGGTCTCGTCGTCGATGTCCAGCAGCGGCTGGTAGCCCCAGATCGGCGCGAGCATGGCCAGCCCGGCCTGCACGTCCACGCGCACGTCACCGGTGTGTACCGGGAGCGGGAACGGCTCGGCGGGCGGTAGGCCGCGCCCGAACGATCCGTCGACAAGTAGCGCCCACACGTCACCGAAGGTCACCCGGCTCCCGACCAGGTTCTCGATGTCGACTCCGCGGTAGCGCAGCGCGCCGCCGTCCTTGTCCGGTTCGGCGATGTCGGTGGTGAAAGCCACCACGCCCTCGAGGCCACTGACGAAATCGCTGGGAACGGTGGCCTGCCCACCGGAAACCGCGGGGCTGGTAGTCATGTCGCGACTCTCCTTGCACTTGGGTCGCATGTTCTCGCCGATGGGAAGTTGTCGGATTTGACGAGCACATGCCGATCATCAAAACCTTAGCTCCCCGCTACCGAGGAGTAACGTCTGCCCCATGCGTGACCTGGACAATTCATCGGATCTCGCGGCCATGCGGGTCGACTACGGCGGCCTCCCGCACGGCGGCAACGACGACGTCGACTTGGACGAGACCTGGCTCGCAGGCGGCTGGGAGCCGCTGCTGCGACATTGGATCGAACAGGCCACCGCGGTCGGCATCGCCGAACCCAACGCGATGGTGCTGGCCACGGTGTCGCTGGCCGACGGCACGCCGCGGCCGGTCGCGCGGACGGTGCTGTGCAAAGGGCTCTCCCCGGAGGGTGTGATCTTCTACACGAACTACGACTCGGCCAAGGGCGCTCAGTTGACCGCCCTCCCGTATGCCGCGGTCACCTTCGTCTGGCCCGCGCTGGGCAGACAGGTGCACTTGCGCGGCGCGGTCGAGCGGGTTTCCGCCGAGACGACGGTGGCCTACTGGCGTTCCAGGCCGCGGGACTCGCAGCTGGGCGCATGGGCCTCGCGCCAGTCCCAGCCGATCGGCTCCCGGGCCGAACTGGATCGCACGCTGGCCGAGACGACCGCGCGATTCGCCGATACCGACGAGATCCCGGTGCCGCCGCACTGGGGCGGTTTCCTGGTCCGTCCCGACGAGGTCGAGTTCTGGCAGGGACGGCGCGGCCGGTTGCACAACCGCATCCGGGTGCGGATCCAGGACGCGGGGACCACGGTCGAGCGCTTGCAGCCCTGACGTATTCCCAGCGCCGGCGTGAGAATTCTCGCGTCGATCCGGAGGGGAGGACTGATTACGCTGCGGCGGTGAAACTGCTCGCCGACACCACTCCGCTGCGCAATCCGGACTTCCGACGCCTCTGGAGCTCGGGCATCGTCACCATGATCGGCGCGCAGTTGTCCGTGGTCGCGGTTCCGCAGCAGATCTTCCAGATCACCGGCAGTTCCGGTTACGTCGGCTTGGCCGGTCTGTTCGGCTTGGTGCCACTGATCGTGTTCGGCCTGTGGGGCGGCGCGCTCGCCGACGTGCTGGATCGGCGCAGGCTCCTGCTGATCACCAACTCGGGCACCGGCCTCACCGCCCTGGCCTTCTGGTTGCAAGCGGTGGCAGGGGCGGACAACGTGTGGCTCGTGCTCGGCCTGTTCGCCGTGCAGCAGGCGTTCTTCGCGGTGAACCAGCCCACCCGCAGCGCCACCATCCCCCGCCTGTTGCCGGAAGGCCAACTGGCCGCCGCGAATTCGCTGAACATGACGGTGATGCAATTCGGCGCCATCGCGGGTCCGGTGCTGGCCGGGGTGCTCATTCCCGTCGTTGGGCTCGCCACGCTCTACCTGATCGATGCGGTCGCGCTGCTGGCCACGTTGTGGGCGGTCTGGCGGCTGCCCGAGTTGCCGCCGACCGGAACGGTGCGCCGCGCCGGATTCCGCACCGTGCTGGACGGTTTCGGTTACCTCGCCACGCAACGGGTGCTGCTGGCGTCGTTCGCGGTGGACGTGATCGCCATGGTGTTCGGCATGCCGCGCGCGCTGTTCCCGCAGATCGCGCACGAGACCTTCGGCGACCCGGCGACCGGTGGCGTCGCGCTCGGCCTGTTGTTCGCCTCGATGTCGGCGGGCGCGGTGCTCGGCGGCGTGTTCTCCGGGTGGATTCCGCGCATCCGCAGGCAGGGCTTCGCGGTCCTGGTCTGCATCGCGCTGTGGGGGCTGGCGATGGTCGGCTTCGGCCTCGCCGTCGGGCTCACCGGCTACGGTCTCGGTCTCGGCGCCGGGCTGTGGATTGCGTTGGTGTGCTCGGCCTTCGGTGGCGCGGTGGACATGGTCTCGGCCGCGCTGCGGGTCACGATGCTGCAGACGGTGGCCACCGACGAGCTGCGCGGGCGGCTGCAAGGGGTGTTCACCGTGGTGGTCGCGGGCGGCCCGCGCATCGGTGATGTTGCCCACGGTTTCGCGGCAGCGAGCCTGGGTACCGCTGTAGCCGCGGCGGGCGGCGGTGCGCTCGTGGTGGTGGGTGTGCTGATCGCGGCGGTCGCGTTTCCGGCCTTCACGCGTTACCGTGTCGGTCGCGCTCCTGCCGAAATCGCCGTGTGACGTGCAGTGCTAACGCTTGGCGACCGCGTTTCGCGGAAGCCACCGGACCTCACCGCGCCGGGACGTGTTTGTGAGCCGCCGCAGGACTACCCTCCGGTATTGTCCGCGTCGGCCAACGGCTAGCGTTGAGGCAAGCGCATCGTGCGCCACCGCGCCGGTGCCTGTGGTTCTAGCCTGAGAGGGATCCTTCCGTGCCCGCTGAGAACATCATCAACGTCGACGACGACGCCAAGCCGGTCCTTTCCTATCCCGGCGGCGAGTTCCCGATGACGGTCACCAGGGCCGCCGAGGGCAACGACGGGATCGAGCTGGGAAAGCTGCTGGCCAGCACCGGGTATGTGACGTACGACCCGGGCTTCATGAACACCGCCCCGACCAAGTCGGCGATCACCTACATCGACGGTGAGGCGGGCATCCTGCGCTACCGCGGCTACCCGATCGACCAGCTCGCGGCGGCCTCGACCTTCATCGAGGTCAGCTACCTGCTGATCTACGGCGAGCTGCCCACGCAGGCCCAGCTCGAGGACTTCACCGACCGCATCCGCAGGCACACCCTGCTGCACGAGGACCTGAAGCGGTTCTTCGACGGCTTCCCGCGCAACGCGCACCCCATGCCGGTGCTGTCCTCGGCGGTGAACGCCCTGTCGGCCTACTACCAGGACTCGCTGGACCCGCGCGACCCCGAACAGGTCGAGCTGTCCACCATCCGGCTGCTGGCCAAGCTGCCCACCATCGCGGCCTACTCGTACAAGAAGTCGGTCGGCCAGCCCTTCCTCTACCCGGACAACTCGCTGAGCCTGGTGGAGAACTTCCTGCGGATGACCTTCGGCTTCCCGGCCGAGCCCTACGAGGTGGACCCCGAGGTCGCCGCGGCGCTGGACATGCTGCTCATCCTGCACGCCGACCACGAGCAGAACTGCTCCACTTCGACCGTGCGCCTGGTCGGCTCGTCCGACGCCAACCTGTTCACCTCGGTGTCCGGCGGCATCAACGCGCTGTGGGGCCCGCTGCACGGCGGCGCGAACCAGGCCGTGCTGGAGATGCTCGACGGCATCAAGGCCAGCGGCAGCGACGTCAAGGAGTTCATCCGCAAGGTCAAGAACAAGGAAGACGGGGTGAAGCTCATGGGCTTCGGTCACCGCGTCTACCGCAACTACGACCCGCGCGCCTCGATCGCCAAGAAGCACGCCGACGCCATCCTGAGCAAGCTCGGCGGCCACGACGAGCTGTTCGACATCGCCCAGGCCCTGGAAGAGGCCGCGCTCACCGACGACTACTTCATCGAGCGCCGCCTGTACCCGAACGTCGACTTCTACACCGGCGTCATCTACAAGGCGATGGGCTTCCCGACCCGCATGTTCACCGTGCTGTTCGCGATGGGCCGGCTCCCCGGCTGGATCGCGCACTGGCGCGAAATGCACAGCGAGCCGCTGAAGATCGGCCGTCCCCGGCAGATCTACACCGGCTACGGCGCTCGCGATTACCGCGAGATCAACAATCGCTGACGAAATCCATCCACCATCTATCGAAGGGGATAGCCGAATGACCAAACCGGAGATCGAGTTCCAGGCAGGGCCCGCGCCCACCGAGCTGGTGATCAAGGACATCATCGAGGGCGAGGGCAAAGAAGCCGTGCCCGGCGGCACCGTGGAAGTGCACTACGTGGGCGTCGAATTCGAATCCGGCGAAGAGTTCGACTCGTCGTGGAACCGCGGCGAGTCCATCACCTTCCCGCTGCGCGGCCTGATCCAGGGCTGGCAGGACGGCATTCCCGGGATGAAGGTCGGCGGTCGTCGTCAGCTGACCATCCCGCCGGAGCTGGCCTACGGCGGGGCGGGCGGCGGTCACCCCCTGTCCGGCAAGACGCTGGTCTTCGTGATCGACCTGCTGAACGCTAACTAGTCTTGCGGCGCCGCGTGTTGCGGCCCTCTTGTGGCTCGCGTATGGCCCGTCTTCTGTAGAAGAAGACGGGCCATCGTCGTATCTACTTCCTGACGATCTCGACCGGGTCGGTCAGGGCCGCTGCCAGCGCTGCTTGCTGGGTGCTGCTACGTTGCGGCAGCGCGGCCACCGCCTTGTCGGTTTGCGTGCTCAGGTTGTGCACGATGTTCTGTAGCTGGCTCACGCCGCCGGTGAGCTGGCCGATGGCGCCGACCAGTTGAGCGCCGCCCTGTTCGGCGAGCTGCGGCAGGCCCTCGGCGAGTTTCGCGCCTTCGGACAGTTGCGCGCTCGCGCTGGTCAGGCGGTCGACGACGGTGCGGAGCAGGGTGCCGAGATCGGTGTCGGGGTCGACCGCGCCGCCGACGAGCGAGCCGAGGCCGGTCAGCTGGGATCCCGCCTGCGCGGACACGCCGCGCAGCGCTTCCAGCTTCCCGATGACGTCGGCGAGTGCCGGGTCGCTCGCGAACGGCAGAGCGCGCAGCAGCGGCAGGATCTGGTCGAGTCCGCCGCTCACCGTGTTCGCCGTTCGTTCCACCTGCGCGATCGTGATGCCGGTCGAATCGAGGGCCGCGGCGAGCCGGCCCGCTTGCGCGGCGGCGCCGTCGACGGTGGAGTTCAGCAACGCGATGGCCGAAGTGAGTTGCGCCGATCCGGATTTCGCGAACTCCAGGAAGCCGAGCAACTGATCGGCGCCGGAGCTGAACTGGTCGGCTCCCGCGGCGGCCGCCTCGACGCCCGCGTTGAGCAACTGGGCGCTGAACTGCACCTGCGACATCTGCGACCTGGCCTGCGCGACAGCGGTGAGCGCGGCGTCGACGCCTGCCGCGCCGATCCGGTGCGTCACCGCGGTCACCGCGCCGTGCACCAAGTCGGCGTCGGCGTGTTCGTTCGTGTCCACGGCGACCTTGGCCCGCTTCGGTTCGGGCCCGGCCAAAGTGCCCATAGACGCCGTGAGGTCGGCGGGCAGCGTGATCACCGCGGCGTAGTCGTCCGTGTTCGCCGCACCCGGCGCCGCGGCGGTCCATTCGTAGCCGCCCGCGTCCTGCAATGCCTTGACCACGCGCGCCCCTGTCGGCCCGGCATCGGCATTGACCAGCGCGATCCCCGTCGGCCCCCGATCCGTCCCGGTCCAAGCGGTGAGCCCGGCGCCGAGCGCTCCAGCTGCGACGAGGGCGACGACGAGAAGGCCCCAGCGGGCGCGTTTTCCGATCACGCCGCAGACCCTAAACGCGAGTTATGGCACCCCCCTTGGCGTTTCTCTGAAAGTTGTCTAAGTTGCCGACCGCTCTGGTAAGTCCAGGACCAAGCGGATGCCGCCGAGGGTACCCGCGTCGAAATAGGCCCGGCCGCCGTGGAGTTGGGCCTGCTGAGCGACCAGAGCGAGGCCGAGTCCGGAGCCACCCTTGCTCGCCTGGCTGCCGCGGAAGAAGCGGTCGAAGACGGCCTCGCGCTCCTGCGGCGGGATGCCGCGCCCGTTGTCATCGATCGAGATCACGATGTGGCCGTCGGGCGCACGGTGCGCCGAGACCAGGGCCTCGGTCGCTCCGCCGTGTTTGACCGAGTTGGCCAGCGCGTTGTCCACCGCCAACCGCAGCCCGGCGGGCAGGCCGCGGGTGACCAGCTCGGCGTCGGAATCGATGCGCACGACCAGGCCGGGGAAGTGCCGCATGGCGTCATGCGCGGCTTGGTCGCACAGGTCGCCGACGTCGGTGGCGACGTGGTCGCGCTCATTGGTCAGGTCGCCGGTGGCCAGCCGCTCCAGCGCCGCGAGCGTGCTCTCCACCCGGCCCTGGCTGCGTTGCAGGTCGCCCAGGATCTCCGACCGCTGCGACTCGTCCAGGTCGAGTGTGCGCAGTACCTCGAGATCGGTGCGCATCGCGGTCAGCGGGGTGCGCAGTTCGTGGGCGGACACGGCGGCGAAGTCGCGGGCGGTCTCCAGTGCGGCGGCGGTCTGCGCCTGCGCCTGGTCCACCCGCTGCAACATGGTGTTCACCGCGTCGGCCAATTGCTCCGCCTCGTGCACGCCCGCGCCCTCCACCGGCGCCTGCGGATTGCTCGGATCGGGAAACGCGCTGCGTGCGCCCACCTGCCGAGTGAGCCGGACGATCGGGCGCACCGCAGCGCCCGCGAGCAACCAGCCGAGCCCGGCGGCGGCGGCGATGGCCAGCAGCGCGCCGCCGAGCACCCATCGTTGCTGCTCGGCGGTGGCCTCGGCCGCGTCCGCGGCGGGTATGCCGATTGCGACCACGCGGCCCGCGGGCTGCTTCTCGGTGGTGGTCAGGATCCGGTAGGGGGTACCGCCCACCGGCACGGTGCGGGAGCCGGTGGGCAACTCGGGCAGTTCCGTGGGCGTGCTCGCGACCACCTCGCCGTTGTCCCGGACGGTCACCGCCATGTTGTTGTTCAAGCCGGTCAGGCTGATGAACCGGACGGCGATCTGCGGCTCGATCAGCACGATTCGCGCCGCGACGTCGAGTTGCTGGTCGGATTGCCGCACGTTGTTGCGCTCGATGGCGCGGATGCTGATCAGGCTGATCAGCGTCACGATGATGATCGCGCCTGCGGCTGCCGCGCCCGCGACGCGGGTGCGCAGCGAAAACGATCGGCGCCGACGGGTTTTCGGCGGTGCGGCGGCGGGCACCGTCATTTCGGCGCTCGCAGCACGAACCCGACGCCGCGGATCGTGTGCAGCAGCCGGGGAGTGCCGTCCACCTCGAGCTTGCGGCGCAGATAGCCGACGAAGACGTCCACCACGTTGGTGTCGGCGGCGAAGTCGTAGCCCCACACCAGTTCCAGCAGGCGTTCCCGGCTCAGCACCACTCCGACGTTCCTGGCCAGCGTCGACAGCAGTTCGAATTCCCGTTTGGTGAGTTCGATCTCGCGGCCGTGCAGCAGCGCGCGGTAGCCGGCGACGTCCACCTCGAGCGGGCCGATGGCGACCGCTCCCGGGGTCGCGGGGGCTGGTACGTCCGACCGCCTGCGCAGCAGCGCCCTGATCCGGACCACCAGTTCCTTCAGCACGAATGGTTTGACCAGGTAGTCGTCGGCGCCGGACTCCAGCCCAGCGATGCGGTCGTCCACCGACGCGCGGGCGCTGAGCACACAGATCGGCACCTCGTTGCCCATCGCGCGCAAGGCGGTCACCACGCCCGCGCCGTCGAGCACAGGCATGTTCATGTCCAGCACGATGGCGTCGGGCGCGTTCTCGTTCACACTGCGCAACGCCTGTGCGCCGTCCCTGGCCACCAGGACTTGGAAGCCGGACAAACGCAGCCCGCGCTCGACCGAGGCGAGCACATCCTCGTCGTCGTCGACGACGAGAACCGTCGGGTTCGAGGTCGAGGTCACGTCGTCCATTCTGCTCCCCGCCTCCGTGAATCTTCGGTCGTGCGAGTCGGCGCGCGGACTCGCGTTCGGAACCAGGGGATGACCCGCCGGAATACGGAAATGCCCGGCGAGTCACCCGTGTTTCCGCGGGATCAGTAGTTGTGGCAGGTCTCCGCCACGACGCGGATGGTGTCGCGCAACTGCGCGGTCCGCGGGTCGTTCTCCGCCTGGCGCGCCGCGTCCGGGTTCTCGTCGATGGCCCGCCGCAATTCGGCCCTGCGCTGTTCGACCGGCTGGTCGAACTTGCGTTGCAACTCGGCCTTCTGGTTCGGGTTCGCGTCGAGCATCGCGGCCAGCTGCGGCGCCTTGTCGTGCAGGGCCGCGTCGACCTGGGCGAACGAGCAGTCCGAGGTCAGCAGGGGCTCGGCGTATTCCATCGGGCCCGCGGCGGCGATAGCGGGGCTCAGTAGCAACGTGACCGTGGCGATTCCACCTGCTGCCGCAGCGGCGACGGCGGGGCGGCCTACGGAACGTTTCATGTCTCTGCCTCCAGATCATCGAGGGGTTTCGGGCGGTCTCGAGGCTATTTCGAACTGCTGGCACCGACATGAACATCCTCTGAGGAAACTCTGAGGACGTTAACGGCGGTGCGGAAACTCAGGACGGCGCAACCGGATCCACGTCCGGCGCCACTACGTCGTCGGTGTTCTCCGTGTTGTGCGCCGGGTCCCGCCATTCGGGACGCGCCGCGCGGATCTGCTGCTCCAGCGCCACCAGCACCGCCGGATCCTCGATGGTGGAAGGCACCTCGAAAGTCTCGCCGGAGGTGATCTGCCGGATGGTCTTGCGCAAGATCTTGCCTGACCTGGTCTTGGGCAGCGCGGTCACGACGATGGCGTCGTGCAGCGCGGCGATCGCGCCGACGTGGGTGCGCACTCGCTCGATCAGTTCGTCGCGCAGCCGGTCGGGATCGATGTCGACGCCGGACTTGAGCACCACGTACGCCAGCGGCCGGTGCCCCTTGAGTTCGTCGGGCAGCCCGATGACGGCGCATTCTGCGACGGCCTCGTGCCCCGCGATGGCCGCCTCGATACTGCCCGCCGAAAGCCGGTGCCCGGCCATGTTGATCACGTCGTCGCTGCGGCCCAGGACGTACAGGTAGCCGTCCTCGTCGAAGTAGCCGGAGTCGCCGGTGAGGTAGTGGCCGGGATACGCGGAGAGATAGGAGCGCTCGTACCGGGCCTCGTCCCGCCAGAGGCCGGTCAGCGTGCCGGGCGGCAGCGGCAGACCGATGACGATGTTGCCTTCGGTGTTCGGCGCCACCGCGTTGCCGGAGGAATCGAGCACGCGTAGTCGATAGCCGGGCACCGGTACCGAGGCCGAGCCCGGTTTGATCGGCAGCTGCTGCAGGCCGAGCGGGTTCGCGCAGACCGGCCAGCCGGTCTCGGTCTGCCACCAGTGATCCACGACGGGGCAGTCCGAGCGGCCCGCGAGCAGGGTTTCGTCGGCCCAGGCGTAGGTGGCCGGGTCCAGGCGTTCGCCCGCGCAGAACAGCGCGCGCAGGGAGGACAGGTCGTGGCGGTGGGCCAGCTCGGCCTCAGGGTCGGCCTTGCGGATGGCGCGTAGCGCGGTCGGGGCGGTGAACAGCACGTCGACCTTGTGCTTGTCCACCACCCGCCAGTACGCGCCCGCGTCCGGGGTGCCGACCGGCTTGCCTTCGTACAGCAGCGTGGTGGCTCCGACCAACAGCGGCGCGTAGACGATGTAGGAGTGTCCGACCACCCAGCCCACGTCGGAGGCGGCCCACATCACCTGGCCCGCGTCGACGTCGTAGATGTTGCGCATCGACCAGGCCAGGGCGACCGCGTGCCCGCCGTTGTCGCGGACCACGCCCTTCGGCTTCCCGGTGGTGCCGGAGGTGTAGAGGATGTAGAGCGGATCGGTCGCGGCGACCGACACCGGGTCGGCCCGCGGCGCGTCGCGGACGGCGTCGTCCCAGTCGAGCCACTGCGCGGCCACGGTCTCCGCCGAACTCGGCAGGTACTCGGTGGCGGGCTGCGGCGCGGGAAAGTGGATCGTGTCGAACTGCGGCCGCTGCTTGACGATCACCGTGCGCGGCGCGGTCGTCTCGGCGAGATCCAGCGCGCGCAGCACGATGGGCGGATATTCGATCTGCTTGCCCGGTTCCAGGCCGCCGGACGCTGTGATGATCAACACCGGCTCGGCGTCATCGATGCGCGCGGCCAGTTCCGGGGCCGCGAAGCCGCCGAACACCACCGAGTGCACCGCGCCGATGCGGGCGCAGGCCAGCATCGCGATCACCGCTTCGGGGATCATCGGCAGGTAGATCACCACGCGGTCGCCCGCGGCGACGCCCAGCCGCGCCATCGCCCCCGCGAACCGCGACACCTCGTCGAGCAGCTCGGCGTAGGTGTAGACAACGGTGGCGTCGGTCATAGCCGAGTCGTATATCAGTGCGGGCTGATCGGCGCGGCTCGGCGAGTCTGGGGTGGTGGGGTGGACGTGGCGGTCGAGCGCGTTGAAGGAGGTGTTGAGCCGGGCGCCGGAGAACCACCTGGCTACCGGGCGGGCGCCGCTGTCGACGATCTGCGTCGGCGGCACGTCCCAGTCGATCGCTTCGGCCGCGCCGGCCCAGAACTCGGCTGGATCCACCAAGCTGGTCTGGTAGGCCGGTCGGTACTCGTGCCGCACGTTCAACCCCGTGACTCCCTAGCCTCGCCTCGATGCCCGCCTCGATAGATCTGGTTGATTGTGGCAGACTTCACGCGACGCCCGGGTGGGTGCCGCTACCTTTGGTTTTGCCTGGAACCGGCAGGTCAATGATCGCGACATCACGCCCCGTCACCCAAGAAGTTATTGATCCGTTAGAATCTGATGTCACTTATTTGGGCCGTCGTAGACGCAATTTCTCGGCCAGCCGCAGCTCTCGGCCAGCTCCACCTGTCGAGCCAAGCACGCGATTGTGGAGGTTCGGTTGATGGCGCGTGGTAGAGGCCAGTTTGGAAAGTGAGTGGGAGATGCGTGACGCCGCTAGCTCCGGCAGTAGCCGCTGGGCGCTGGGCAACTGGGACCTGCGCTGGAAGGTGACGGCGGTCCTCGCCGTGCCTCTCGCGGTCGCGGTCGGCCTCGGCGTATCCAGGATCTCGTCGGAGTTCGCGGACTCGAACCGGCTCGCCGACGTCTCGGACAACGTCGCCGCCATCCCCTCGGTCACCGCGCTCAGCGCGCAGACCGCCACCACCGCGGGCTCGCAGATGATCTCGCTGGGATCCAACCAGTCCGTGGTGACCGATCAGAACCTGGCGGACCTGGACAAGGCGATCGCAAACGCCGAGAAGGCGGTCGGCAAACTCGACGGCGTACCGGGCGCGCGCGCGGCCATCGACAGCATGCTCACCCAGGCCAAGGGGGTGCGCGCCCAGGGCAAGTCGGTCTCCACCGGCCCGCCGTCGGACACCCTCGCGCTGATCGACCGCGTCCGCAGCGACAGCGTCCGGATCGTCGAGACGACGGTCGGCCAGGTCAGCGACACCGCGGTGGACGCGGCCAAACTGCGCCTGGTCGACTCGCTCAACACCCGTGCCACGCTGGTCAGCGAGCTGGCGGCCTTCCCTGAGGTGCTGCGCTCCCAGCAGTCCGGCGTCCAGAACTTCCTCATCGCCTCCAACACCGAGCGCGCGCTGCTCAACGTGCTCGCGCACCGCTTCGCCGACGGCGACACCTCGATCGCCGACCTGCGCGCGGGCATCGACACCAGGATCGCGCTGCTGACCAGCCCGCAATCGCAGGCGGGCCAGCTTCCGGTCGGTGACCTGAAGAAGTCGCTGACCGACAGCCTCGCGGTGTACGAGCACGTCGTCGGCAAGGCGACCAAGGACATCGACTCCGCTATGGACTCGCTGGTGACCACCGCCCAGCGGGACGCGTGGACCTATACCGCGGTCGTCATCGCGACCATCCTCGCCGCGCTGCTGCTCGCGGTCTTCGTGGCCCGCTCGATGATCGTCCCGCTGCACCGGCTGCGGTTGGCTGCGCTGCGCGTGGCCGAGAGCGACCTGCCGCACGAGGTCGCCCAGCTCCGCACCGGCGCCTCGCCGGAAGAGGTGCCGCTGGAGCCGATGCCGGTGCGTAGCACCGAGGAGATCGGTCAGCTCGCCCGCGCGGTCGACGACATCCACGGCCAGGCGCTGCGCCTGGCGAGTGACCAGGCGAAGATGCGTTCGCAGGTCAACGACATGTTCGAGACCTTGGCGCGGCGGTCGAAGTCGCTCGTCGACCATCAGCTCACGCTCATCGAGGCGATGGAGTACGACGAGAAGGACCCGCGCCTGCTGGAGAACTTGTTCCGGCTGGACCATCTCGCCGCCCGTATGCGCCGTAACGGCGACAACCTGCTGATTCTCGCGGGCACCAGGCAG
This sequence comes from Nocardia sp. NPDC051900, assembly GCF_044452545.1. Classification (NCBI taxonomy): domain Bacteria; kingdom Bacillati; phylum Actinomycetota; class Actinomycetes; order Mycobacteriales; family Nocardiaceae; genus Nocardia; species Nocardia sp. NPDC051900. Next base: position 140,205 of record NZ_JBITBU010000003.1, on the reverse strand, counting down.
CGCCGCGCCAAGTCCGCCCCGGTCGAGATCGCCGACGTGCTGCGCGCCGCGATCTCCGAGGTGGAGGACTACGAGCGCGTGAAGCTCGGCGCTACGCCGCGCGGTTCGCTGAAGGAACCCGCCGCCTCCGACCTCGCGCATCTGTTCGCCGAGTTGCTCGACAACGCGCTGCGCGCCTCGCCTCCGGAGACCGACGTCAAGTTCACGTTCGCGCAGGCGCACGATCAGGGACTGCTCATCGAGGTTGCCGACCGCGGCATCGGTATGCCGCCCGCCGAGATGGCCGATATCAACCGCCGTCTGGAGCAGACCGCCGAGCCGGGGCCGGACACGGCCCGGCACATGGGTCTGTTCGTGGTCGGCAGGCTCGCCGAGCGGCACGGTCTCACCGTGCGGCTGCGGCCGACCTTCGACACCGCGCGCGATCCGGGCGTGACGGTGACCGTGCACGTGCCCGTCGGACTCATCGTCGCGGGCAAACCGAGCGCGGGGCAGCCCGTCACCCCGCAGCCTTCGCCGCAGGCCGCCGCTCCACAGCGTCCGTCGGCGCCGTCGTCCATGCAGATGCGGGCCGTCCAGCGGACTCCTGGGGGCAATGTCATGGTCACCGTCGATCCCGGGGTGAGCGGCCCGATTCCGGTCGTGAGCGCCAAGCCCACCGCTTCGTCCAGCGGACCGATCCCCACGGGACCGGGTGGACTGCCGCAGCGGCAGCCGGGTTCGGCGATGACGTCGTCCGGTATGCGCTCGGAGAACCAGCAGTCGGCTACGAGTCTGCGGCCCGCGCCGGGGCAGCCCGCGCCGAGTGGTCCGCAGCGTGGCAAGCTCGCCGCGGCCAGCCTGCCCAAGCGCAACCTCAGCCCCGGCGGTCCACCGCCGCGCCAGCCCGGTGGGCCCGCCGAGTCGTCCGGTACCGGCCTGCCGTCGCGTGAGCCGAACTCGGGCGAGCTACCGGTGCGTCAGCCGGGCGCCAACGGCGTGCCGCAGCCGAGCACCGGTCTGCCGCAGCGCCAGCCGGGCACCAACGGCGTGCCGCCGCGAGACGCTTCGAAGGGCATGCCGCAGCGGGAATCCGGCTTGGGCGGTCTACCCCAGCGTGAGTCCGCCTCCGGCGGTCTGCCGCAGCGGGAATCGGCCGCGGGTGGTTTGTCACAGCGTGACTCCGGTTTGGGCGGCTTGTCGCAGCGCGACTCCGGTCTGGGTGGCTTGCCGCAGCGTGATTCCGCATCTGGCGGCCTGCCGCAGCGTGAGTCGGCGGCGGGTGGTCTGCCGACGCGTGAGCCGGGTGTGACGCGTCTGCCGTCGCGTGAGCCGGGCGCCACCGGCCTACCGCAGCGGCAGCCGGGTTCGAACGGTGTGCCGCAGCGTGAGTCGGCGGCGGGTGGTCTGCCGTCGCGTGAACCGTCCATCGGCCTGCCGTCGCGTGAGCCGGGTGCTACCGGCCTGCCGCAGCGTGAATCGGGCGCGACGGGTCTGCCGTCGCGTGAGCCGGGTGCCACGGGTCTGCCGTCGCGTGAGCCGGGTGCTACCGGTCTGCCGTCGCGTGAACCGTCCATCGGCCTGCCGTCGCGTGAGCCGGGTGCTACCGGCCTGCCGCAGCGTGAATCGGGCGCGACGGGTCTCCCGTCGCGTGAGCCGGGCGCTACCGGCCTGCCGCAGCGTGAATCGGGTGCCACCGGCCTGCCATCGCGGCAGCCCGCGCCCAGCCTGCCGCAGCGCGATGCGGCGCCCACCGGTCTGCCGCAGCGTGAACCCGGCAACGGTCTGCCGCAGCGGGACGCCGGTGCTCACCGTCTGCCCCAGCGTGAGTCCGCCAACGGCTTGCCGCAGCGGGAGCCGGGCTCCGGCGCGCTGCCTGCCGTCGGCAACGGTCTGCCGCAACGAGATGCGACGGCGAGCGGTCTGCCGCAGCGGGACGCGGGCGCGGCCACCGGTCTGCCGCAGCGTCCGCCCGCGCCGTCGAGCCTTCCGCAGCGCGAGAGCGGGTTGACCGGTCTGCCGCAGCGGCAGCCGGGCGCTCAGGCGCCGCAGCGCCAGCCCGTGCCGCCGGGTATCGCGCTGCCGCAGCGCGATCGCGGTGGCCAGCACGCCGCGAGCCCAGAGCAGCCTGCCGCCTCGCCGGGGCGCGATCCCGGCAAGCACAGCTTCCGGTCCAACCCGGCCAAGACGGCCTCGTTCTTCCAGACCAGGTTGCAGCCCGCGGACGAGTCGGGAGCGTCGATGGGCGGAACGCCGATCTTCGCCGAGATGATGTCGGCGTGGCTGTCGGATCCCAACACGGATAGGTCTCAGGTGGCTGCCTCCTTCGAATCGCCGGGTGACGAGGGTTGGCAAGCGGCTCGCCGGGCCAGCGAGGCGCAGCCGGAGACGAAAACGGCGGCGGGGTTGCCGCAACGCAATCCGGGCGGAAGGCTTGTCCCCGGCGGCGTCAGCGGTGCGGCGGATCGGGCGCCGCGCCGCGACCCAGAAACGATCAGGTCCAGCTTGAGTCGTCACCAGCAGGGCGTCCGGGATGGCCGCGCAATGAGAGCAATGAACCTAACCGGAGATAAAGGAGACCGATGAACCCCGATCTAGGTGGTACGAATCGTCAGCTGGATTGGCTGGTTTCGAACTTTGCCAACGAGGTTCCTGGCGTAGCCCATGCTGTCCTGGTCTCGGCTGACGGCCTACTCATGGCCGCGAGTGCCCAACTGCCCGTCGACCGCGCCGAACAGCTCTCGGCCGTCACGGCCGGTCTGGCCAGCCTGTCAGTCGGCGTCTCGAACCTGTTCGAGGGCGGCACCGTGCTGCAGTCCGTCGTCGAGATGGAGCACGGTTACCTGCTACTCATGGCTGTCGGCGACGGTTCCTATCTCGCTGTGCTGACCAACACTTCGTGTGACATCGGTCAGGTCGGCTACGAGATGGCTCTGTTGGTCGAGCGGGTTGGCCAGACTGTTCAGGCCACACCACGCGTCACGATGGGTTCCTGATGGTGGGATGGACATAGAAGATCACCGCGTGGGAAGCGTCGAGCCCAGCCTCGTACGGCCGTACTCGCTGACCGCAGGCCGCACCAGGCCCGCGGTCGAGTTGGCGTTGGAGGCTCTCGTCGCATCGCATCCGGTCGCCCTGGAGCGGCAGTTCGAACTGACCAACATCGAGACGTCAATCGTGGAGTTGTGCAGAGAATCGCCGTCCGTTGCCGAGGTAGCAGCCCGATTGGGTATCCCTATCGGGGTGGCCCGTGTGCTCGTGGCCGATTTGATCGAGGCCGGGCACGTGCGCGTTTCGGCGACTTTGAAAGACGATTCCAGCGACGATGAGCGTCGCGAGCTGATCGAAAGGGTTCTCAGTGGACTCCGGCGTATTTGATTCGACGGCGCAGGTCGACACTCGTACCAGTAAGCCAACATCGGCGAAGATCGTGGTCGCGGGTGGCTTCGGCGTCGGGAAGACCACGTTGGTCGGTGCTGTCTCGGAGATCGTTCCGCTGCGCACCGAGGCATTGGTGACCAATGCCAGCGCCGGGATCGACAATCTGACCGGCATCCCGATGAAATCGACCACCACCGTGGCGATGGACTTCGGCCGGATCAGTCTCGCCGACGATCTCGTGTTGTACCTGTTCGGCACGCCCGGCCAGTACCGATTCTGGTTCATGTGGGACGACCTGATCCGGGGCGCCATCGGCGCCGTCGTACTGGTCGACACCCGCAGGCTGGAGGACAGCTTCGCGGCCGTCGACTACTTCGAAGCGCGCGGCCTACCGTTCCTGGTGGCGCTCAACGAATTCGACGACGCGCCGCGTTACCCGATCGAGGACATCCGGCAGGCGCTCGCCGTGCCTGCCGATGTGCCGATCATGTCCATCGACGCCCGTCGCCGGGAGCCGGCCAAGCAGGCCCTGGTCGCGCTCACCGAGTACGCGCTGCGCAAGGTGATGCAGGGCTACTGAGTGCTCGCGCGGCTCGCCGGAGCATTGGGTAGGGCCGGATAGGCTCGCCCGGTGCGTACTTCGGCGCGAGAGTTACTCGAGCAACTGCTCGACAAGGACTCGTTCGTCAGCTGGGACCGGCCGCCGGTGACGGTGGCCGTTTCTCCGCGGTACCGCGATGCCTTGCGGAAGGCGGCCGTCGCGGCGGGCACCGACGAATCGGTGCTCACCGGCGAAGGGCTGCTGCGTGGTCGGCGCGTGGCCGTGATCGCCTGCGAGTTCGGCTTTCTGGCCGGCTCGATCGGTGTCGCGGCGGCGGAGCGGATCGTCTCGGCGGTCGAGCGCGCCACCGAACTCGGGCTGCCGTTGGTCGCTTCGCCGACCTCCGGCGGGACCAGGATGCAGGAGGGCACCGTCGCCTTCGTGCAGATGGTGAAGATCGCCGGTGCGGTGGCGGCGCACAAGTCGGCGGGGTACCCCTACGTCGTCTACCTTCGCAACCCGACGATGGGCGGCGTTTTCGCGTCGTGGGGTTCGTTGGGGCACATCACTTTCGCCGAACCCGGGGCGCTCATCGGGTTTCTCGGCCCTCGGGTCTATCAGGCCCTGTACGGCAGACCTTTCCCGGAAGGCGTGCAGACCGCGGAGAACCTGTATCGGCGCGGCGTAATCGACGGCGTTCTGACGATTCCGGTCTTCCGCCGTATCGCCCATCGCGCGTTGAGTGTGTTCAGCGGCATCGAATTGCCGGATTCGGCTGCTGGACGGCGCCTTTCCGAGCGGATCGCGGCATCGGAGTCGCACCCGCCGGTATCTGCTCGGCATTCGAATGATGTTGCGGCAGAATCGATTCAGTCCGATATCGAATGTGATCGCGCCGCGGACGATCGGGTGTGGCGGTCGGTCCTCATCTCCCGCCGCCCGGAGCGCCCCGGCATTCGGGATCTCCTTCGTCATGTGACGCAACGAGTTCCGCTCAGCGGCACGGGTCAGGGCGAGTCCGATCGCACCGCCGTGCTCGCTCTCGGCCGTTTCCGTGGGCAGCCGTGTGTGGTGTTCGGGCACGATCGGCGAGGACAGCAGGGTGAGAACACCATGGGTCCGGCGGCGCTGCGCGAGGCGCGGCGCAGTATGGCGCTTGCTCAGGAGTTGCGGCTGCCTTTGGTTCTGGTCATCGACACCGTAGGCGCGGCGCTGTCGAAGGAGGCCGAGGAACGCGGCCTGGCGCCCGAGATCGCTCGCTGCATAGCCGATCTGGTGACGTTGGATACCCCGACCGTGTCGGTGCTGCTCGGCCAGGGCACCGGCGGCGGCGCGCTGGCGCTGCTGCCCGCCGACCGGGTGCTCGCCGCCACACATGCGTGGCTGGCCCCGCTGCCGCCGGAGGGGGCGAGCGCCATCGTCTTCCGTGATACCGATCATGCTGCGGAATTGGCTGCGGCGCAACGGATCAGCGCCCCCGACTTGCTGGCCGACGGCGTGGTCGACCGGATCGTGCCGGAATTGCCCGACGCGGCGGACGAGCCGGTGGACTTCGCCCGCCGGATGGTCGCCGCGATCGCGCACGAACTGGCGGCCTTGCGCGCCCGTCCGGAATCGGAGCTGCCGACGGCTCGGCAGACACGGTACCGGCGGCTCGGGTTGCCCGGCTCGACGAGCTGACCGCGGTGAACGCGGAAAGTCCGCGGTCCGCAAGCCCCCGTTCCCAGCAAATTACAAGCCAACACACCCGAGTGCGTGATTGACGGTTCGCCGCCACACTTCTACCGTCGGAATGTGACCTTCAAAAGCGAGACCAGCACCGTTCCCTCGATCGTGCTGAACGACGGGAACGTGATCCCGCAGCTCGGCTTCGGCGTGTTCCAAGTGCCCTCCGAGGACGTCTTCTCGGCCGTCACCACTGCGCTCGAGGTCGGCTATCGCAGTATCGATACGGCCGCGATCTACGGAAACGAAGAGGGCACCGGCCGTGCGATCAGGGAATCCGGCCTGCCCAGGGATGAGATCTACGTCACGACCAAGCTGTGGAATGCCGAGCAAGGCTACGACTCCACGCTGCGCGCGTTCGACGCGAGCCTGCAACGGCTCGGCTTGGACTACCTCGACCTGTACCTCATCCACTGGCCGGTGGCCGAGGCCGACCGCTTCGTGGATACCTTCCGTGCCTTCCAGGCCCTGAAGTCGCATGGCCGGGTGCGGTCGATCGGCGTCTCGAACTTCACGGTCGCGAACATTCAACGGCTCATCGCCGAGACCGGTGAGATCCCGGTGGTGAACCAGGTCGAGCTGCACCCGAGGCTGGCACAACGCGAGCTGCGCGAGTACCACGCGGGCAACGCGATCGCCACCGAGGCGTGGAGCCCGCTCGGGCAGGGCACCTTGCTCGACGAGAGGACCATCTCGGCGGTGGCCGCCGAGGTCGGCCGCACCCCGGCGCAGGTGATCATCCGCTGGCACCTGCAATTGGGCAACATCGTCATTCCCAAGTCGGTCACGCCATCGCGGATCGCCGAGAACTTCGACGTATTCGGTTTCGAGCTGACGCCGGAGCAGATGGACGCGATCAACGGCCTGGATGCCGGTGCGCGCATCGGTCCGGACCCGGACCGGTTCACCTACGGCCTGATCGACTGACCGCGGGAATCCCCGGGGCCGGTCAGCGCAGTCCGAGGTATTCGGTGAGTTCGAGGGCCGCCGCGCGCCCCGCTCGATTGGCCCCGATCGTGCTGGCCGACGGTCCGTACCCGATCAGGTGGATGCGTGGATCGGCGGCCACACGGGTGGCCAGCCGTCCCGACATGGTGATGCCGCCGCCGGGACCGCGCAGTCGCAGCGGCGCGAGGTGGTCCAGCGCGCTGCGGAAGCCGGTGGCCCAGAGGATCACATCCGCTCGCTGAAAGGTTCCGTCGGCCCACCGCACCCCGTCGGGCTCTATGCGTTCGAACATCGGCAGGCGGGCGAGCGCGCCGCGGGCCCGCGCCGCCCGTAGCCGGTCATCGAGCGGTAGCCCGGTGACCGAGACCACCGATCCCGGCGGCAGCCCACGCCGCACCCGGTCTTCGACCATCGCGACCGCGGCGCGGCCGGCCGCCTCGGTGAAGGTGTTCTCGCGGAAGCGCGGCGGTGTCCTCGTGACCCAGGTCGTCGTGGTGACTCGGGAGATCTCGTCGAGCAGCTGGACCGCCGAGATACCGCCGCCCACCACCACGACGTGCTCGCCCGCGAACTCCTCGGCAGTGCGGTAGTCGTGGGTGTGCAGCTGGCGTCCGGCGAAGGTCTGCGCCCCGGGGTAGTGCGGAACGAACGGACGCTCCCAGGTGCCGGTGCAGTTGATCAGGCCGCGTACCCGGATCGTGCCCGCCGTGTCGGTCTCCGCGTTGAGCACCGCACCCCGCTCGGCGGGGGCGCCTTCCTCGGTCCGGTCGCAGACCACGGTGACCGATACCTGCCGGTGCACGCGCAGGTCGAATCGTTTCTCGTACAGCTCGTAGTAGTGCGGCACGGCGGTCGCGGCGGGCACGGACGACGAACCGGGCGGCAAGGTCTCGGCGAACGACATACCGGGCAGATCGTGCACACGGTTGACCGTGTCCAGGGTGAGGGAGGGCCAGCGGAACTGCCACGCGCCGCCGGGGCCGGGCGACCGATCGACGAGCAGAAAGTGCCGCTCGGAACGCAGTCCGAGGCGCTGGAGGTGGTATCCGGCCGAGAGCCCCGCCTGACCAGCGCCGATCACCAGGATGTCGAAGTCGGTCGGCACAGCCGGTGATCGTATCGCCCGGCGTGGAACGGGTGGTCCGCTGTGGCAGAGTGAAGAGAACAGACGGACCGTTCAGTCGGGGAGGTCGCATGCTCGGGGTCAGCCGCGATGGTGACGTGGTCACCATCGAACTTCAGCGGGAGGAGCGCCGCAACGCGCTCGATCACGAACTCGTGACACTGCTGCGCGAGGCAGTGCTCGCCGCGGTCGCCGACCAGGCCCGGGCCATCGTATTGACCGGGCGGGGCCCGGTGTTCAGCGCGGGCGCCGACTTGTCCGGGGTGTATTCGGGCGATTTCCTGTCCGGATTGCTGGAAATGTTGCACGCCATCGAATCGGCCCCGGTCCCGGTGATTTCGGCGATCAACGGCGCCGCGATCGGCGCCGGTGTGCAGTTGGCGCTCGCTTCCGACCTGCGGGTGATCGCGCCGGAGGCGTACATCGCGGTCCCCGCGGCGAAACTGGGCATCACCGTCGATCGGTGGACCGTGCGCAGGCTCGCCGCTTTGATCGGCGGCGGTCCGGCGCGGACGGTGTTGCTGGGGGCCGAGCAGATATCGGCCGACGACGCCTACGCGTTCGGGTTCGCCAACCGGATCGGCACCGTGGCCGACGCGCAGGCTTGGGCCAAGCACATCGCGGCGCTGGCCCCGCTGTCCCTGCGGCACATGAAGCTGGTGCTCAATGACGACGGAACGCGCGATCCGGAAACCGCGCAGCAGCGCGCGGCACTGGAGGCCGCGTGGACGAGCGAGGACGCCAAGGAGGGTCGTTTGGCCAGGCAGGAAAAGCGCCCCGCGAAGTTTGTGGGGCGATGATGGACATCAGACGGATCGCGGGCGCCGCGGCAGGCGCGCTCGGCCTCACCTGGGTGGTGCGGGCGGTGTGGGACATCCCATCGGCGATGGGCGCTTCGATCTCGGCGATCCAGCCGTACGCGGTGGGTGCGGCCACCTATCGCGATCGACAGTTCCACAACACCGAGCCCAGTAGCCAAGTGGTCGCCGGTTCGGCTCCCTCACTGCTGGTCTCGGCGCTGACCCAGCGCAACGTGGGCCGGCCGCGGGGCAGCATCCCATTGCGGACGCCGCAGCAACCGGACACGGCGGCCGCTCTCGCCGTCACCTGGTACGGCCACGCCACGACGTTGATCGAGGTCGACGGGTACCGGATCCTCACCGATCCGGTGTGGAGCGAGCGCGTTTCGCCGTCGCCGCTGGTCGGCCCGGCGCGCATGCATCCCGTGCCGCAGCCGCTGGCCGACCTGCCGCCGATCGACGCGGTACTCATCTCCCACGACCACTACGACCACCTGGACAAGGAGACCGTCCGGGAGTTGGTGGCCCGCCAGAGCGCACCGTTTCTGGTCCCGATCGGTATCGGCGCGCACTTGCGGCACTGGGGTGTCCCGGAGGATCGCATCGTCGAATTGGACTGGGGCGGTTCGGTGACGCTAGCCGAGCTCGGCCGGGACCGCGACGGCGTGGATCTGGCGATCACCTGCACGGAGGCACGGCATTTCTCCGGGCGCGGCCTGCTGCGCAACACGACGTTGTGGGCCTCGTGGTCGATCGCAGGTCCGACCCGGCGGGCCTACTTCGGCGGCGACACCGGCTTCACCAAGGCGTTCGCCGAGGCGGGTGCGGCGCTCGGCCCGTTCGATCTGACGCTGCTGCCGATCGGCGCCTACGACGAGCGCTGGCCGGACGTGCACATGAATCCCGAGGAGGCGGTCCGGGCACACGCCGACCTGTGCGGCGGGAATCCCGGCCACGGATTGCTGGTGCCCATTCACTGGGCCACCTTCAATCTCGCCTTCCACGGCTGGTCCGAGCCGGTCGCGCGCATGGTGGCGGCGGCGCGGGCGGCGGGCACCGACGTCGCGGTGCCGATGCCGGGACAGCGCGTGGACCCGTCGAGCGCCCCACCCGGGGATACGTGGTGGGAGAATATCGGCTGAACGACTCCGGAGAATCGGCGACAGGAAGGATCACGGCGATGAGTTTCGCGGATACGGTCAAGGGCCTGGTCGACAAGGGGAAGGACGCGGCGGCCAAGAACGCAGGCAAGATAAATCAAGCGGTCGACAAGGCCGGTGACTTCATCGATCAGAAGACGCACGGCAAGTACTCGGACCAGATCGCCAAGGGCAAAGAGGCCGCAAAGAAGGTGGTTCCGCCGGATCAGTCCGGACCGCACGCCTGAGCCCACGGCGGAGGCCGCACCGCGGCCTCCGCCGCTACACTTCGGATATGGCGGCCCGCCGCGAGTTCGGTGGTATCGAGGTTGACCTGAGCAACCTCGACAAGGTGCTGTACCCGGCCACCGGAACGACCAAAGGCGAAGTGATCGCCTATTATTCGGCGATCGCGCCCGCCATGCTGCCGCACATCGCCGGGCGGGCGGTCACCCGGAAACGCTGGCCCAACGGGGTGGACGAACCCTCCTTCTTCGAGAAGAATCTCCCGTCGCACGCGCCCTCCTGGATCGAGCGGCGCACCCTGCGCCATTCCGATCGCAAGGTCGTCTATCCGCTGATCGATTCCGAAGCGGGGCTGGCCTGGATCGCGCAACAGGCCGCGCTGGAAGTCCATGTGCCGCAGTGGCGTTTCGATGACGACAGCATGGGCCCGGCGACCAGGTTGGTGTTCGACCTGGACCCGGGCAAGGGCGTCGGGCTCGCCGAATGCGCCGAGGTGGCGCTCGCGGTGCGCGAGATGGTCGAGGGCATCGGGCTGCACGCGTTCCCGGTGACCAGCGGCAGTAAGGGAATTCACCTGTACGTGCCGTTGGATCGCGCGCTGAGTTCGGGCGGCGCGTCCACGGTGGCGAAACAGGTGGCCACGAATCTGCAACGGCTGCAACCAGACCTGGTCACGGCGACGATGGCGAAGGCGGCGCGCGGCGGCAAGGTCTTCCTGGACTGGAGCCAGAACAACCCGGCCAAGACCACCATCGCGCCCTATTCGATGCGGGGACGGGCCGAGCCGAACGTCGCGGCGCCGCGCACGTGGAAGGAGATCGAGAACCGGAAGAAATTGCGGCACTTGCGGTTCGACGAGGTGCTGGCCAGGTATCGGTCCGACGGCGATCTGCTCGCCGAGCTGGATCCGGGGATCGCGCGGGACGCTGCGTCCTCGCCCGACGCGTTGACCAAGTATCGGTCGATGCGCGATCCGTCCCGCACACCCGAACCGGTACCCGCCGAGTCGCCCGCGCCGGGGACGAACAACCGCTACGTCGTGCAGGAACATCATGCGCGACGCCTGCACTGGGACGTGCGGCTGGAGCGCGACGGGGTCCTGGTGTCCTGGGCGGTGCCGAAAGGGCCGCCGATCTCCACCGACCAGAACCGTCTGGCCGTGCGCACCGAGGACCATCCGATGGAGTATCTCGACTTCCACGGCGCCATCCCGAAAGGCGAGTACGGCGCCGGGGAGATGACGATCTGGGACTCCGGCACCTACGAGACCGAGAAGTGGCGCGACGAAGAGGTCATCGTGCGATTCCACGGCAAGCGGCTCAACGGCCGGTACGCGCTGATTCAGACCAACGGCAACCAGTGGCTGATGCATCTGATGCGCGCGCGGAACGGCGCCGAACCGCGGGAGGAGCCGGACGAGCCGCCGGGCCGGATCATCCGTCCGTCGAACGGGCCCGCGACGCTTCCGCGCGGTCTGGCGCCGATGCTCGCGACGCACGGCGAGGTCGCCGAGCTCGGCGCCGACGAGTGGTGCTTCGAGACGAAGTGGGACGGCTTCCGGCTGATCGCCGAGATCGACAACGACACGCTGACTTTGCGCAGCCGGGCGGGGAACGTGGTGACCGACCGCTATCCCGGTATCGCGGCGTTGCGGCGGGAACTGTCCGCACACCAGGTGGTGCTGGACGGCGAGGCCGTCGTCTTCGACGATCACGGCGTCGCGAATCTCGGTCTGCTGCAAGCCGACGCGGCGCGTGCGGTGTTCGTCGCGTTCGACGTGTTGTACCTGGACGGTACGTCGCTGCTGCGCAAACGATATGCCGATCGCCGCAGGGTCTTGGAGGCGCTCGCGGCGAACGCGCCGTCGCTGGTGGTGCCGCCGCGACTGGACGGCTCGGGCGCCGATGCCTTGCGCTACAGCCAGGAGCACGGGCTGGAGGGCGTGGTCGCGAAACGCAAGGACTCGGTGTACCTACCTGGCAAACGCGGGCACGCCTGGGTGAAGCAGCGCAATTGGCGCACTCAGCGGGTGTTGATCGGCGGGTGGCGGCGCAGCGCGGCACGGGAGTTCAAGTCGCTGCTGATCGGCATTCCCCACGACGGTCTGCTGTACTACGTCGGCCGGGTCGGGACCGGGTTCAGCGAGCCGGACATGCGGGAGCTGGCCGCGCGGCTGCGCACGCTGGAACGCAAGACCTCGCCGTTCGACAACGAACTCACCGCCGAAGAACGCAAGGAAGCGGTGTGGGTGACGCCGAAACTCGGTGGCACCGTTCGGTTCATGAACTGGACCGAGATGGGTCGTTTGTGGCACCCCGCATGGCTCGGGCCGGCGCCCGGCGCTGGGTAGGGTTGGGGCGCGGTTGTTCCCAGCTCGAAACGAGGAGTGCACGGTGGACTTCAAGAACCTGGCGGGTAAGGCGATGGACCTGGCCCAGAAGAACGCGGACAAGCTGGACGCGGTCATCGACAAGGCGGGCGACCTCGTCGACGAGAAGACGGGCAACAAGTACTCCGGCCAGGTGGACGCCGCCCAGGACGCGGCCAAGAAAGCCTTGCGGGAGCAGTGATCGTCGAACGGGACCCGGCACGGGCCGGGTCCCGTTCGCGGCTCAGCCTGCGCCCGTGAGCAGCGGGGTGATGGTCGCGATATCGGTGACGAGCGCGTGGCCCTGGAACTCGAAATCGTCGTAAGCCCGCGCCATGGCTTCCTTGTCCCGGCCGCCGACCGCGTCGCTGATCACCACGGGCACGAATCCGAGATCGGTGGAATGCGTGACCGTGGGCGCGATGCCGATCTCCAGCGCGACGCCCGCGATCGCGTAGGCGCCGATGCGCAGGTCGCGCAGCATCGAGGCCAGCGGAGTGCCTTCGAAGGCCGACATCGACGTCTTGTCGAACACCACCTCGTCGGCGCGCGGCCGCAGTTCGGGCACGAGCTCGAAGGCGGGGGTGTCGCGCTGCAGGATGAAGCGCACCTTGTCCACCGAATCCACCTGCTGCCAGCTCATGGCCATCCGCAGCGCGAAGGTTCCGCTGAGCCGCTCGGGCAGGAAGAAATGGCGTAGGAACACCACCGGGTAGCCGCCGGAACGCGCCGCGTCGACCACCCCCACCACCCGCTCGATGATCTCCGGGCCGTCCGGCAACTGGCTGAGCACACCGACCTGCATGTCGTAGACGATCACGGCCATCCGGTCCGGGGCGCACACATCGGCGAGTCCTTCGGGGATGTCCAGTCTGTTGCCATGCCGCATGCTCGGCTACTCCTCTTCGTTGCGCTCGCGCTGCGGGCGGGGTCGCGCCGGACAGCTATTCGCTTGCGCTGGGGGTGTTTTGGCCAACACTGTAACCAGCCGCACGGACAGCGGCGGCGGTGGGTGTGACCTGCGATAGACCGTTGCCGGGTCGGTCGGCCCGGCAGTACCGTGGAAAGCCTGGAGGTCAGGTGAGCCGCCGCTGACCGCGCCGGGACATCTGCCGCCTCGCCGGAACTGGGGAGGCTCTGATGAAGGACGCCGATGCAGTGCCTGTCATCGCGCAGGCGCGCGACCGATCTGTGCGCACGACGATCCCGCGGGTTCTGCTGGCCGCCTTGCTCGTGCTGGCCGCCTGTCTGGCCGCCGCGCCTGCGGCACACGCCGAGCTACCGCCGCCGGATCGAGACCCGTTCTACGCCGCCCCCGCGGATCTCGCGCGCTACCACGACGGCGCCGTGCTGGATTCCCGGCCGATCGCGTTGTTCGGGTTGCCCCTGCCGATTTCGGCATGGCAGGTGAAATACCGCAGCACCGACTCGAGCGAAGATCCCGTCGCCGACGTGGCGACCGTGCTGGTCCCGATGCTGCCGTGGTTCGGGCCCGGCTCCCGGCCGCTGCTGTCGTACCAGGTGGCCGAGGACAGTCTCGGCACGCGCTGCGCGCCGTCGTTCGCGCTGCGCGGCGGCTGGGATTCCGGCGCGGTGAATACGCTGATCGACACGCCGTTCATGGCGGAGGCGCTACGCCGCGGGTGGGCGGTGGTGGTCAGCGACTACGAGGGGCCGCGGTCCCGCTTCCTGGATGGCGTGAACTCCGGACGCGGCGTGCTGGACGGCATCCGGGCGGCCCGTGATCTCCCGCAAGCCGGGCTCGGGCCCGCGACTCCCATCGGCACTTGGGGCTACTCCGGCGGAGCGTTCGCCACGCTGTGGGCCGCGCAGCTGCAGCCGTGGTACGCACCGGACGTCCGGTTCGCTGGCATCACTTCCGGCGGGATTCCCGCGGATTGGCCCGCCATAGCCGCCGACGCGGACGGCACCATCCAGACCGGGCTCGCTTTGCTCATCCTGTTCGCGCTCGCCCGCAACGATCCTGCCGGGGGCGTGCTGGACTTGCTCAACGAGCAGGGGCGCGCGGCGCTGGTGGAGAACGGCGCGGCCTGCGGGTCCGATCTGGTGCCGATATACGCGAGCGCGCAGGTCGCCGACTTCGCAGCTGTGCCCGATGTGTTCTCGCACCCGGCATTTCGCGCCGCCACCGAAGTTCAGGAACTCGGCGGCAGCGCGCCGGTGGCGCCGATGTACCTGTACCACAGCCGCACCGACGACGTGATCCCCGTAGCGGGTTTCACCGACTTGGTCGGCCGGTACTGCGCCCTGGGCGCGACCGTCACCTCGGTGCACTCGATGCTGCCCACCCACAACCCGACGGCGATCGGTGAGGCGCCGGGCGCGATGAACTTCCTCGCCGACCGGTTCGCCGGTCTGCCTGCGGCTCCTGGATGCCATGAGCGGTAGGTGGACGACCGCCTCGAAGGTCGACCGCGGTACTCCCGGCGATGGAGGCGGATGCGTGATCGCGAGTCGCGGCATCGCGTCCGGGCGGCACCGACTGGTGCGCGCAGACGAAAGCGCACCGAATCCCGGCCGATTCGGTGCGCGTCGTGCTCGCTGGCGTCGGTCAGTTCTGCGAACGCCCGGTGGTGTCCATCCACTTGGTGGTGCCGGGCTGGGCGGCCAGCGTGCTGATCAGATCGATGCCCGCGATGATCAAGGCCGGACCGCCGACGACGATCGTGCCGATGATGCCGCCGATGCCCGCACCGGCGACCACGGTGCCGATTCCGATGGGACCGCCGATGAGGCCGGTCAATCCGACGAGCGCGCCGATGACCGTGCCGATGAACCCGCCGACCGCGGTGGCGATGCCGAATTGCGACAGGAAGGCATCCATCGCGCGCTGGTTCTCGAACGGCGACGCGACCGGCGTTGCCGCCGGGTGAGCCTGCGCCGCGTCCTTGACGACGGTCAGTTCCAGTACACGGCCCGCGTCCCGCACGAGGTGGGGCATGGGGTATTCGAGCCCGTCCTGGCGGAAGGCGAGCGGCAGCGTGACCGCGACATTGCCTGCGGCGTCTTTGATGTCCACGGCGTCGCCGCGCACGTCGAACGTGCCTGCGGTGAGTGTCGTGACGATCTTGTCGCCGACCAGTTGGGCTTGGTACCCGATATCCGGGACCGGTGCCGCAGCCGGTTCCGCGTGCGCGATGCCTGCCCCGACCGTGAGTGCGGCGACGAGTGGAGCGGCGGCGGCGGTGACTCTCCGGAGAATCATTCTCGGTTTCCAATCTTCATCAGGTTACAAGCATTAGAGAACGCGACACACGCCGAAATTCCTTCCCCCGCCGACGTGTCCATCCGTGATGTGATCCAAAAGACAGTTACTTCCGAGTGATAACTGTACTGTGGCCCTTGGTGTTTGGGACACGATTTCAGAGGGTATTCTTCCGACTTTGCCGCCTGATGAGTCATAGCTATCGGCTATTCATTCGTGCGGGTGCGGGGCGCTCTGATCGCACCGGTCGGTTCCCCGCGCGTGGATGAAGGTGTAATCCCCCGAATCGGGGCATCGATTCCGAGCCTTTCACATCGCGTCGACGATAGGTGTAAGCCGCAGTACCGCAAGGGTTTTCGCTGGTGTCGCACTGGGGCGTGGCAGCACGTCCTGGTCGCGGGGGTGCGACTGCGAACCGGGTAACCCAGCCGGTGGTACTGATCGGTGCTCTGTGCGCCGTATCGGAACCGCTGCTATGCGTTCGAGACGTATGCGTTGTGCGCGAGGCGCATCCGGGGTCCCCTTCGGGGTCTTTTCGAGAGGTACCAGTCGGTCTGCAAATGGTCAGCGAATTGTCCCGCCGGAATTCCACCGACGGCCATCAGGGGCCGCAACCGACCAGGATCCCGTTCGACCCCGCATTTACGCCCACCTTTCACCGCGCTCACAGCACCACGTGCAGCGCGATGGAACCGAGGCAGACGCCGACTACCAGCACGAGCGCGACAGCGTCGCGCAGGCCGGGTGCGCTGGGACGGGCGGTGAGCTGCCCGGTGCCGCCGCGTGCGGTGATCGCCTCACCCAATTCACCGGCGCGGCGGGTGGATACCGCCATGGCGGCGGTGAGGATGTCGATGAGCGGGTTGTCGGCCGCGCGGGCGATCATGCCGTCCTTGGGACGCAGCCTGCGAGCGGCACGCAGCACCCGGATCTCCTCCATGAGCAGCGGCAGACCGCGGAAGGTGAGCGCGACGACGACAGCCCATTCGTCCACCGGAATCCGGAGCCGGCGCAACGGCGCGCCCAGCTTGGCCAGGGCGGGCGCGATGTCGCCCATCGGCGTGGTCCACGCGATGAGGAAGGAGGCCGCCACCAGGATCAGGCCGAAGGCCAGAACCTGGGCATAGCGCAGCACCGCCGTGCCGCCGACCGGCACGTTGATCAGGGCTCCCGCGCCGAGCAGCGCCCAGAACCACCACGGCAGCCGTGGCAGAGTGCCCAGCGGCAGCCGGGCGACCGCGCCCACGAAGACGAGGAACGCCGCCATCACACCGAGCACCGGCCAGGACGGCAGGAACATCAGCAGCAGGCTGATCAGGAACACTCCGATCATCTTGGTGCCCGCCCACAACCGGTGGACCGGACTGTCGACCGGGACCTGACGCAGCAGAACGGTGCTCATCATCGACCTCCGTGCTCGAGCCGCCACGCGGTCTCTCCTGGCGCGCGCACCGGGTTCCGTCCGGAATCGGCTCGCGTGGCGGAGTCACTCGGCACCGGCGCGGTCTGCCGCGCCGATTCCGCGCCCAGAATGCGTCCCGACTGCAATCGCACCGTCCGGTCGCACACCGCCGCCATGTCGGCCACGTCGTGCGAGATGACGATCAGCGTCAATCCGGAATCCCGTAACCGCGCGAGCAGTTCCACGATGTCGGCCCGGCCCTCCGGGTCGAGACCGGCCAGCGGCTCGTCGAGCACGACCACTTGGGGATGGCTGGCCACGATCGCCGCGAGCACCACTCGCTTGGCCTGGCCGCCGCTGAGTTCCTCGACCGAGCGCGCGGCCAGCGAACGGTCCAGCCCGACCGCGTCCAGCGCGCGGCCGACCGCGCCGGAGCCGGTCGCGCGACCGCCCCAGTCCGCGATCTCCGCGCCGACGGTCTGCTTCTGCAGTTGCAGCCGGGAGTGCTGGAACGCCAGCCCGACCCGGCCGATCTGCTTGCCGATCGGCTTTCCGCGCAGCTCGCACCGACCCGAACTCGGTTCGATCAGGCCCGCCATGATCCAGGCCAGGGTCGATTTGCCCGAGCCGTTCCCGCCGACGATCAGCAGGGCCTCGCCCTGGCACACGGACAGGTCGACGCCGTGCAGGGCGGGCGCCTCCCATGGCGTCGCGCGGTTGTAGGTGTGCCGGACGTCGCGCAGTTCGAGGATCGGCGCGCCCATCGGCCTGCGTCGCGTGTCCTGCGCCGGACGCGGCCACGCGGGCAGATGCGCCACGGTGCGTCCCCCGGCCAGGTGCACCACCCGGTCGGCGACCGCGGCGTCGGCCTCGTGGTGGGTCACCAGCACCACGGCCATCGAGTGTCGTTTCGGCAGCGAGGCAAGCAGCTCCACCAGTTCCCGCCGCCCGTCCGGATCGATCATCGAGGTCGCCTCGTCGGCGATCAGCAGCGCGGGCCGCCGGGCCAGCGCGGCGGCGACCGCCAACCGCTGTTGCTGTCCGCCCGAGAGCGTGGCGGTCTCCTTCGCCCCCATTCCGGCGAGCCCGACCTCGCCTAGCAGCGCGTCGACATCCACCGCGGCGGCGAGATCGGCGGGCAATCCCCACACGACGTCATCGGCGACGAGCACGCCCAAGGTCTGGCTCTCCGGCCGCTGCAACACCAGCGCCGTCCCGCCGAGTTTGCCGAGTCCGGCCGACCCGGGCCGCTGCGCCGACCCCGAGGTGGGCGGCAGCCCGGCCAGCAAGCGGGTCAGCGTGGACTTGCCCGAACCGTTGTGTCCGACCACGGCGACGAATTCACCGACCCGCACGGTCAGATCGATGCCGCTCAGCGCATCGCGCGCCGCTCCGGGATAGCGGAAACCCGCGTCGCGCAGCGTGACCGGCAGCGGATCGACGGGCCGGTCGTCTTGCGGTGCGTCGAGCCGGTCCCGGCCGGGCAGCCAGGCCAGCCGGTCCAGCACCGAGCCGAGCACGTACCAGGAGAAGACGCCGGTGGCCGCCATGCCGAGCGCGACGCTGCCGCCGACCCACGCCCACCACCAGCGCAGCACCGAGTCGGTCAGGTCCGCGGCGAGCTGCCCGAGCGGGGCAAGCTGCTCTTGACGCGCCGCGAGATCCTGGAAGCCGCGCGACGCGTTGCGGATGTTGTCGAACAGCAGTTCGCGGGTGGTCGACAGCAGGGCAAGCGATCCGACGGCGAACGCGGCCCAGGCCAGCCCGGCGAGCAAGGAGAGCCCGAACGCAGCGACGACACCACCGCCACGCCGCTTCACGGCGCCGATGATCCCGCCCACGGTGGCCGAGGCGACCAGCGCCGTCGCGGACGCCATACCCGCGGCGACGAAGGTGACCAGCGTCGCCGCGATCGTCGCGGTGACCAGGGCGCGCAGCCGGAAACGATGCGCGATCAGCCCGATCGGGACCGCGCCGACCAGCTGGAGCGCGGCGGCGAACGGGATGACCGATCCGATGGTCACCAGCCCGACGGCGGCTCCGCCCAGCACGGCGCCGGTGGCCAACTCGATCGGACGCAGCGGGCCGCGCACATCCGATCCGCCCGGACGGGCCAGTTCATTCACAGCACAAGTCTGCCAGCCCGGCGGGCGGCGGCGGGTCGAGGCGAATCCGGGCGGGCCCGCTCGCCGAGGCGCGCTCCGTCACGCGACGGGGGTGAGGGTGTAGGCGCTGGGGTCGAAGCGGCGGGTGCGGCGACGATAGCTCGTCTGCGATCCCGGCCAGTTGTTGGTGATGCGGCCCGCGGAGTTGCGGTACCAGCTCGAGCAGAAGTTCCACGGAGTGCGGGCCAGACGCTGCTGGAGCGCGGTGTTGTAATCCTCTTCCAGGTCGGCGCGGACTTCGGCGCAATGGCCGGGGTGGTCGGCGAGCCATTGCACGGCCTGGCGGATGTAGCGGGCCTGCGATTCGATCATGTAGATGATCGAGCCGACGCCGAGATTGGTGTTCGGCCCGTAGACGAGGAAAAGATTCGGAAAGTCCGGCACCGTCATGCCGTAATACGCGTGCGCGCCGTCGGCCCATGCGTCGGCCAGCCTGCGCCCGCCACGACCCCAGATCTCCATCGGCCAGAGGAACTCCGTGCCCTTGAAGCCGGTGCCGTAGATGATCACGTCGGCTTCGTGCGTCGTCCCGTCGGCGGTGCGTACGCCTTGCGGGGTGATCTCGGTGATGGCGGTGGTCTCCACCCGCACGTTGGGCTGGGTGAGCGCGGGGTAGTAGTCGTTGGAGAACAGCGCGCGCTTGCACCCGATCGGGTAGTCCGGGGTGAGTTTGGCTCGCAGCTGCGGGTCCTCGACCTGTTCGGCCAGGTGCCGGGAGGCGATGCGGGCCACGAACCGGGCGATGGCGGGAACCTCGACCAGCCCGAGCGAGATGAACTCCGCGATCGACCACCACCCGAACCGCTCCACCAGCAGCGCGCCCGGCACCCGCGCGAACAGGTTGTGCTGGACCGGCGAGTAGTCGGTGTCGAACTTCGGGACCACCCAGGCCGGTGTGCGCTGGAACAGTGTCAACCGGTCGACTTCGGGCTGGATCTCCGGGATGTACTGAACGGCGCTCGCCCCGGTGCCGACGCAGGCGACGCGTTTGCCGTGGAGGTCGACCTCGTGGTCCCACTCGGCCGAATGGAACGACGGGCCCGCGAAGGTGTCGATGCCGGGTATGGCGGGCAGGGACGGACGCGACAGCTGGCCCACCGCCGAGATCAGCACGTCGACGATCCAGCTCTTGCCGTCGGTGGTGCGCACGGTCCACCGGCCGGTGGCGTCGTCGAATTCGGCGTCGCTGACGCTGGTGCCGAAGCGGATCGCCGAGAGCACGTTGTGACGTTCGGCGACCGCGCGCAGGTAGGCGTGGATGGCGGTCCGCCCCGAGTACCGCTGCGGCCAGTCCGGCTTGGGTTCGAACGAATACGAGTACAGCGGTGAGGGGACGTCGCAGGCCGCGCCGGGGTAGGTGTTCTCCCGCCACACCCCGCCGATGTCGGCGGCCCGCTCCAGGATGGTGATGTCGTCGAAGCCGTTGCGGCGTAGCTCGATCGCCATGCCGATGCCGCCGAAGCCCGCGCCGATGATGAGTATCGATGGCCGATTGCGCGCTGTCATGTGAGACTCCTCACTACGACCGTAGATGACTCCACTGTAGGAGCCGCCGTGCCGTCGTATAGAGAATTTCGGCCATAATGTCCGCGTGGAGCGGATACAGGATCCGGATATCCGCGATTGGAACTTTCCGCGCGGCGTGGCGAGCGTGGCGCTGATGGTCGGATACGCGGCCGAACACGGCGTGTCCTCGGCGCGCATGCTGCACGGCACCGCGCTCGGTGAGGAGCAATTGCGCGATCCGGACGTCCAGATCGACGCGCACACCGAACTGGCGGTCATCCGCAATCTCGTCCGCGAACTCGCCGACCGGCCCGCGCTGGGTGTGGAGGTCGGTCGCCGCTACCGGATCACCACCTTCGGCATCTTCGGCTTCGCCTGCGTCAGCAGCCCGACACTCGGGGAGGCGATCAGCTTCGCGCTGCGTTATCTGGACCTCAGCTTCACCTTCTGCATCCCGGTGGCCGAGTGGGGCGCCAGCGAGTTCGTCGCGGTGGTGCGCGACGAGGCGGTGCCGACGGACGTGCGGCAGTTCCTCGTCGAACGCGACGTCACCGCGATGCACCAGGTGATGAGCGATCTGCTCGGCACACGCCTGCCGCTGACCAGGGCGGAATTCCGTTTTCCCGATCCCGGCTACGCGGAGCGGATCGCCGAGGTGACTCTCGTGCCGCCGCGTTTCGGCATGCCGCACAACCTGTTCGCGATCGAACCGATGCTGCTGGAACAACCGTTGCCGCAGGCCAACGAGCAGACCTGGGCGATGTGCCTGGCGCAGTGCCGGGAACTGGTGCACCGCCGCAGGGCGCGCACCGGCATCGCGGCCGAGGTGCGCGAACGTCTTGTGCCGCGCGGCGGCGCGGACGGATTCGCCGCTCCGCCCGGCATCGACGCCGTGGCGAACGATCTCAACATGAGCACCCGTACGCTGCGGCGGCACCTGGACGCCGCGGGTACCAGCTATCGCGCGCTGCTGGACGAAGTGCGTCGTGCGCTGGCGGAGGAAATGCTCACCGCCACACCGCTATCGGTGAGCGACGTCGCCATCCGTCTCGGCTACGCCGAAGCGTCGACCTTCATCTTCGCCTTCAAACGCTGGACCGGTAACACCCCGGCGGCCTATCGCCGCGAACGCGCCGTCCGGCGTTAGCCCTCTTCGCCGCGGCCGCTCCTGCTGCCGATGTATGCCAACTCGCGAATCTTGCCGACAGCCTTGGGAAACAACTCCACCTCGGCCGGGTGATTGAGCATCGGATCGAAGTAATCCGTGCGGTACTCGGCGGAGTCGGCGGGACGCAGAGTGAGTTCCGCGACTCGCCAAGTCGGCCCGCCGAGGCGGCCCGCGGTGAGGGTGAAGCTGACCAGATCCTCGTCGAGGTGGGCTTGCATCGCCTCCAGCGACGCGGACGCGGGCTGCACGCTGTCCGGCTCGGCGAAGAACCAGGTGGGCGAGGAGTTGCTGATCCGATAGGGCATCAGGCAGCCGTACCGGGCGCTGGCCCAACCGCGCGCGGGGGTGATCACCAACCGGCCCAGCGGTCCCCGGCCGGTGGTGGCCAGCGCGAAATCCCAAGGCTGCTCGTCGCGATCGAGCACGCGGAACGCCAGGCCGAGCACATCGGGCAGGCCGTTCGGCAACCCGATGCCCTTGGACACCCGGGCGATGACCGCGCGATCGCCGCTGCCGAACAGCGGCTCGAACTCGGGCTCAGCGTGCAGACGGCCGGCCAGGTGCAAGCCCGAGGGGTGGAATACCCGCGCGTGCCGGATCCGGGCTCCGGCCGCGAACGCGTTCTTCACCACTGCGGCTGGTAGATCGACCATGGCGGATCCTCCCGGTAGGCGTCGTGTGCCTCCCGATTGCCCCGGCACGTGCCGGGTAAACCGCTGTCAGACCGGTTGCACGCCGATCCGGCCGCCCATCGGAACCGCCCGGAAATGGCTGGTGAGGCGGTGGTCGTCACCGATGACGTGCAGCGCCACCGCTGGGTCAGGCGCGTAGTCCATGACGTGGTCGGGCAGGTCGAGTTCCCACTCGCCGCTGAGCACCGATGCGGTGCTGGGGGCCACCAGCAGCGGGCGTCCCCCGAAGGTGGTCGTCGCGGCGGAGTGCGCGTGCCCGGTGAGTACGCCGACGATCCGGTCGTCACCGGCCACGAGGTCGGCGAACCTTTGCGGATCGGCCAGGGAGATCACGTCGACGATCGGGCTGAACAGGTGCGCGGGCGGGTGGTGCAAGGCGAGCAGGATCGGCTTGCCCGCGGGCGCCGCGTCGAGGACGCCGCCGAGCCAGTCATAGGTCTCGTCCGCGAGCTGCCCGCCCGGCTGCCCCGGAACGCTCGAATCCATCAGCGCGACGGTGAGATCGCCGATGCGATGCGCGTGGTTGATCGGGGCATCGGAGGCGGGCTCGCCGAGCAGGCTGGTGCGGAAGCCCGCGCGGTCGTCGTGATTGCCCGGGATCGCGTACACCGGGATCTCGCCGTCGAAAGCGGCCTTGGCCTCCGCGAACTGCTCCGGTTTGCCGGAATCGGTGACGTCGCCGGTCACCAGGATGGCGTCCGGCTTGCGGCGCAGCCCCGCGACGAAGTCCATCACCCGCCGCACACGCTGGGCGTTACGGGTGCCGAGATCGAAATGGGTGTCGCTGACCTGAGCAACCAGGATCATCGGCATTCGCTTTCGCTAGGGGTTCGCTGCATTGCGTCAGATTGCGCGCGCGTCGCGTCCGCGGCACCTCATAAGGCTAGTTGACCTGCGCATTACGCGTCGTCATGACGCTCGCCACCGTACGAGCGGCGCCCTTCGTATTGTGTGCTGGATCACATTGCGTGGACTCGTCGGAGTCAAGTGGCGGGGCGGTCGGACACCGTGTCGGAGAGGGTGCGCAAAGCGCGCAGGAACGCGCTGCGATCCGGCGCGGGCAGCCGCTCGAGCAGTCGGTCCTCCCCGGCCTGGATGTCGCGCTGGGTGCGGTCGCGAAGGGCGCGGCCCGCGTCGGTGAGCGACAGCAGGTTCACCCGGCGGTCCGCGGGGTCCGGTTCGCGGGTGATCAGGCCGCGGCGCTGGAGTTCGTCGAGGACGCCGATGATGCGGGTCTTGTCCGCGCCGATCGCCTTGGCCAGCGCCGCCTGGGTGTAGACGGGTTCGGCGCCGAGGCCGAGCAATACGGAGTAGCCCCACATGGACAGTTCGTGCCGCTCCAGGATGGGCAGTTCGAGGGCCATGAGCGCCCGCCCGAGCGGCACGATCATCGCGGCGAGATCGGGGCGGGCGTTGGACATGGATCGACGATACTGCTTGGCAAATTGTAAGCTCGCGCATACGATAAGCTTATGCTTACTGAATCTGCCGAAGGATTGCGCGACCGGCATGCCCGTTCTGTCCGACTGAGCGTGGACGTCGTCGACCGTGTCCGTCCCGATGCGCTGGACGCCGAGACACCCTGCGCGGGTTGGCGTCTTCGTGACCTGCTGGAACACATGATCACGCAGAACCACGGCTTCGCCGCCGCCGCGCGGGGGAGCGAGGATCTCGATGTCTGGACCGTGCGCGCGTCGGCCGATCCGGTCGCCGACTATCGCGCCTCCGCCGACGACGTCCTCGCCGCGTTCGCCGCCGACGACGTGCTCGAGCGCTCGCTGCTGCTGCCGGAGATCTTGCCCGACCAGGGGATTCCCGCGGTTCGCGTGATCGGCTTCCACCTCGTTGACAGCGTCGTGCACGCCTGGGATGTCGCGCGCTCGATCGGCGAGACCATCACACCCGATCCCGACGTGACCGAGGCGGCGCTGGCCATCGCCCTCGCCGTCCCCGATGGTCCGGAGCGCTCCGTCCCGGGCGCGGCTTTCGCACCGGCACTGTCCGTTCCGGAACACACGCCGACCCTCGACCGCATCCTTTTGCTCCTCGGCCGTGCGCCGAGCTGGCCGAACTGATCTGCTCGAGCGGCCCGATAGACCGTTTCGACCTGGTGCATCGGCTCTGTGCACACGGGGAGACCGCCTGGGGATGACTGTGGACGAACAGCGAGCCGGTATCTGCCGCCGAGCGAGCGCGACGGAGCGGCGACGGTTTGCGTGGTTCGCGATGGCGCTAGTGGTGAGCAGCGACCTCGATGGCACTCGCGCGCCGTTTGCCGCTCTGTGCGAGCGTCCCATAGGCGCTGGCTGTGGGGCCGATTCCCCTACGGCCCTAGCCGAGATTCGGCGCGGTTATCGTGCCCGGGGCACAGTGTCGACGTTCTCCGCAGCGGTCGACGCCCAGGCAACGGGCTGTGCGAAGACCGCATCGGGCGGCCCGGCTAGTCGAGAGTCCGCAACAGGTCGGTTGCGCGTTCCAAGGCCGCCGGGTCGGCGGATTCGTGCAGCGGGGCCCAGAAGCCCGCGTCGGGCTCGGCGGCCAAGGCCAGTTCCGGCGGGGTGCGCCAGGAAGCGGTGAGGCCGAGACGCCAGGAATGCAGGTAGGTCCGCGAGGGGGCGCCGGAGCGGTCGAACAGGGGATCGCCGACTATCGGATGGCCGGTCCAGGCCAAATGGACGCGAATCTGGTGGCGACGGCCGGTCACCGGGCGCAGCGCGAGAATGGTATGCGCGGGACCCCGCAGCACCGTCGCGAACCGGGTGAGCGAGGGGTAGTTCTTGGCGGGCAGCAAGTCGGCGTCGTCCACGAACCAGCGGCCCGCCTCCTGGCGGATGCTTTCGCGCGGCGCCGCGATCCGCACCCGGTTCTTGCGCCCCACGCTGAGCGGCAGATCGAATACGCCGGTATCGGGCAGGCCGGTGGCCGCGACGACGGCCAGGTACGCCTTGTCGGCGGTCTGCTTGTTGAACTGCCTGGTCAGCTCGCCGTGGGCGGACAGCTCCTTCGCGAAGAGGATCAAGCCGGAGGTCACCTTGTCGATCCGGTGCACCGGATACAGCGTTTCTCCCTCGGCCGCCGCCAGCTCGACGAGATCGGTGTCGTGGCGCTCGCCCATCACGGAGATCCCGGCGGGTTTGTGCAGGGCGAGAATCGCCGCGTCCTCCTCGACGAGGCAACGCGCGCGCAGCTGTGACCAGTCCTTGTCCACCGGACGAGCCTAGGGCGGCCGTCGGGGTCGGGCGCAGATCGGGGCTATCCGCCGTTCTTGCCGTTGTGGCGCAGCAGGTGCGGACGCAGGCGATTGAAGCCGCGCACTCGGACGCTGCGCAACTGCTTGATCGCGAATGCCGGGTCGCCGTTCAACTCCGTGGCGGCGTGGTCATCGATCAGGACCGTGCCCGGCCGCGCGACGCCGGTGAGCCGGGAGGCGATGTTCACCACCGAGCCGTACAGATCCCCGAACCGTTGCAATACCGGGCCGTAAGCGAGGGCGACGCGCAACTCCGGCGTGCCCCCGACCATCATGGTGGACTCCTGGATGGCCAGCGCTATGCGCGCGGCTTCGGCGGCGCTTTCCGTGGCGAACATGACTTCGTCGCCCACGTTCTTGATCACCCATCCGCCGTTCTCGGTGATGGCGGCGGTGGTGGTGGACTCGAACGCCTCGAGCAGCATGGACAGCTCGTCGGGATGCAGATGCCTGGTCAGCCTGGTGTAGCCGACCATGTCGGCGAAACCGACGGCCAGTTCGCGCACCGACTCGCCCGCGCTCGTCCCCGGGTCGAGCGACCGCGACAGCGACGCGGCCAGGTGCCGCCGCCAGGCATAGGTGTTCAGCTGCTCCAACGTGGCTATGGCGCCCTCGGTGGCGGTGCGCACCGTCTCCTCGGGGTCGGCGCCGGGATCGGCTCGGGCGATGCGCTCCTCGATCTCCGCGAGCACCAGGTCGACCTGCCATTCCGCCAGGCGCGCCATCCCTTGGCCGAGCGTGCGCGCGGTCGCCGACTGCTGGCGGGTGTCGGCCGAGGACAACACGGTCAGCTGCTCGAAGTTGCGCACCGCCGCGATGTCGGCGTCGGTGTAGTCCACCGCCTCGTCACCGATGCTCGACGGAAAACCGAGCGCCATCCACAATCGCCGGGTGAGCGCCGTCGTCGTCCCCGACTGTTCGGCGACCTCGGTGCGGTTGTACCGGCGCGCACCGTCGAGCAGATAGGACTCGACGACCGATTGCACCGACTGGGACCTCTCGCTGGGCACCATGATCGGTACCTTACGGCCCTGATCCGACGAGGCGGCTTCCATTGGGCGAGTTCACATACCTCTCCTACGCCACGTCGATTCCGGTGCCGCACCGATAACATGCACGCCCTCCGCGATCCAGCCGGACTGCCGCCGCCGTGACGCGCGGGTTCGGTCCGTCCGGCCGCGTTCGCATCCCGGCGAAGGCCGTCCGCGCAGCGCGTGGCTGCTCACCCGGCAGTGGACGGGGTGCGGCCGCGGAAGGTGCGGCGCAGATCGTCGACCCACTGGGCCGGAATCTCCCACGGGATGAAGTGACCACCGTGGTCGTGGGCGGTGAGGTTGACGTGGTTGTACCAATCGCCGCGGTCGCTGTCGAGGAACGCTTGCACGCGCCGGTCGGTGTCGACGCCCGGCGGGTTCTCGTAGCCGACGAAGGTGATGCCGGTCGGAGCCTCGATGGGCGGCTGCCGGTCGTGCGACGGCGTCCAGGGATAGCGATTGTTGTTGGCGTAGGTGCGGATGGACGTGCCGATGGAATTGGTGACCCAGAAGATCATCGCGTGGGTGAGCAGGTCGTCCTTGCCGAAGACCGACTCGATGTCGCCGCCGTTGTCGCTCCAGCTCACCCAGCGCTGCAAAATCCAGGCCAGCAACCCGGCGGGTGAGTCGGACAGCCCGTAGGCGAGAGTGCTCGGCTCGAGCACATGTGCGGTCAGGTGGACGGCGAAACGCCGTTCCAGTTCGAGGATCCGGTCGTGCACGGCGGCGGGCAGGCCCTCCGGGATGGGATTGCCGCCGGTGATGTCCCAGGCGCGGTCGCCGCTGAACAGGGTCAGCTTCTGACCGGAGCCGATGTGGATGCCGTACAGCTCGTCGGCGTACTTGTGCCCGAGCTGCCCGGTGACCAGCGCGCCGACGTCACAGCCCGCCGCGGCGTACTTCGCGTGCCCGAGGGTCTCGGTCATCAGGACGTGCCAGAGGTCGGCGACCTTCCAGAAGTTCATATCCGGGTTCTTCGGCAGCGGTGCGGAGAATCCGAATCCGGGGAACGACGGGACGATCACATCGAAGGCGTCGGCGGGGTCGCCGCCGAACGCCGCCGGGTCGGCCAGCGGGTCGATCACCTTGGCCCAATGCCAGAAGGTCCATGGCCAACCATGGGTGAGGATCAACGGCGTCGGGTCGGGTCCGACGCCCGGCTTCCGCAGGAAATGCACCGGCACCCCGTCGATCTCGACGAAGTAGTGGTCATAGGCGTTCAGTGCGGCCTCGGCCGCACGCCAGTCGTAATCGGTGCGCCAGTACTCGACCAGCTCCTGCAAATAGTCGCGGGACACGCCGTAGGACCAGTCGTCGTTTTCCGCGTCGACCGGCCAGCGGGTCAGTTCCAATCGCCGCCGCAGGTCGGCGAGCATGTCGTCGGATACATGAATAGGCGTGGGATCCAGCGGGAACGGCCGCGTATCGGCTCCACGCGAAGAGGGCTCCTGACTCACCGGGCCAGTATGCTCCGTGCGCTCTTCCGCGAGGCTGTGCAGAACATCACGGTGGGATTTGACCACCGAGGTAATCGCGCCTCGCGGCAGGCTCCGCTAGCGTCGGGAAGACGGACGGAGATCTGAGCGGAGGGCGCTGTGGTCGGGACCGGGCGGGCTGCGCGGCCCGAGATCACCGAAGGCGTGCTCGAGCACGGCATGCCGTACTTCGCGATCGGTTCCGGTCGGCCGCTGGTCTTTCTCCGGTGGTTCAGTCCCGACCACGCGAATCCCCGCGGTCGGATGCTCGACTCCGAGGTGAGAGTTCTGCGGCCGCTGGCGCGGAGCTTCCGGGTCTACGCGGTGGGCCGCGCGCCCGGCATGGCTCAGGGCATCACGATGGCGGAGATCGCGGCCGAGCACGCCGACGCGCTGCGCGCCGAGTTCGGCGAGCCGGTCGACGTGCTCGGCATCTCCTCGGGCGGGTCGGTGGCGCTGCAACTCGCCGCCGACCATCCCGAGGTCGTGCGCCGCCTCGTCGTCGCGTCGTCCGGATGCCGTTTGGATCCGGTCGCCAAGGAAGGCCAGATGCGTTACGCCGAAGCGGTTCTGCACGGGCGCCGTGCGATGCACCACCTGGCGTCGAGCAGCGTCTCCTCGCCCGCCGCCGCTCGTCTCGCGGCGGCCGCCATGTGGTTGCTGGACCCGTTGAGCCGCCCGCGCGAACCTGCCGACACGTACGCCTTTCTCCGCGCGGAGGACGAATTCGACATCACCGAGCGCCTCGGTGAGATCCAGGCCCCGACGCTCGTCATCGGAGGCGAACGGGACGCCGCCTACAGCCTCGCCACTTTCCGCCGCACCGCCGACGGCATCCCCGATTCCCACCTCGCCATCTATCCGGGCGCGGGGCACGTGAGCGCGCTCAGGCGCCCCCGCTTCGCCATCGACGTCGTCAACTTTCTCGACCAGCCCTGACTCGCCACCGCCGTGCGCCTGGATAGTCGTCGGCTGTTCCTCTCGGCTCGGTCAGGTGACGGCCCGCGGGACGCTGAAAGGGTTCGGCGCGTTCACGGTTCGGGGGTAGGAGTCCAGTAGCCGGCACGGTGGTGTACCGCGGCCGTGCGGATCGCCGCGCGGAGGCGATCGGTCAACTGGGCGGGAGCGGACAGATCGCCCCAGGTCCAGCGCACGACCACCCAACCGAGTGCGCGGAGCCGATCCGCGCGGACGTTCTCCGCCGTGACCACCCGAGCGGTGGGCGGCTCGGCTCGGCGGTGCTCGCTTCCGTCGAATTCGCCGATCACACCGAGATCGGGGAACAGGAAATCGACACGGCCGACACAGATCTCGTCATCGGAGAAGACCCGAGCCTGCACTTCGGGAGCCGGAAGACCCGCCCGGTGCAGCAGGATCCGGCTCAGCGACACGCCGACGTTCGCGCTGCGCCCGTCCAGGAAGTCCAGGACGTGGGCGGCACGGCGGCATCCGGGCCTGCGCCGGGCCCGGCGCAGGTGTTCCCGCAGTTCCGCCGTGGTGGTCAAGCCCTGGCGTAGCGCGGAATCCCCGAGAGCGACGGACTGTTCGAATCCTTCCGAGCGCGCGATGTCCAAGACCGTCCGCGCCGGGGTGGTCACCCGTATGTCGTCGACCAAGGTGATCTCGTCGGGCTCCATCCGAGCCGAATGGACCACCACCCGCCGGCTCAGCCTGCCGCCGTTGATCCGGTTCCTGGTCAGATGGACCCGGTCGAGCGGAATGCCCCAGGTCGTCATCCCGTGCAGCACCGCCGCCGAACAGTGGCTCGTGACGGCGGAGTCGGACGTGGACTCCGCGGTGGCCAGCGTCATCAGCAGATGCCTGCCGGTGGCGCCGAGACCGGAGCCCGGCGCGCTCAGATAGTGCCCGGCGCGCAGCCGCTGCCATTTCCCGGTTCTGCACAGCCGGTGCAATGTCTTGTCGGACAGACCGGATGCCAGCGCCTGCTGACGCGAGATCAGTTGCGGTGCTTCCATACCGACGATCGTGATCGACCGGCGATCCGGGAAACCCCCGCGCGGCGGCGCATGTGGACAACGCACGGGCTGTGGACAACTCCGGGGAGTCAGCCCATCTGGGTCATTCCGGCCGCGACCACCTGGGCTACGTTCAGCACTTCGTCGGCGGTGGGCAGCGGCACGCCGTCGAGCGCGTGCAGCCGGTCGGTGCTGGCGATCGCGAACATCGCCGAGACCCAGGCCGCGGCGCACGCGCGCAGGGTTCCGGGACGGACCGGGCCGGGGGCGCTCGCCTGGAGCACCTTCGCGGTCACCTCCAGCATTTGGTCGCGCAGGCGGCGCAGTTGCCGCCGCACGTCGGGATGGGTGTCGGCCTCCCGCCACAGGATCACCCGCAGTACCGACGAGTGGTGGTCGCGCAGGTTCAGCGCGGCGTCGAGGTTGACCAGGCTCGCCGCCGGATCTCCCGGCGTGACCACGGTGCCGATGTCGTCGATCGGCCGCGCGGGCACCCGCTCGGACATCAAGGCGGACAGGATCGAATCCTTGGTCGGGAAGTAGTAGAAGACGAGTCCTTTGGGGACGCCGGCCGCGGCGGCGATGGCCGCCGTCGCGGTGGCGTCGTATCCCTGTGCCGCGAAGAGGTCCTCCGCGGCGTCGAGGATCAACTGCCGAGCGTCGCCGTCGGCTTTCGCGCTGCGGCGGCGTCCGGCGCGCCGGGTTCCCGGTCGCTGCATCAGTGATGCGGAGCCATGTCGTGCAGACGCCCCGACACCGTCGGCAGCGCCGCGACCGCAACCACCGCCGTCACCACCCCGACTACCCATGCGGTCCAGGATGCGCTGCGGTACGCGGTGAAGTCCATGGCCCACGGCGAGATGAACAACAGCAGGCCGCACAGGCCCATCGCGTAGTCCGCCGACGCCATGTCGGGGCGGGCCATCTGCGCCAGACCGGTGAGCGCGATGAGCACGCCGAGCACGATCAGCGCCCACATGGCGTTGTTGTTGTGGTCGACCCACAGGGGTGACAGTGCGGCGAAGGCTCCGAGCACGACGGCCAGGAGATCCTGCGCGCGGCTCTCGGTGAACATGTGTACCTCCTCAGGCTGTGCGTATGTCCTGACCTCGGTCTAGTCCTGATTGACCGCCCGATCAACATCGGAACGGACACGGTTGTGCGACGGTTGACCGGCCGCTCCGCGTGACGGCCCTCACAGAGGAATGAACCAAGCAGAGGTTAGGGTGAGCTTCGTCGCACCGCCGGTTCCGCGGAATCGGCGGCCGGATTCCACTGAAGGGATGGCCGCATGACCGCGCCGATCGTGATCGTCGGAGCCGGCCTCGCCGGCCTGCGCACCGCGGAGGAATTGCGCCGCGCGGGCTACGCGGGCGACCTCGTGCTCGTAGGTGACGAGTCGCGGTTGCCCTACGACCGGCCGCCGCTGTCCAAGCAGTTCGTACGCGGCGAAACCGATGACACCACACTGCGTCCGAGCGAGTTCTACGCCGAGAAGCAGATCGATCTGCGCCTGAGCACCGCAGCCGTCGGGGTCGACACCGGTGCGCGCCGCGTTCGCCTCGCCGACGGCGCCACGCTGGACTATGACCAGCTGATCATCGCCACGGGTCTGCGCCCGCGCCGTCTGCCCGGCCTGCCCGAGTTGCGCGGCGTGCACGTGCTGCGCGGCCACTCCGACGCCGTCGCCCTGCGCGCCGATCTGAGCGGTGCGAGCACCGCGCTGGTCGTCGGCGCCGGCTTCATCGGCTGCGAACTCGCCGCGAGTTTCCGGGCGGCGGGAGTGGATGTCGTGCTGGTCGAACCGCAGGCGACGCCGCTGGCCTCGGTGCTCGGCGAAGCGGTGGGCGAACTGGTCGCGCGGATGCATCGCGCGGAAGGGGTGGATCTGCGCTGCGGCATCGGCGTGGACACCCTGTTCGGCGACGAGTCGGGGCGGGTGCGCGGTGCGCGACTGTCCGACGGTACCGAGATCGCCGCCGACCTCGTCGTGATCGGCGTGGGTTCGCGGCCGGTGACCGAATGGCTGAGCGATTCCGGGATCGCGCTGGCCGAACCGTCGGCCGGCGGCGGCGTGCTCGCCGACGAGGTGGGACGGACCTCCGCCGACGGCGTCTGGGCGGTCGGCGACGTGGCGGCATGGCTGCACGAGACCGGACTCCGCAAGCGTGTCGAACACTGGACCAACGCCGGTGAACAGGCCAAATTGGTCGCCTGCGCGCTGCTGGGCGCCGAACCGCCCACGGCGGCGCGCGTCCCGTACTTCTGGAGCGACCAGTACGACGTCAAGATCCAGGCCCTCGGCACTCCCGGCGCGACCGACGAGGTGCACATCGCCTCCGACGACGGCCGCAAATTCCTCGCCTACTACGCCCACGGCGGCAACCTCACCGGCGTCGTCGGCGCGGGCATGACGGCCCAGGTGATGAAGGCCCGCGCCAAGATCGCGTCCGGTGCGCCGGTGACCGAGTTGCTCGCACCCAGCTGAGGGCGCGCCCGGCGGGAGCCGCGGAACGGCTACGGCATCGAGCAGGTGCGGGTACCGGTCGCCGAATCCTCCGCGACTATGGCCGCCGTGACCCGCGAGCGCGCGCCGGTTGCGGAGCGTGCGCCGGGGCGCGCACGGCGTGTGGGGGTGTCATGGGGCTGTAATACGGTGGTGCGGTGATCGTCGCGCTCATCGACTCGGGTCTGGGGTTGCTGCCCACTGCCGCTTGGTTGCGCAAGTTGCGGCCCGACGTGGATCTGCTGCTGCAGCTGGATCCGGACGGGGCGCCGTGGGGGCCGAAGCCGGAGGACTGGGTGGTCGAGCGGGTGGTGAACGCCGCGCGGACCTCGCTTCGTTCGGGCGCGGAGGTGATCGTGCTGCCGTGCAACACCGCCAGCGTGACGGCGCTGGAGCACGTGCGCGCGGAGGTCGGGCCCGACGTGCCGGTGATCGGCACCGTGCCCGCGATCAAGCCCGCGGCGGCCGTGTGCCGGTCGGTGGCGGTCTGGGCCACCGCGGCGACCACGGCGAGCCGGTACCAGGCCGATCTGATCGCGAAATTCGGCGGCGACGCCGATGTGGTCGGGGTGGCGTGTCACGGGTTGGCGGACGCGATCGACCGTGGCGACCTGACCGCCGCCCACGAAGCGATCGGCAGCGCGGCGGAGCGGACGCCGCCCGGCGTGGAAGGCGTGGTGCTCGGCTGCACGCACTACCCGCTGGTGACCGACGCGATCGTGGCCGCGTTGCCAAACGGCGTCCGGCTCTTCGACAGCGCGCAAGCCGTTGCCGCGCAGACCATTCGGCGCATCGAGGCGCTGGGCCGCCCCACCACGGGTACCGGGGTGATCCGGGTGCTCAACAGCGGTCGGCCCGGTGCGCTGCCCACCAGCGCGGCCGCCTTCGAGTCCGGCCGCGTACTGGGCGCGCAAGGGTGAACCGCTGCCCGGCGCGGGCGCGTCCGCCACTTCTCGGAACAGGAGCATGGTTCGATGACCGACTCGGTGACCGAGGCCGACGTGCGGGCGGCGTTGCGGGAACTGGCGAATCCGGCTGATGCGACGCAGCTACAGCGGTTCTTCAAGACCGGTCCCGGCGAATACGGCGAGGGTGACGTGTTCCTCGGCGTCCGGGTCCCGGCGAGCCGCCGGGTCGCCGAGCGCTTCGCGACACTTCCGCTCGACGAGATCGACCGGCTGCTCGACAGCGACGTGCACGAAGACCGGTTCGCCGCGCTGGTGATCTTGAACGCGCGATTCGCCAAGGCGTCCCAGCCGCGCTCCTTCGACGACGCCGCCCGTGCCGCCATGGTGCGGTTGTATCTGGCGGCCGTGCGCCGCGGACGGGTGAACAACTGGGATCTGGTGGACGTGTCGGCGGAGAACATCGTCGGCCCGTGGCTGCTGGACAAACCGCGTGACCTGCTGTTCGAGCTGGCGGCCACCGAGTCGCTGTGGGAGCGGCGGGTGGCGTTGCTGTCCACGTTCGCGTTCATCAAGGCGGGTGACGCCTCGACCACCTTCGCGCTGTGTGAACTGCTGCTCGACGACCGGCGCGACCTGATCCAGAAGGCGCTGGGCTGGATGCTGCGCGAAGTCGGCAAGCGCGTCGACCGCGGCCTGCTGACCGGATTCCTCGACCGGCACGCCCCGGCCATGGGACGCACCGCGTTGAGCTACGCGACCGAGCATCTGCCGCCCGATGCTCGCGCGGAATACCGCGCGCGATAGGCGAAGCAAACGATCGGCGAATTATTTCAGGCGAGCGCGCTCAGAACTGGATCTTCAGGTGGTCGGTCACCGGGTGCGCCTGGCAGCCGAGGATGTAGCCGTTCTCGATATCCTCCGGGTCGAGAATTTCGGCGTTGTCCATTTCGACCTTGCCCTCCAGCACCGTGCACGCGCACGAGCCGCACTCGCCTTCCTGGCAGGAGTAGGGCACGTCCAAGCCCTTGGCCAGCATGATGTCCACCAGCGTCTGCTTGCGCGGCCACTTCAGTTCGTGCACTTCGCCGTCGAGTTCGACTTCCACGGTCGCCGCGTCGGCCGCCTCCTCGTCGGAGACCTCGACCGGCGCCTGATCGGCGAACGGATCGCCGGCCAGCGAGTTGAACACCTCGGCGTGCGTGCGCGTGCGCGGCACGCCCAGTTGCCCGAGCGCGTCGTGCACCCGGTCCATGAACGGCTTCGGCCCGCACATGTACGCGTCGTAGCCGCGATACGGGGCGACGAGGGTGGCCAGCGCGTCGGCCGTCGGCAGGCCCTGCAGGTATTCCAGCCAGTGGATCACGGTGAGCCGCTGCGGGTGCTTGTCCGCCAGATCGCGCAGCTCACCGGCGAAGATCACGGACTCGTGGTCGCGGTTGGCGTAGACCAGCACGATGCGGCCGTTTCCGCGGGCCAGAGCCGACTTGAGGATCGACATGACCGGCGTGATGCCGCTGCCCGCGCCGAACAGCAGCAGGTCGTCGTCGAGATCCTTCGGGGTGAAGACGCCGGAGGGCGGCAGCACCTCGATCTGGTCGCCCTCTTTCACGTTGTCGCACACCCAGTTCGACCCGTAGCCGCCCTCGGTCCGCTTGACGGTCACCTTCGGACGGTCGTCGGTGTAGGGCGAGCTGGCCAGGGAGTAGCACCGCGCCACCGAGCCGGTCCGGTCGCTGGGGATGCGCAGCGTGAGGAACTGTCCCGGCTGGTAACGGAACTTCTCGGCCAGCTCGTCGGGAACGTCGAAGACCAGCGAGCGGGTGTCGGCCGTCTCGGCGATGACCGCGGACACCCGCAGCACGACCGAGCGCGAGCCGTGGGGAACCTCGACAGTGGTCATGTCGTCCTCTCGAACCTGGCACGGGCAACCCGCGACGCAAAAACTAGAACGTGTTTCAGTTTCATCGTACGTCGGTCGTCGCCTGGCGGACAAGCTGGGCTTCCAGACCGGCGATCAGCACCTCCATGCCGAAGTCGTAGGAGTAGCGTCCGCGCAGGTCACCGATGTACCGGGTGGCCCGATCGACAACCGGTGGCAGCGTGACATCGGCAGGCGCCGAGCGGTCGCGCGGGTTCACCCGGCTGCGGCCGAACAGGTAGGTGTGGATGGTGGCGTAGGCGGCGAGAATGTTGCGATCGCCGAACCCCGCGTCGTCGAGGATGTCCATGATCGCGGCGATCAGGTCCAGCTGTTTGCCCAGCATCTGCTCGATCAGGATGTCGCCGAGGCCGGGATGCTTGCGCAGCTTCTCGTCGATCTGGTCGACGAGATCGCGCAGCCGATGCTGCCACGTGCCGGATTCGGCAGATGGCGTGCGCACTCCGGTGAGGGCCGCGCTGGCGACCAGATCCAGCAGCTCGCGCTTGTCGGCGACGTAGTAGTAGGGCGCCATCGGGGAGACGCCGAGTTCGCGGGAGAGTCGCCGCATCGACAGCTTCTCCACGCCGTCCTCGCGTACCACCCGCAGCGCGGCCTCGACGATCTCGGACTCCGACAGCGTGCTGCCGCCCCCGTTCGTCTGCATTCGTCCGACTCCCATGCCACCTCTACCACTGCGGGCGTGCTGCCCGTCACATTCTGTTCAGCTGCTTGCCACCCGCAGTCTAGAGCGCCGGGCATCGGTCCCGTCGCCGCCTGTTCCACTCCGCTCGCGGCGGAATCGGCTCCTCGCTCGGAGCGCGCGGCCGCGGGGACTCCCGGATCGACAAATGAAACCTGTTCTTTTGTCAGTTTATGACGTTATTGTGTGAGCACGGACTGCACCGGGCAGTTCGCACACGGATCGTCCTCGCGGAGGTAGCCATGCCGGAATACGGGTCCACCGGACACGCAGACACCGACAACACCGGACGGCTGGAGGCCGCCGCCGCGCGGTCGGCCGAAGAAGCGCCGCTGGTCGAGGAGAGCCTCATCGAAGAGGTATCCATCGACGGCATGTGCGGCGTCTACTGACGGGCGGTCGATGACGATGCTCGATCTCGATACCCGCTGGCAGCTGCATCCGCGAGTGGCGCTGCGTCCGGAGCCGTTCGGCGCGCTGCTCTACCACTTCGGCACGCGCAAGCTCTCCTTCCTGAAGAATCCGCGGATCGTCGAGATCGTCCGGTCGCTGCCGGAGCACACGTCGGCGCGCACCGCCCTGCGCGCGGCGGGCGTGCCGGAGAAGAACGCCGCGGCTTACCTGAAAGCGCTGACACAGCTCGCCGAATCCGACATGATCATCGGTGCGCCGGCCGGCGCACCGACGGCGCCCTCCGTCGCGAGCGCGGCCACGGCGCCGCCGTCGACGGCGGGGGTGGTCCCGCCGTCGGACGCGGCGGTTCGCCTGGTGGACCGCTTCGAGTCCGGTCTCGCCGCGCCGATCTGCCTGACCTGGGAACTCACCTACGCCTGCAACCTGTCCTGCGTGCACTGCCTGTCGTCTTCGGG
The DNA here is from genome assembly GCF_044452545.1 of Nocardia sp. NPDC051900. Lineage (NCBI taxonomy): Bacteria > Bacillati > Actinomycetota > Actinomycetes > Mycobacteriales > Nocardiaceae > Nocardia > Nocardia sp. NPDC051900. The sequence continues at coordinate 103,157 of NZ_JBITBU010000003.1, read as the reverse complement.
GCGCAGGGATCCGCGCGAGCTGAGCACCGAGCAGTGCAAGGCGCTGATCGACGAGTTCGAGCGTATGCAGGTGTTCTACGTGAACATCGGCGGTGGCGAGCCCACCGTGCGCCCGGACTTCTGGGAACTGGTCGACTACGCGACCGCGCACCATGTGGGCGTGAAGTTCTCCACCAACGGAGTGCGGATCACGCCCGAGGTCGCGGCCCGGCTGGCCGCAAGTGACTACGTCGACGTGCAGGTGTCGCTGGACGGCGCCGACGCCGAGGTCAACGACGCCGTGCGCGGGCCTGGCTCCTACGCCATGGCCATTCGCGCGCTGGAGAATCTCGCCGCGGCGGGTTTCCGGGACGCGAAGCTGTCGGTGGTGGCGACCAGGCACAACATCGCACAGCTCGACGAGTTCCGCGCCATCGCCGAAAAGTACGGCGCCACCTTGCGTTTGACCAGGTTGCGGCCGTCGGGCCGGGGTGCGGACGTGTGGGACGACTTGCATCCCACGCCCGATCAGCAGCGCGTCCTCTACGACTGGCTGCTGCGCAACGGGGAGGGCGTGCTCACCGGCGACTCGTTCTTCCACCTGTCGGCGTTCGGTGCGGCGCTGCCGGGGCTGAACATGTGCGGTGCGGGCCGGGTGGTCTGTCTGGTCGACCCGGTGGGTGACGTCTATGCCTGCCCGTTCGCCATTCACGATCGGTTCCACGCCGGAAACGTCGTGGCCGACGGCGGTTTCGAGGCGGTATGGCGATCCTCGGAACTGTTCGGGGAGCTGCGCGAGCCCAGTGGCGGCGGCGCGTGCGCGTCGTGCAGCCATTACGACGCCTGCCGCGGCGGCTGCATGGCGGCGAAGTTCTTCACCGGGCTGCCCGCCGACGGGCCTGATCCGGAGTGCGTCCAGGGGTACGGCGAAGCGGCGCTGGCCGACACGGCGCGGATGATCCCGCGTTCGTCGGTCGACCATTCCCGCCGGGTCGCCCCGCGCGCGGGCGGGCGCAAGAGCGGACCGGTTCCGCTGACGCTGAGCGCGACGCGCCCGGCCGGATTCACGCCGGAACGCCGCCCGGCGCGGGCCTGCGACGAGAGCCCGCTGGCGTGAAGCCATGAAGTTTGCCAAAAGTATGCTGAGAGCGCGGGTGTGGCTATCGCCCGGTCGTCGACCGGGCGATAGCCGCTCCGTTGCCGGATGCTGGGAAACTGGTGCGAGCGAACACTCGGCATCGGGTACGGCGCGCGGCCGTTCCGGTGGCGGGCCGGTTTCGCCCGGAAATCTGCCGTTTTTTCCGGACTGTTGATGTCTACCCGCGAAACTCCGCCTAGCATGCCAGGAATGCGCCATGATCGCCTGCCCGATGGATTCGGGGTGCGGATCGATCCCCGGGTACGCGCATACTCCGGCGGGCGGGTTCTGATCGGCGGTTCGCCGGCCAGGTTGCTGCGACTTGCCCCGGAGGCCGCCGAGATGATCGGCGACGGGTACCTCGAGGTGACCGGCCCGAAGTCCGCCGTCGTTGCCAGACGGCTGCTCGACTCCGGAGTGGCCAACCCCCGCCCCCGGCTGCTGCCTTCGCCGGACGACGTCACCGTCATCGTGCCGCTGCACAACAACGCCGAGGGACTGGCGCGGCTGCTCGCCGCGTTGCGCGGGCACAACGTCATCGTGGTCGACGACGGGTCCGACCAGCCGGTGCGGATACCGCGCAACCGTGGCACCAGGTGCCGGGTGACCGTGCTGCGGCACGACCGCAAGCAGGGACCGGCGGCCGCGCGCAACGCCGGCTTGCGGGCGGCGACAACCGACTTCGTCGCATTCCTGGATTCCGACGTGGTGCCGCGCAGCGGGTGGCTGGAAGTGATGCTCGGCCATTTCAGCGACCCCGGGGTGGCGCTGGTCGCCCCGCGGATCGTCGCGCTGGACCCGGAGTCCAACGCGCTGGCGCGCTACGAGCACACCCGCTCCTCGCTCGACCTGGGCAGGCGCGAGGCTGCGGTGCATTCGCGCGGGCTGGTGTCCTACGTGCCGAGCGCGGCGCTGCTGGCGCGGCGCAGGGCGCTGCTGGAACAAGGCGGCTTCGACGAGTCGATGCACGTCGCCGAGGACGTCGACCTGTGCTGGCGGCTGGAGCGGGCGGGCTGGCGGCTGCGCTACGAGCCCGCGGCCCACGTGGCGCACGACCACCGCGTGTGCTTCCGCGCGTGGTTCGGCCGAAAGCTGTTCTACGGCACCGGCGCGGCGCCGCTGGGCGAGCGGCACGCGGGAACGGTGTCACCGCTGTCGGTGCCGTCCTGGACGCTGCTGGCCGCGTTCCTGTTCGCGACGCTCACCAAGTGGGGACTGTTCGGCGGCATCGTAACCCTGGTCACCGCGCTGGCCCGGTTGCGCCGCGTCTTCGCCGGGCTGGACAACTCCACCCGGATCGCCGCGATCTATCTGGCGCGCGGCTTCTTCGCCGGACTGTGGCGTCTGGCCTCGGCGATGTGCAGGCATTACTGGCCGATCACGGTGCTGGCGATGTTCTTCTCCCGTCGGGTGCGGCGCATCGCGATCACCATGGCCGTCGCGGACGGATTGGCCGACTGGTTCACCCACCGCGACTCGGGCGGCCTCGATCCCGTCCGCTACACCGTCTACAAGCGCCTCGACGACATCGCCTACGGCACCGGCCTGTGGCTCGGCGCGTTCCGCGCGCGCAGCGTGGAAGCGCTGAAACCCACCACACCATCCCGTTGATCGACCCGAATCACACGCGATGACCTGGATCTTGCCCGCACCCTCGCCGCGCCGCCGTCCGGCTACGCGGACCGCGCCGAGATACTGAACGGGAGTCCGAATGGCCGACACGCTCATCGTCGGGGGCGGTACCGCCGGGTGTGTCCTGGCGGAGCGGTTGAGCGCCGATCCGGCGCACACGGTGCGGCTGCTCGAAGCCGGTCGGATGTGGAGCAGTCGCGAGGCGATGCCCGCCGAGTTGCTGGACGCCGCGTCGCTGCCGATCGGTCCGGAGGCCCCGTGGCTGTGGCGTTACGAGGTGGTCCTCGCCGACGACCCGCCGGTGCCGGCAACCATCGTGCGCGGCAAGGTGATCGGCGGCTCGGGGGCGGTCAACGGCGGTTACTTCGTCCGTGCCACGGTGGCGGATTTCGACGCCTGGAGCCGGGTGCTCGGCGACTCGGACAGCTGGTCGTTCGATTCCGTGCTTCCGCTCTACTGCCGGATCGAGCGTGACCTCGACTTCGGCGAACAGCCCTGGCACGGCGACCGCGGCCCGATTCCCGTGGTGCGCAGCTCGGATCCCTCGCCGGTCAGCGCGGCGTTCACGGAGGCCTGCCTCGCGTCCGGGTTCGCCGAGGTGCCCGATCTCAATGCCCCCGGCAGCGGGGCGGGGGTGGGCGCGGTGCCGTGCAATTGCGACCGAGGCAGGCGCATCGGCCCGTCGATCGGCTATCTGCTGCCCGCGCTGGCCCGCCCGAACCTGACCGTCGCCGGGGAAACGTCGGTCACGCGAATCCGCTTCGACGGAACCCGTGCGGTCGGCGTGGAGTACGTACGCGATGGCGAGAGCGGCATCGCGTGGGCCGACCGGATCGTGCTCTGCGCGGGCGCGATCGAGTCGGCCACGCTGCTGTTGCGCTCCGGCGTCGGCGACCCGGAACGGCTGCGCCCCCTCGGCATCCCGGTCGTGCACGCCGCCCCGGTGGGCTCCTGGCTCAGCGACCATCCGGAAGTGGGCATCTCCTATCTGCTGCACCTGGCCGAACCGCCGAGCGTCCCGCTGGAGACGGTGCTCGAGGTGGACGATGTCGAAATCCGGCCGTACGCCGTGTCGTTCACACCCGGGGTGCGCAGGCTCGGCGTCACACTGATGCGGCCGCGATCCTCCGGCGTGCTCCGCTTGCGGTCGGCCGACCCCGGCGCCGCGCCGCTGATCGACTACCGCTACCTGACCGCCGACCAGGATCGCGCCCGATTACGCGACGCGGTGGCGACCGCGGGCGGGCTGCTGCGACGAATGAACGCGCGGCCGGTCGATCCGATTCCGCGGCCCGCGGATCTCGATGCCTGGTTACGCGCGAATCTCGCCACTTCGCAACATTTGTCCGGAACCTGTCGAATGGGCCGGGAAAACGATGCGGCCGCCGTGGTGGACGAGCGCTGCCGGGTGCACGGAGTTACCGGGTTGTCCGTGGTGGATCTGTCCGTGGTGCCGGTGCCGCTCGGTCGTGGACCGCAGGCCACGACCATGGTGATCGCGGAAAAGGCGGCCGCACACCTGTGCTCGTGAAGTGAAAGACGGTTCGGTCACAATTTGCCGGGATGTGCACCGGGTGTGACCTGGCGGACAAAGCCGAACATCGGTCGGTCCCGCCCTGAGTGCGCCGGTACAGTTTGGGGCGGAAAGAAAGGCAAATGGTCAGCAACATCGCAGGTGGGCGACCCCCACGGCCGGGCGTGGAGCCGGGCGCCCAACTCGGTGCGCTCGAAGTCTACGCCGCGCAGGCGCACGGATATCTCGGCGCGGGTGGCGATCAACTTGCCCGCCTCGCCGGTCTGCTGCGTCCCGCCGTGCTGGAGTCCTGGCTGCGCAGCTTGCGCGGCGGGGTCGATCCGATGGACGCGGTCGACGGCCGCGGTCTGCGCGGCGCCGATCTGCAGCGCTATCTCCAGGCACATCCGATCGCCGCGCTGATGCCGCTGATCGACAAATTGCTCGTACAGGACACGGCCAGAACAGGTTTGATCGTCGTGGTGGCCGATCAGTTCGGCCGGGTGCTCTCGGTGCACGGTGGTGACGAACAGGTCGCGGCCGCCGCGGAGATCGGCCTGCGCGCCGGTGACGACCTGAGCGAGCGCCGCATCGGGACGAACGCGGTCGGCCTGGTGGTGCGCACCGGGCGCGCCGCGTGGATCCACGGCCCGGAGCACTTCCTGCACCGGATGCACCAGATCACCGGAGCCGCGGCCCCGGTGCACGATCCGGACGGCAGGCTGGTGGGAGTGCTGATGATCGCGGGCGGCGTCCGCGTGGCCAAGCCGGAGATTCTCGCCCTGATCAAAGCCACCGCCACGGCCGCGGAGATGGACCTGCTGCTCACCGCGATACGGTCCGGCGAGCGTCGGAACGACGGTCGCGGCAGGCGTGACCCGGCGCAGCCGCACCCGGCGGGCAGGCTCGCGCTCGACGTGCTCGGCCTCGGTCAGCCGCAACTGAGCGTCGCGGATGATCGAGTGCCCCTGTCGCAGCGGCATGCCGAGATCCTGCTGCTGCTGGCCGAACATCCGGAGGGACTCGGCGCCGATCATCTCGCGCTGTTGCTCGATGACACCGATCTGGACAACGGCACCATCCGCGCGGCCGTGTCCCGCTTGCGTTCGGTGGTCGGTCCGACCGTGTTCGGTTCGCGGCCTTACCGTTTGCGCGTTCCGGTCGCAACCGATGTGGAGGCGTTGCGCGCGGCGCTCGACTCCGGTGATGTCGATTCCGCATTACGGCTCTATGCCGGGCCGGTGCTGCCGCGTTCGACCGCGCCGGGCATCATCGACATTCGCGACGAACTGCGGGTTCGATTGCGCACCGCGGTGCTGGCTTCGGGCGACCCGGCGGTGCTGCGCCGGTGGACCGCGTGTCCGGAGGGGCGCGACGACGCCGCGGCGTGGGCGGCCTACCGGGCCACGGTCGATCGTGACTCGCCGCTGTACGCGCAGATCGAGGCCAAGATCCGGGTACTGGATCGCCGCCTCGGCGCCGATGCAACGCGAATGCAACGTTTCGGCTCATAGTCTGCACAGCCATCGGCGTCGCCGCGGTCGAATGTGATCGCGCATTACGCTTTGCCCTGGACTTCCGGCCCTGGTAGCCGCGTTGGACAAGCGTCCAGAAGTTTTTAGTGCAAATTGTTCCCTTTTATTAACGAAGCGCCTAATGTTCGCAATGCACGGATCACGACCGTGTGACGTAGCTGACATAGCCGTGGCGCCCGCTCCACGGCGATGACGTTGGAGGATTGGCGGCTTTCCGCGCGAGCGTGCCCGAGCACCGCTCGCGCTCTCATCGAATCGCACGTGGTGGTCGACGCCATGCGCCCGGGCTGGGCAGCCGGGCGCAGCGGCTTGTTCGTGCTGCTCGAAAGCGTTCGGACAGCCGTTGTTCCGCCGAGTAGGAGGCTCTGGTGCACGATACGGAGTTGGGTGGGGCCAGCGCGTTGCCGCCGCGTTCCGTCGAGCCGGAGTCGTCCCGGATCGCACCCGAACCGTTCGCTCTGGCGCCCGCGCAGCTCGGCGTCTGGTACGCGCAACTGCTCGACCCGGACGCGCCGATCAACGTCGCACAGTACGTGGACGTGCACGGCGAGTTGGATGCCGTTCTGCTGCAAGAGGTCTCGATGGAGGCGGCGCGCGAGTACGAGTCGGTGCTGGTGCGGCTGGGGGAATCCGGCGGCGTCCCGCATCAGTACGTCGACTTCGGTCTCTCGGTCGACATTCCGCTGATCGACCTGCGCGACCAGGCCGACCCGGTGGCCGCGGCGCACGCCTGGATGCGCGCGGACGCGAGCGCGCCGGTCGACCTGCGCACCGACCGGCTGTTCGCGGGCGCCGTATTGCGCGTCGCCGAGCGGCGGTACTTCTGGTACCTGCGGGCTCATCACATCGTGCTGGACGGCTACGGCGCGCTCACCAACACCACGCGGGTGGCCGAGCGGTACACCGCGCGGATGCTCGGCACCGAACCCGAGGCCGTGCGGCCGGGGACGCTCGCCTCGTTGACGCAGGCCGAACTCGCCTACCGGAGCAGCCCCCGGTTCGAGTCCGATCGCGCGCACTGGGCTCGGCGGGTGGCCGGGCTGGACGGCGTGACCAGCCTCACCGGTCGCTCCGCACCCCGTGGCGCGACCAACCTGATCGCCGGGCGAGCGCTCACGCCGGAACTCGTCGAACGGATGAACGCGCTTGCCGCGAGCCAGGATTCGACGCTCGCCGTGGTGCTGCTCGCGGCGTTCGCCGCCTACCTGGCACGACTGACCGACCGGGACGAGGCGGTGCTGAGCCTGCCGGTGACCGCGCGCACCACCGCGGCGCTGCGGCGCTCGGCGGGCATGCTGTCGAACATCGTGCCGCTGCGGTTGCCGGTCGACGGCAGCTGGGGCGCGTTGCTGCGCGCCACCCGCGTCGAGGTCGCCGGGGCGCTGCGCCACCAGCGCTACCGTCACGAGGACATCCAGCGCGACACCGAGCGCGCCGCCGGTCCGGCGCGCCGCGGGCTGTTCGGCCCGCTGGCCAACATCATGCTGTTCCGCAGCGATCTCACCCTCGGCGCCACCGTGGGGCGGTACCACGTGTTGTCCACCGGTCCGGTCGAGGACCTGAGTCTCAACGTCTACTACGGCGACCGGGACCGGGTGCACGTCGACTTCGAGGCCAATCCGCACCTGTACACCGCCGACGACGTCGCCAGGCAGCACGCCCGGTTCCTCCGCTATCTGGAGCGCCTGGCAGCCACCGAGCCGGACACCGCGCTCGCCGCCGTGGAAGTCGCGACCGAGCTGGAACTCGAGGTCAGCACCCGGATCTGGAACGAGACGGGTTTCGACGTGGAAGCGCAGCTGCCGGGTCGCTCCGCGGCCTTCGCTCCCGTGGCGACGCTGGTGTCGATGTTCGAGGCGCAGGCGGCCCGCACGCCGAGCGCGGTGGCGCTGCGGGCCGCCGGTGCGCCGGACCTGACCTACCGGGACCTCGCCGCGCGCGCCAATCGACTCGCCCGCACACTGATCGCGCTCGGCGTCGGGCCCGAAACGCTGGTGGCGCTGCGCCTGCCGCGCTCGCCGGAGCTGGTCGTCGCGATGTACGCGGTGCTCGCCGCGGGCGGCGCCTATCTGCCGCTGGATCCGGATCACCCGCCCGAGCGCACCGCGCACATCCTGGCCACGGCCCGTCCGGCCTGCGTGCTCATCGCCGGGGACGAGCGGCCGCCGGAGCTGTCCGGTCTGCCGGTGGTGCGGGTGGACCGAGCCGACGAGACGGTCGGGGCGGGGCCGATATGGGACCGGGAACGAGTCGCGGCCTTGCGGCCGGAGCATCCGGCGTATGTGATCTTCACCTCCGGATCGACCGGTCTGCCCAAGGGCGTCGCCATCACCCACCGCGCGATCGTCAACCGGTTGGTGTGGATGCAGCAGACCTACCGACTATCGGCGCAAGACGTTGTGCTGCAGAAGACTCCGGCCACATTCGACGTGTCGGTGTGGGAATTCTTCTGGCCGCTGCAGATCGGCGCGACGCTGGTGCTCGCCCAGCCGGACGGGCACCGCGATCCCGCTTATCTGCGCCGGGTCATCGATGAATACGGCGTCACCACGACACATTTCGTGCCCTCGATGCTCGCGGCGTTCCTCGCCGATCAGCATGCCGCGTTCCGCACGCCGCTGCGCACGGTGTTCGCCTCCGGGGAGGCGCTGCCCGCCGCGCTCGCTCAGCGGCTGCGCGCCATGACCGGCGTTCGCCTGCACAATCTGTATGGTCCGACGGAAGCAGCGGTCGACGTCACCTTTCACGAAGTCGCCGACACCGATACCCTCTCGGTGCCGATCGGCGCGCCGGTGTTCAACACCAGGCTTCATGTTCTCGACTCGCGGCTTCGGCCGGTGCCGGTCGGGGCGCCGGGTGAGCTGTATCTGTCGGGGGTACAGCTCGCCCGGGGCTATGTGGCTCGACCGGAACTGACCGCGGCGCGGTTCGTAGCCGATCCGTTCGGCGGGCCCGCACCGGCGGGGAACCGGATGTATCGCACCGGTGACCTGGTGCGATGGACCACGCAGGGCGAGCTGGAGTATCTCGGCCGCACGGACTTCCAGGTGAAGCTGCGTGGTCTGCGCATCGAACTCGGCGAGATCGAGGCCGTGCTCGCCAGGGTGGACGCGGTGGCCCGCGCGGTGGTCGTGGTGCGCGACGACACGGGGATCGGCGAGCAGTTGGTGGCCTACGTCGTGGCGGCGGAGCCCGGCGCGGTGCGGCCGGAGCGGCTGCGCGCCGTGGCGGCCGAGGCGCTGCCCGGGTACATGGTGCCCGCCGCCTACGTGGTGCTCGACACATTGCCGGTGAACGCGTCCGGAAAGTTGGATCGCGCCGCTCTACCTGTCCCGAGCAGGGCTTCGACGGGCTATATCGCGCCCGCCACCCCCGTGGAACGGGCGGTCGCGCGGGTGTTCGCCGAAGTGCTCGGTAACGAGCTGGTCGGTCGCGACGACGACTTCTTCGCACTCGGCGGAAACAGTTTGGTGGCCACGCAGGTCGCCGCGCGGCTGTCCGCCGACCTGAACTGCCCGCTCGGAGTCCGCGACGTGTTCGCCGCCTGCACGGTGGCCGAACTCGCCGGGCTCGTCGAGCGGGCCGGTGGATCCGGCGGCGCGTCCTTGGTCGCGCAGCTGCGGGCACGGCCACGGCCGCCGCTGGTTCCGCTTTCTCCGGCGCAGCAGCGCATCTGGTTTCTCAACCGGTTCGAGCGGGCCGGCGCGAGCTACAACATGCCCTTCGTGGTGCGGCTGCGCGGGGCGGTGGACGTCACCGCGCTGCGGCAGGCGCTCGATGACCTGGTTCTCCGCCACGAAGTGCTGCGCACGATCTTCCCCGCGCTCCTGCCCGGCGACGGCGCGGGGCTCGCGGCACGGCAGGTCGTGTTGTCGGTGGCGCCGATCGCCGCCGCGCCGGAGGCGATCGGCGCCGCCGACCTCGACGAGCGGCTGAGCGCGTTCGCCGCCCGCGGCTTCGATCTGGAACGTGAGATCCCGATCCGGGCGCGGACCTTCGCGGTGGACGACGGCAGTCACGCCCTCGCGCTGGTCCTGCACCACGTCGCCGCCGACGGGCTGTCGCTGCGCGTGCTGGCCCGCGACGTGATGACCGCGTACGGGGCGCGCCGCGGCGGCAGCGCGCCCGCATGGGCCCCGCTGCCGATTCAGTACGCCGACTACAGCCTCTGGCAGCACGAGTTGCTGGGCTCCTCGGACGATTCGTTCGCGGCCGATCGGCTGTCGTTCTGGACCGACGCGCTGGCGGGCGCGCCCGACCAGCTCGACCTGCCCGCCGACCGGCCCCGCCCTGCGGTCGCCTCCGGCCGTGGCGCGGTGTTCGGTTTCGAGTTCCCCGGCGAACTGGTCGCCCGGATGAACGAATTCGCCCGCGCGCACGGCATTTCGACCTTCATGCTGACGCACGCCGCACTGGCCGCGCTGCTGGCGCGGCTGTCCGGCGCCGACGACATCGTGATCGGCACCCCGGTCGGAGGTCGGGGCGACCGCGCGCTCGACGACCTGATCGGCATGTTCGTCAACACCTTGGCACTGCGGACCCGGGTGGACGCCGCCGAGCCCTTCACCGCCTTGCTGGCGCGGGTACGCGAGGACGACCTCGCCGCCTTCGGCCATGCCGAACTGCCGTTCGAGCGGGTGGTCGCGGCGCTGGATCCGCCGCGTTCGCAGGCGCGCCATCCGTTGTTCCAAGTGCTGCTCGCCTTCGACAACGCCGAGGCAATCGCTTTCGAACTGCCCGAACTGTCGGTCGCCACCAGTACCCTGGACACCGGAGTGACCAAGCTGGATCTCCAGCTGACGGTCACCGAGAACGCCGCCGGTGCCGGACTCGGGGAAGGTTCGGCACCGGCGGGGGTTCCCGCGGAATTCACCTACGCCACCGATCTCTTCGACGAAGCCACCATCGCGAGTTACGCGGGCAGGCTGATCGGCTTCTTGTGGGCGATCACCGCCGATCCCGCGATCGCGGTGCGCGATCTGCCTCTCCTGGACCGCGACGAGCGAGCGCGCGCACTCGCGGCGGCGCAGGCCGTCGCGGGCGCACAGGACCCGGCGGAGACGTTGCTCACCGCCTTCGAGGCACAGGCGCGGCGCACCCCCGACGCGGTCGCGGTGCTCGATGCCGAGCGGCGGCTGACCTACGCGGAGTTCGCGGGTGCGGTCAACCGGCTGGCGCGTCGGCTGATCGCCGCGGGGGTGGGGCCCGAGCGGTTGGTCGTGCTCGGCATGCCGCGTTCGGTCGATCTCGTGGTGGCCGCGTACGCGGTGCTGACCGCGGGCAGTGCGTACGTGCCGGTGGACCCGGACCAGCCGGGGGCCCGGATCGCGCAGGTGATCGCCGCGGCCCGCCCGGTGTGCGTATTGACCCGATCCCGGGAGGAGGCGGGGGAATTCGCCGATCGATGCGCGCTCGCGGAGCTACCCGCGACACCGGTGCTCACGGCCGACGACCCTGAGGTCGCCGAATACTCCGCCGCGCCGGTCGGCGACGCGCATCGTCTCGCCCCCTTGCGCGCTTCCGGTACCGCGTACGTCATCTTCACCTCCGGTTCGACCGGCCGTCCCAAAGGCGTGGCGGTGCAGCATGACGCGGCGGTCAATCAGGTCAGGTGGATCGCGGACGAATACCGGATCGACGCGAACGACGTCGTGCTGTTCAAGACCCCCGCCACCTTCGACGTGTCGGTGTGGGAGCTGTTCGCGCCGCTCACCCGGGGCGCGCGGATCGTGGTCGCCGACCACGACGGGCACCGCGATCCCCGGTATCTCGCCGCGACCATCGCCGCGCACCGGGTGACGATGACCTCCTTCGTTCCGTCCATGCTCACGGTGTTCGCCGACGCCGCCGCGCCGGGAGCGATCGCGTCCCTGCGCACCGTGCTGGTCGCAGGGGAGGCGATGACCGGTGAGGCCGCTGCCGCGTTCGCCGCGGTGAGCCCCGCGCGGCTGCACAACCTGTACGGGCCCACCGAATTCACCGTGCACGCCACGTACGCCCCGGTCGACCCGGCCGCGAGCGGTCCGGCGCCGATCGGGCGTCCGGTGCCGGGCAGCCGTGCCATGGTCCTGGACGAACGGTTGCGACCGGTTCCGGACGCCGTGGTCGGCGAGTTGTACTTGTCCGGCGTGCAACTGGCACGCGGCTACCTCGGCCGGGCCGACCTGAGCGCGGAGCGTTTCGTCGCCGACCCGTACGGGCCGGCGGGCAGCCGGATGTACCGGACCGGGGATCTGGTGCGCCGCCGCCGCGACGGCGCGCTGGAGTACCTGGGCCGCGGCGACTTCCAGGTGAAGCTGCGTGGGCAGCGGATCGAGCTCGGCGAGATCGAGGCCGCCTTGCTCGCCATGGACGACGTGCGGGCGGCGGCGGTGCGGATCGTCGCGCAGCCCTCCGGCGAGACGCTGGCCGCCTACGTGGTCGGCGCGATCGCCCCCGATCGGCTCGCCGCGGAGCTGGAGCAGCGGCTGCGCCCGGTGCTGCCCTCGTACATGGTGCCCACCGCGTACGTCCCGCTGACCGCGATGCCGCTGACTCCGTCGGGCAAGCTGGACCGCAAGGCGCTGCCCGACCCGGTGCCGGTCACGAAGACTTTCCGCGCGCCCTGCACGCCGGTGGAGCGGACCGTCGCCGACGTGTTCGGGCAGGTGCTGGGGATTGATCCGGTCGGCTCGGACGACGATTTCTTCGCGCTGGGCGGGAATTCGCTGGTCGCCACGCAGATCGCGGCCCGCCTGGCGGACGCGCTGGACACCGAGGTGCCGGTGCGGGCGCTGTTCGAGTTCCCGACCGTGTCGGCGCTGGCCGCGCACCTGTCCGGCGGCCGGGCGCGTAGACGGGCGCCGCTGGTCGCCGGGGCGCGCCCCACACTGATCCCGCTGTCCTACGCGCAGCAGCGCATGTGGTTCCTGAACCAGTTCGACGCGGCCTCGGTGGCGGACAATCTGGTCGCCGCCATCCGGTTGCGCGGCGCGCTCGATCAGACGGCGCTGGCGGACGCGGTGGTCGACGTGCTCGCCAGGCACGAGTCATTGCGCACGGTCTACCCGGCGGCGGAGGGTATTCCGTATCAACTGGTGCTCCCGGTCGAGGAGGCGCGGGTCGAGCTGGTCGCGGAATCGGTCGACGAGCGGCGGCTGACGGAACGGATTCGCGAACTGGTGGCCACGCCCTTCCGGGTCGATCGCGAGCCGCCGGTGCGCCTCGCCCTGCTGCGCCTCGGTGCGGAGCAGCACGTGCTCGTCGTCGCTTTGCATCACATCAGCGCCGATGGTTGGTCGCTGGCACCGCTCACCCGTGATCTCATGCGCGCCTACGAGGCTCGCCGTGCGGGCGGCGCACCCGACTGGACGCCACTGGCCGTCCACTACGCCGACTACGCGTTGTGGCAGCGGGAGGTCCTCGGCTCCGAGGACGACCCGGACGCGATGCTGGCCGAGCAGATCCGGTTCTGGCGGGGCGAATTGGCCGGTCTGCCGGACGTGACGACGCTGCCCGCCGATCGGCCGCGCCCAGCCGTCGCGTCGGGTCGCGGCGCGCGCCATGTCTTCACCATCGATGCCGCTACGCGGCGCCGGTTGCGCGAGATCGCGGACAGCGCGAACGCCTCGCTGTTCATGGTGCTGCACGCGGCGTTCGCCACGCTGCTGGCCGGATTGACCGGGCAGCGGGACATCGTGATCGGCACCCCGGTGGCCGGTCGCGGCGAGCGTGCGCTCGATGAGCTCGTCGGCATGTTCGTCAACACCGTCGTGCTGCGCGCCGACGTGCGGGCCGAGTTGGCGTTCACCGGCCTGGTCGCGGCGGTGCGCGAGCGCGACCTGGCCGCCTTCGCCCACGCCGACGCGCCGTTCGAGCGTTTGGTCGAGGTGCTCGCGCCGGAGCGGTCGGCGGCCAGGCATCCGCTGTTCCAGGTGATGCTGGACTTGCAGAACACCGCCCGCACCGAACTCGAGTTGCCCGGCCTGACCGTTTCCGGGCTCGATATCGACACGGCGACGGCGAAATTCGATCTGCACCTGTCGGTGACGGAGGCGGCGGACGGTTCCGGCCTCGCCGCGATCTTCGAATACGCGACCGATCTGTTCGATTCGGCTACCGTCGCGTCGTTCGCCCTGCGTTTGCGCCGGGTGCTCGACGCGGTGGCCGCCGACCCGAGGGTGCCCGTCGGCGCGATCGACCTGCTCAGCCCAGGGGAACGTGTCCGCATCCTGGGCACCTGGAATGCCACCGGGCACCCGGTGGATCCGGCCGCGACGCTCGTGTCGCTGTTCGAGGCGCAGGCGGCGCGGACGCCCGAGGCGCTCGCGGTGACCTTCGACGGTGCATCGCTCAGCTACGCCGAGTTCGCGAGCCGGGTGCACCGGCTGGCCAGGCTGCTGGTGTCCGTCGGCGTGCGGCCGGAGCAGCCGGTGGCGGTGGGCATGCGGCGGTCGGTCGATCTCGTGGTGGCCCTGTACGCGGTGCTCGCGGCCGGGGGAGTCTACGTTCCGATCGATCCGGAGCATCCGGCCGGGCGGATCGCCGACATGCTGCTAACGGTGCGGCCGGTGTGCGTGCTGAGCCGCTCCGCGGACGGGCTCGACCTGTCCGGCCGGGCCGCCGGGATGTGGGCGGTGCTGGACGTCGACCTGTTCGATACCTGGGACTATTCCGGCGAACCGCTGACCGACGAGGATCGTCTCGGGACGCTCGCGCCGTCGAATGCGGCGTATGTGATCTTCACGTCCGGTTCGACGGGTCGTCCGAAGGGTGTGGCGGTTTCGCATTCGGCGATCGTCAACCGCCTGGTGTGGATGCAGACGGCCTACCAGTTGACCGGCGCTGATGTGGTGTTGCAGAAGACTCCTGCGACCTTCGATGTGTCGGTGTGGGAATTCTTCTGGCCGTTGCAGATCGGCGCCCGTCTGGTGGTGGCGAAGCCGGACGGACATCGCGACCCGGCCTACCTCGCCGAGATCATCAGCGCCGAGAAGGTGACGGTCACGCATTTCGTGCCGTCGATGCTGGCGGTGTTCGTCGCGGACGCTGCTGCGGCGCAGTGTGATTCGCTGCGTTTGGTGTTCGCTTCGGGTGAGGCGTTGCCGCCCAAGCCCGCGCATCGGTTGCGTGAGTTGACCGGCGCTGCGTTGCACAACCTGTACGGCCCGACGGAGGCGGCGGTCGACGTCACTTTCCACGAGGTCGTGGATGCCGATATCGAGTCGGTGCCGATCGGTGCGCCGGTGTTCAACACGCAGGTGTTCGTGTTGGATGCGCGGTTGCGTCCGGTGCCGGTGGGTGTGGCGGGTGAGTTGTATCTGGCGGGTGTCCAGCTGGCGCGTGGCTATGTGGCGCGTCCGGATCTGACCTCCGATCGGTTCGTGGCGAATCCGTATGGGGAGCTGGGTGCGCGGATGTATCGCACGGGTGACTTGGTGGCGTGGACCGAACACGGTGAACTCGAATACTTGGGCCGTACGGACTTCCAGGTGAAGTTGCGTGGTCAGCGTATCGAGCTGGGTGAGATCGAGTCGGCGCTAACGGGTCTGGAGGAAGTCGCTCAGGCGGTCGTGGTTGTGCGCGAAGACGCCGGGACCGGCGAGCGGCTCGTCGCCTACCTGGTCTCCGCGTCCGGCGCGGACCTCGACCCCGGTGCGCTCGAAGCGACGCTCACCCGGCGTCTCCCGGCGTACATGATCCCGTCGGCATACGTCGTGCTGCCCGAATTCCCGGTCAACGCCTCCGGCAAGCTGGACCGCCGAGCGCTACCGACGCCCGCGATCGAGCCCGCGCGGTTCCGCGCGCCCGCGACGCCCGTGCAGAAACTCGTCGCCGCGGCGTTCGCCGAGCTGCTCGGCGTCGACCGGGTGGGCCTGGACGACGAATTCTTCGCCCTCGGCGGCAACTCGCTCACCGCTGCCAGGGTCGTGGCCCGGCTCGGCGCCGCGCTCGACACCCGGATTCCGGTGCGGGCGCTGTTCGACGCGCCGACGGTCGCCGCGTTGGCGGCTCGCGCCGAAACGCAGCGGGGCGACGGCGGTCGCGTCCCGCTGCGCCCCCGCCCGCGGCCGGAGCGCGTCCCGCTGTCCGCGGCCCAGCAGCGCGTCTGGTTCGTCAACCGCTTCCACGCCGACGAGCAGGCCGGGCCCGCCGTCGCGATCGACAACATCCCGGTCGCGCTGCGCCTCGCCGGTGAGCTCGACGTCGCGGCGATGACCACGGCGTTGGCCGACGTGGCGGCCCGGCACGAGATCCTGCGGACCGTCTACCCGGACGGCTCGGACGGGCCGGAACAACTGGTCCTGCCGCAGTCCGCGCCCGACCTCCCGGTCACGCGTGTGGCCGAAACCGTACTGGGGGAACAGCTTCGGGAGCTGGCGGCCGCGCCTTTCGATCTGACCACGGAAACACCGTTGCGGGCAGCGCTGTTCGCGATCGACGGTGCGCCACAAGCGGAATACGCGCTCGCCCTGGTGCTGCACCACATCGCCGCGGACGGTTTCTCGCTCGGTCCGCTGGCCGAGGATCTGATGACCGCCTACTCGGCCCGCCGGGCCGGGGCAGCGCCCGCGTGGGATCCGCTGCCGGTGCAGTACGCCGACTACACGCTCTGGCAGGCCGATCTCGCCGACGCCGATCGGCAACTCGACTACTGGCGCGGCGCCCTGGACGGCCTGCCGGAGCAACTCGAACTGCCCACCGACCGTCCCCGTCCGGCGATCTCCTCCCATCGCGGTGCGACGCACCGCCTGCGGATCGATTCCGACCTGCACAGCGAGCTGGGCGAGCTGGCGCGCAAACGCGAGACCACGCTGTTCAGCACGGTGCACGCGGCCTTGGCGGTACTGCTGGCCCGGCTGTCGGGCGGCGCGGACATCGCGATCGGCACCCCGGTCGCCGGACGCGGTGACGCGGCGCTGGACCGGCTCGTCGGCATGTTCGTGAACACGCTGGTGCTGCGCACCGCCGTCGACTCCAGAGCCAGGTTCGAGACCGTGCTGGACGCGGTGCGCGACCAGGACCTCGACGCGCTCTCGCACGCCGACGCGCCGTTCGAGCGGCTCGTCGAGATGCTCGCTCCGACCCGCGCGCGCAACCGTCATCCGCTGTTCCAAGTGGCGCTGACCTTCCAGAACTTCGCCTTGCCCGAGCTCGAGCTGCCCGATCTACGGGTGCGCGCGCAGGAGTTCGACGCGCCGGTGGCCGAGTTCGACCTCCAGTTCACCGTGCTCGAATCGAACGACCCGGACGGGCGCGCCGACGGCATGCAGGTCGAGATCCGCTATGCCACCGACCTTTTCGACGCGCCGTCGGTCGCCGTTCTCGGCAGGCGGTTCACCCAGGTGCTCGCCGCCATCGCCGCCGATCCCACGGTGGTCGTGGGCGACATCCAGTTGCTCAGCGCCGAGGAGCAGCATCGCGCTTTGTACGAGTGGCCGGTCGGCGGCCCCGACGTCGCGGACGCCACCGGCAGTGTGGCCGAGCGTTTCGCGCGGGCCGCCGCGCTGGACCCGGCCGCCGTCGCGGTGCGCGACGGGGCACGGTCGCTGGCCTATGCCGAACTCGACGACTGGTCCAACCGGTTGGCGCGGCGGCTGATCGCCGCGGGCGTCGGGCCGGAAACACTGGTGGCCGTCGCGCTGCCCCGCTCGGCGGAACTGGTGGTCGCCCTGCTCGCGGTGCTCAAAGCGGGCGGCGGATACCTGCCGATCGATCCGGCCTACCCGGACGACCGGATCGAATACGTCCTGGACGATGCCCGGCCGATCTGCGCGATCGCCGGGGCCGCCACCGAGTTGCCGCGCGGCTGGTTCGGCGGACCGGTGATCGACGTCGCCGCACCGAACCTCGTCGAGTTCGGCGGCGAGCCGGTCACCGATGTGGATCGGCGCGCCCCGCTGCGCTCCGGTCACGTTGCCTACGTCATCTATACCTCCGGTTCCACCGGCAGGCCCAAAGGCGTCGTGGTGCCGCATCGCAACGTGCTGCGGCTGCTGGACAACACGCGGCGGCGCTTCGGCTTCGGCCCGGCGGACGTGTGGACCCTGTTCCACTCCTACGCCTTCGACTTCTCGGTCTGGGAAATGTGGGGACCGCTGCTGTCCGGCGCGACGGTGGTGGTGGTCGACTACTACACCTCGCGCTCGCCGCGGCAGTTCCGTGAGCTGCTGATCGCCGAGCGGGTCACCGTGCTCAACCAGACCCCGTCGGCGTTCTATCAGCTCGTCGCCGCCGATCTGGCCGAGCCGGAACCCGCCGCGTTCGCGTTGCGCGTCGTCGTCTTCGGCGGCGAGGCGCTGGAGCCGCAGCGCCTCGGTGGTTGGTTCGCCCGCTACCCGGACGCGCCGCGCCTGGTGAACATGTACGGCATCACCGAGACCACGGTGCACGTGTCCTATCGGGAGATCGACGGGCACACCGGCTCGGCCGGCGTGATCGGCGCCGGGTTGCCCGGACTGACCGTCCGCCTGCTCGACGACCGGTTGCGGCCGGTCCCGGTCGGCGTGCCCGGCGAGATCTACGTCTCCGGCGGCCAATTGGCGCGCGGCTACTTGCACCGTCCCGCCCTGACCGCGGGCCGCTTCGTCGCGGACCCGTACGCGGGCGACGGAGCGCTCACCTACCGCTCCGGCGATCTGGCCCGCTGGAGCGCCGACGGCGAGCTGGAGTATCTCGGGCGCGCGGACCAGCAGGTGAACCTGCGCGGCTTCCGCGTCGAGCTCGGTGAGATCGAGGTCGCGCTGCTCGAGGCGTCCGAAGCGGTCCGGGAAGTGGCCGTGGTGGTGCGCACCGATCTGGTGGACGAACCGCGCATCGTCGCGTACGCGGTCGTCGCGGACGACTCCGTCGACACCGCCGCGCTGCGGCAGGCCCTGGTGTATCGCCTGCCCGAGCACATGGTGCCCGCCGCGATCGTCCCGCTGCCGCGCGTCCCGTTGACGGTCAACGGCAAGCTGGACCGCGCCGCGCTGCCCGCGCCACGGTTCGAATCGACCACCTACCGGGCGCCGTCCACGCCGAGCGAACGGGTCGTGGCGGAGGTATTCGCCGAAGTGCTGGGCGCGGAGCGCGCCGTCGGCGCCGACGACGACTTCTTCGCGCTCGGCGGCAGCTCCCTGCTGGCCGCGAAAGCGGTCAGCAGGATCGGCGCGGCGCTGGGCCGGACGGTCGGTGTGCGCGCACTGTTCGAAGCTCCCAGGGTCGCGGACCTCGCGGCGGCGGCGAGCGCGGTGGCCATGGGAGGCACCCTGCCCGCGCTGGTGGCGGCGCCGCGCCCGGAGCGGGTCCCGCTCTCGCCCGCGCAGCAGCGCATGTGGTTCCTCAATCGGTTCGACCAATCCTCCACCGCCTACAACATCCCGGTGGCCCTGCGGCTGTCCGGTCGGCTGGACGTGCCCGCGTTGCGCGCCGCGCTCGGTGACGTGGTCGCCCGGCACGAGGCGCTGCGCACTCGCTATCCGGAGATCGACGGCGAACCGGCGCAACTCGTCGAACCCGCCACCGCTCCGGCGCTGCGGCCGATCGATGTCCCGGAAGGCGAACTACCGCGGCGGGTCCGGGAACTGGCGGAGACGACCTTCGACGTCACCGCCGAGATTCCGGTGCGGATGCGATTGTTCCGCGTGCGCACGGGCGCGCGGCCGGAGTTCGTGCTCGCCGCTGTGCTGCACCACATCGCCGCCGACGGCTCGTCCGTCGCGCCGTTCGTGCGGGACCTGATGGTCGCCTACACCGCGCGCCGTGGTGGCGCCGCGCCGGACTTGGCACCGCTGACCGTGCAGTACGCCGATTACGCACTGTGGCAACGCGATTTGCTCGGCGCCGAGGACGACGCCGAATCGGTGGCGGCCCGCGAGATCCGTTTCTGGACCCGGACACTCGCCGGACTGCCGGATCAGCTGGCGCTGCCGACCGACCGCCCCCGCCCCGCGAGGCAGACCCTGCGCGGGGACAAGGTTCCGCTGACGATCGGCGCGCGGCTGCACGCGGATCTGGCCGCCCTCGGCCGACGGCATGGCGCGACGCTGTTCATGGTGGTGCACACCGCTTTCGCCGTGCTGCTCGCGCGGTGGTCGGGCGCAGGAGACATCGCGATCGGCACGCCGGTGGCCGGACGCGGCGCCGCCGAACTGGACGACGTCATCGGGATGTTCGTCAACACTCTCGTCCTGCGCGTCGGTGTCGACGGCGGCGAATCGTTCGCCGGACTGCTGGCCCGGGCGCGGGCCGCCGACCTGGCGGCGCTGGAACACGCGACGGTGCCGTTCGAACGTCTGGTGGAAGTGCTCAACCCGGTGCGCTCCACCGCACGCCACCCGCTGTTCCAGGTCGGCTACTCGTTCCAGAACCATGAGCGCGGACAGCTGCGGCTGCCCGAACTCGAGATTCGCGAGTTCGAGTTCGACAATGGCGTAGCGCAATTCGACCTGCACCTGTTCGCGGTGGACGCCTACGACGCCGACGGCGCGCCCGACGGCATCGAGCTGTCCCTCGGCTACGCCACCGACCTGTTCGAACGCGCGACCGCGTTCCGGTTCGCCGCCCAACTGCGCCGGGTGCTGGAAACGATCGCGGCGCGGCCGGAACTGCCGGTGGGCGACATCGACCTGCTCGGGACCGACCGATCGCAGGTGCTCGCCGAGTGGAACCGGACCCGGCGGCCGGTCCCGCGGGCCACGCTGGCGGATCTGATCGACGCGCAGACCGCGCGCAGCCCAGGTGCGGTCGCGCTGGTGGACGCGACGACCGGCGAAGAGCTGCGCTACGCCGAGTTCGACGGGCGGGTGAACCGGTTGGCGCGCATGCTCATCGCGTCCGGTGTCGGACCGGAGTCGACGGTCGTGCTGGCGATGCGCCGCTCGCTCGAACTGGTCGTCGCGATGTACGCCGTGGTGCGGGCGGGCGGCGCCTATGTGCCCATCGATCCGGACCATCCGGCCGAGCGGATCGCCCACATCGTGGCCACCGCGGCGCCGGTCGTGGTCCTGACCACCTCGCGCGACGGGTTCCCGTTCGAAAGCGACTGCGTTGTCATGGAAATCGATCGGCTCGACGTCGCCGGGCTCGCCGCGACGCCGATCACCGACGCGGACCGGATCGGTCCGCTGCGCCCCGAGCATCCGGCGTACGTCGTCTTCACCTCCGGCTCCACGGGCGTGCCCAAGGGCGTGACGGTTCCGCACGCCGCGATCGTCAACCAACTCGCCTGGCTGGCGGACAGATACGGCCTCGGCGCGAACGATCGGGTGCTGCTGAAGACGCCCGCGACCTTCGATCTGTCGGTGTGGGAGTTCTGGTCCGCGCTGGTCACCGGCGGGTCGCTGATCGTCACCGCGCCCGGCGCCGAACGTGACCCGGACCTGCTGCGCGCGCTGCTGCGCCGCCACGGCGTCACCGTGCTGCACGCGGTGCCCGCCCTGATCGGCATGCTGCTGGCGGCCGAGCCGGGTGGCGCGCTGCCGGAAACGCTGCGCCACGTGCTGGCCATCGGCGAGGCGCTGCCGTCGGCCACGGCCGTGGACTTCCTGTGCCGCGATAGCGGCACGACCACGTTGGACAACCTGTACGGCCCCACGGAGACGGCGGTGTCGATCACCGCGTTCGCGGTCGACACTCAGCCGGAGCACACCGTCCCGATCGGGTCGCCCGCCTGGAACAGCCGGGTCTACGTGCTGGACGGGCGGTTGCGGCCCGCGCCGATCGGAGTGCCCGGCGAGCTGTACCTCGCGGGAGCGCAGCTGGCGCGCGGCTATCAGCGCCGTCCGGCGCTGACCGCCGACCGCTTCGTGGCCGATCCGTTCGCGGTGGAACTCGGTGCGGCGGCCGGCGAGCGGATGTACCGCACCGGCGACATCGTGCGCTGGCGTCCCGACGGCACCCTGGAATACCTCGAGCGCGCGGACTTCCAGGTGCAGATCGGCGGCTTCCGCATCGAGCTCGGCGAGGTGGAGGCCGCGCTGCTGCGGCAACCCGGGGTGGCCGCGGCCGTGGCGGTGGCGAAGGCCGACGACCGCGCGGGAACACGGCTCATCGCGTATGCCGCAGTGCCGGAGGCGGATCCGGTCGCGTACGCCGACCTGGCCGTGTCGCTGCGCGCCGTTGTGGCCGCGCGACTGCCCGGATACATGACGCCTGCCGCCGTCGTCGTGCTGGCGGCGCTGCCGCTCACGGCCAACGGCAAGATCGATCGTTCGGCGCTGCCCGAGCCGCTGTTCGCCGAGGCGGCCTTCCGCGCGCCGTCCGGTGCGTTGGAGCGCCTGGTCGCGGACGCGTTCGCAGAGGTCGTCGGCGTGGACGCGGTGAGCGTCGATGACGACTTCTTCGCCAGGGGCGGCAACTCCCTGATGGCCACCCGGCTCGCGGCCCGGCTCGGCGCGGCACTCGGCGGCCATGTCGCGGTGGCCGCGGTGTTCGAAGCCCCGACGCCCGCCGCACTCGCAGAACGCATCGCGGCCACCGAGCGCGGCGTGGCCCGGCCCGCTTTGGTCCGTCACGCCGATACCGGGCCGGTGCCGCTCGCGCCCGCGCAGCAGCGCATCTGGGTGCTCGACCGGCTCGCACCGGACTCGTCGGCCTATCACATTCCCACGGCGCTGCGGCTGCGCGGCCGGCTGGATGTGGCGGCGCTGGCGGCGGCGCTCGGCGATGTGCTCGACCGGCACGAGACGCTGCGCACCAGGTACCCGGACACCGAGGACGGACCGGTCCAGGAGGTCGTGCTCGCGTCACCGGTCGACCTGACACCGATTCCAGTGGGCCGAGCGGAAATGGACAGGCGGATCGCGGAATTCGTGTCCCCCGCCTTCGATCTCGCTTCCGCGCCGCCGGTGCGCGCCGCCCTGTTCACCCCCGCCGCCGACGAACACGTCTTGGTGGTCGTGCTGCACCACATCGGTGCGGATGGATACTCGATCGCGCCGTTGACCGCCGATCTGGTGCGCGCCTACCTGGCCAGATCCACCGGACACGCGCCGGACTCGGCCCCGCCCGCGATCCGTTACCGCGACTACAGCGCCTGGCAGCACGAGCTGCTCGGCGACGGCGCGGCCCCCGACAGTCTGCTGGCGCGCCAACTCGCCTTCTGGCGCGCCGAATTGGCCGGTGCGCCGGAACTGCTCGCCCTGCCCACCGATCGACCGCGACCGGCCAGGCGAAGCATGCAGGGGGCAAGCGTTACCCGGGAGATCGACGCCGAGCGCACCGTCCGCCTGGAGCGACTGGCCCGCGAACACGGCGGCACACTGTTCACCCTGGTGCACAGCGCGCTCGCGGTGCTGCTGGCGAAACTGTCCGGCGCGGGGGACGTCACGGTCGGCGTGCCGGTCGCCGGACGCGGTGTCCGCGAGCTGGACGAGCTGGTCGGCATGTTCGTCAACACCGTGGCGTTGCGCACCGAGGTCGATCCCCGTGCGAGTTTCGGCGAGCTGCTGCGCCAGGTCACCCGGCGGGATCTGGCGGCGTTCTCGCACGCCGACGTCCCGTTCGATCAGGTGGTCGAGGCGCTGGGCGTCACCCGTTCCGGCTCGTACGCACCGCTGTGCCAAGTACTGCTCACCTTCCAGAACTTGCCGCGGGCGGAGGTGGAACTGCCCGGCCTCGCGGTCGAGGCGATCGACCTGACGTCGGCGGAGGCGAAGTTCGACCTCCAGGTGACCGTGCTGGAGCAGTTCGCCGCCGACGGTGCGCGCGCCGGTATGGAGCTGCGCGTCGGCTACGCGACCGACCTCTTCGACGAACCGACGGCGCACGCGTTCGGTGACCGCTTGCTGCGGGTGCTGGAGGCGGTGGCCGCGGATCCGGCGGTAGCCCTTCGCGCGATCGACATCCGTTCCGCGGCCGAACGGCTGCCCCGGCCCACCGCGTCGGTGGCGGACCTGCCCGCGCTGATCGCCCGGGCGGCCCGGGCCGTCCCCGCCGCCACCGCGTTCGAGCACGGCGATCGGCTGGTCTCCTTCGGCGAGCTCGACGCGAAGCTCGCGTCCGTCGCGAAGGCGATGGGCCCGGCGGCCAAACCCGAAGCCCTGATCCATGTCTCGCTCGCCGGGTTGGTTCCCGGCCTGCTCGCCGCACTCGGCGGCAGCGGTCTGGCGGCCTTGCTGCGGACCCTGCCCGCCACCGCCGAGGCGCTGCTCGCCGACTCGGCGG
The DNA here is from genome assembly GCF_044452545.1 of Nocardia sp. NPDC051900. NCBI lineage: Bacteria > Bacillati > Actinomycetota > Actinomycetes > Mycobacteriales > Nocardiaceae > Nocardia > Nocardia sp. NPDC051900. The sequence goes on along the minus strand of NZ_JBITBU010000003.1, from coordinate 79,234 downwards.
CGGCCCTCGATTCGGAAGGAAACCGCTGATGACCCACGCAGACGCCGTGCGCCGCGGCTACGGCATCGACGACCTGCCCGGTCTCATCGCGACTGTTGCCGGGCTGGACCCGCAGCGCGTGGCGTTGCGGCACGAAGAGCTCACCGTCACCTACGCGGCGCTGGCCGACGAACTCGCGGCCCTGTCCGAAGCCATGGGCGCGGGGGTGGGCGCGGAGGCGCTGGTTCCGGTGGTGGTCTCCGGTCGACTGCCCGCGCTGCTGGAATCCGGTGACGGCGCGCTCGGCGCGGTGCTGGACGCACTGCTCGTCGACGCGCTCGCGGCCGCGCCCGACCTTCCGGCGACCACCACCGCGCCGGTCGAGACATTGGTGAGCCTGTTCGAGGAGCAGGTGTGGCGGACTCCGGACGCGATCGCCGTCGAATACGCGGGAATCACCCTCACCTACGCCGAATTCGACGGCCGGGTCAACGCGCTGGCCCACCACTTGGTCGAATTCGGCGTGCGGCGGAACTCGCTGGTGGGCTTGGCCGTGCGGCGCTCGATCGACCTGCTGGTCGGCATATACGCGATCCTGCGGGCGGGCGGCGCGTACCTGCCGATCGACCCGGACCATCCGGCCGACCGCATCGGCTACGTGCTCGAGGTCGCCGAGCCGGTGCTCGTGCTGACGACCACGCGTGACGAGCCCGACTTCGGCGGTGCGGTCGCGACGCTGCGGATCGACGAATTCGCTGGCTCGCCCACGCCGGAAGCGCCCGCGGTCGCCCGGTCGGCCGACGACCTCGCCTACGTGATCTTCACGTCCGGCTCGACCGGCAGGCCGAAGGGCGTCGCCGTGTCGCACCGCGCGATCGTGGCGAATCTGCGGTGGCGGCAACGGATGTACCGGCTGCGCGCCGACGACGTGGTGTTGCAGAAGACGCCGTTCACCTTCGACGTGTCGGTGTGGGAGTTCTTCTGGCCGTTGCAGGTCGGCGCCCGGCTGGTCGTCGCGGCGCCGGACGGTCATCGGGACCCGGCGTACTTGGCGCGTGTGATCACCGAAAACGGCGTCACGGTGGCGCATTTCGTGCCGTCCATGCTCGCGGTCTTCGTCGCCGAGTCGGTCGCGGTGGACTCGCTGCGGCTGGTCTTCGCCTCGGGTGAGGCGCTTGCGGCCGCCACCGCCGCGGCCTTCCGCGACGTCTGCGGGGCGACGCTGCACAACCTGTACGGGCCCACCGAGGCGGCGGTCGACGTGACCGCGCACGAGGTGACCGGCGCGGACGTGGCGGGCGTGCCGATCGGCGTCGCCGCCGACGACACCGAGTTGCTGGTGCTCGACGACAGCCTGCGTCCGGTGGCGCGCGGCGTCGTCGGCGAGCTGTACCTGGCAGGCGTGCAATTGGCCCGCGGTTATGTCGCCCGGCCAGGGCTGACCGCCGAGCGATTCGTGGCGAACCCCGAGGGACCGGCCGGGGAGCGGATGTACCGCACCGGCGACCTGGTGCGCTGGGCGCCCGGGGTGGAGGGCGGGCCGGAGGAGCTGGAGTATCTGGGCCGCACGGACTTCCAGGTGAAGTTGCGGGGCCTGCGGATCGAACTCGGCGAAATCGAGGCGGCGCTGCTGCGCCACCCGCGCGTCACCCAGGCCGCGGTGGTGCTGCACCGGCACGCGAGCGGCGATCATCTGGTCGGCTACGTGGTCGGCGACGCTGTCGAGACCGCCGAGGTACTGGACTCCGTCCGCCGCGAGCTGCCCGAGTACATGGTGCCGACGCTGCTCGTCGCGCTGGCGGCGATGCCGTTGAACGCCAACGGCAAGCTGGACCGCAGAGCGCTTCCTGAGCCGAAATTCGATTCCGGGACAACGGCTTATCGGGCGCCGGAGACCGAGGCGGAGACGGCGGTCGCCGCGATTTTCGCCGAACTGCTGGACGTGCCGCGCGTGGGCGCGGACGACGACTTCTTCGCGCTGGGCGGCAATTCGCTGCTCGCCACCCGAGCCATCGCCCGGATCGGCGCGGCCATCGGCGCGACCGTGGACGTGCGCGATTTCTTCGATCGTCCCACCGTGGCCGCGGTGGTCGCGTCGGCGCATCCGGCCGCGGCGCGTCCGCCGCTGGTGGCCGGTCCGCGCCCGGAGCATGTTCCGCTCTCGCCCGCGCAGCGGCGCATGTGGTTCCTCAACCGGTTCGGCGCCGACGCCGATCAGGCCCGCGAGCTGGGCGCCGCCGCCGTGGACAACATCCCGGTGGCGCTGCGCCTGCGCGGCCCGCTGGACGTCGCCGCGCTGTCGGCGGCGATCACCGATCTGGTGGCCAGGCACGAAGTGCTGCGCACCGTGTATCCGCAGACCGCCGACGGGCCTGCGCAATCGGTGCGACGCGTACACGCGGTGTTCGACCTCACGCCCGCCGAAGTGCCGCGGGAGCGGTTGGCCGCGGCGATCCGCCGGGCGGCGAGCCAGGGCTTCGACGTGGCGGAGGAGATCCCGGTGCGGGTGCGCCTGCTGCGCTGCGAACCCGAGGACCACACGCTCGTGCTCGTCGTCCACCACATCGCGGCCGACGGCGTCTCGCTCGTGCCCCTGATGCGCGACCTGGCCACGGCCTATGCCGCGCGGCGCGACGGCCGCGGGCCGGAGTGGACTCCGCTGGCCGTGCAGTACGCGGACTACGCGCTGTGGCAGCAACGGGTCCTCGGTGCGGAGACCGACGCGGATTCCGTGGCGGCGCGCCAGCTCGCCTTCTGGCGCGCCGAGTTGGCCGAGCTGCCCGCGCAATTGGATCTGCCCGCCGATCGGCCGCGTCCGGCCGCGCCCTCGTACCAGGGCGCCACCTACGAGTTCGCCGTCGACGCCGCGCTGCGCTCCGCCGTCGAGGCGATCGCCGCGCGCGTTCGCGCGACGCCGTTCATGGTGCTGCACGCGGCGCTGGCCGCCCTGCTGGCCCGGTTGTCCGGCACCCAGGACATCGCTATCGGCACACCGGTCGCGGGCCGGGGCGAGGCCGTACTCGACGACCTGGTCGGCATGTTCGTCAACACCCTCGTGCTGCGCACCGAAGTGGACGCCGCGCGCGGTTTCGCCGACTTGGTGGCGCACGCCGCCGACCGCGACCTGCGCGCCTTCGCGCACGCCGACCTCCCGTTCGAGCAGTTGGTGGAGGCGCTGAACCCGCCGCGTTCGGCCGCCCGGCATCCGCTGTTCCAGGTCGCGCTGTTCATGCAGAACATCGGGCCGATCGCGCTGACCATGCCCGGTCTCGACACCGAGCAGGTCGACTTCGACTCCGGTTTCGCGAAGTTCGACCTCCAGCTCACGGTATCCGAAGCCGCCGACAGCTACCGCGCCGAATTCACCTACGCCACCGACCTGTTCGACGCCGCGACGGTGGGGGAGTTCGCCGCCAAGTTCGTCCGGCTGTTGCGTGCGGCGGTGGACGACCCGGACGCACCGGTCGGGGATCTCCCGCTGCTCGACGCGGGCGAGCTGGACTATGTCACCGCGAGCTGGAACGCCAGCGGGCACCGAGTGCCCGATCGGTTCCTGCACGAGGGTTTCGACGCGCAGGTGCGCCGTACCCCGGATGCCGTCGCGGTGGTCACCGACGGTGAGCGGCTGACCTACGCCGAGCTGTCCGACCGCGCCGACCGGCTGGCCAGGATGCTGATCGGGCTCGGCGTCGGCCCGGAAGCGCTGGTCGTGCTGGCCCTGCCGCGCTCGGTGGAATTGGTCGTCGCCATGTACGCGGTGGCGCGGGCGGGCGGCGCGTACGTCCCGGTGGACCCAGGACATCCCGCCGAACGCATCGGCCACATCCTCGACACCGCGCGACCGCATGCCGTCCTGACCACGAGCGATAGCGGTTTCGACGCCGCCGCGCAGGTTTCCGTTCCGGTGTATCACCTGGATGAACTGGATCTCTCCGCCTACCCCTCCGGCAAGATCGGCGACCGCGAACGCCACGGCGCGCTGCACCCGCAGCATCCCGCCTACGTGATCTTCACTTCCGGGTCCACCGGAAAGCCGAAGGGCGTGGCGGTCAGTCATCAGGCCATCGCCAACCAGCTGGCCTGGATGCACGCGGAGTACCGTCCGCGCACCGGCGATGTCTACCTGCAGAAGACCGCGAGCACCTTCGACGTCTCGCTATGGGGCTACTTCCTACCGCTACGAGCGGGCGCGACCATGCTGCTGGCCGCACCGGACGGAGATCGCGATCCGCGCTATCTCGCCGAGACCGTCGCACGCCACGGCGTCACGCTCACCGACTTCGTGCCATCGATGCTCGCGGTGTTCGCCGCGCACGCCGCGCCGGGCGAACTCGACTCGCTACGCGACGTATTCGTCATCGGCGAGGCGCTGCCGCCGGAGACCGTCGCCGCCTTCCGGCAGGTGTGCGACGCGGGCCTGCACAACCTCTACGGCCCCACCGAGGCGGCGGTGTCCATCACCAACCGCGAGGTCACCGAGGTGGACTCGCCGCAAGTGCCGATCGGCGAGCCGGAGTGGAACTCGCAGGTCTACGTGTTGGACGGACGGTTGCGGCCCGCGCCGATCGGCGTGCAGGGCGAGCTGTACCTGGCGGGAGCGCAGCTGGCGCGCGGCTACCACGGCCGCGTCGACCTCACCGCCGATCGTTTCGTCGCCAATCCCTTCGGCGCGCCGGGCGCCCGCATGTACCGCACCGGCGACCTGGTGCGCTGGAGCCGCGACGGCGAGCTGATCTATCTGGGCCGCAGCGACTTCCAGGTGAAGTTCCGCGGCCGGCGCGTCGAACTCGCCGAAATCGAGACAGCGCTGCTGGCGGCGGCCGGGGTCGGCCAGGCCGCGGCGCGGCTGGTCACCGGACCGGCGGGGGAGTTCCTGGCGGGCTACGTGATCGCAGCGCCCGGCGCGACGCTCGATCTCGACGCGGTGAAATCGTCTGTCGCTCAGCGTCTTCCCAGCTATCTGGTGCCGACCGCAGTGGTCGAACTGAACGAATTCCCCCGCAACACCAGCGGCAAGCTCGATCGCGCCGCCCTGCCGATCCCGGTGCTCGCGGCCGAGCGCTTCCGTCCGCCGGTGAGCGCCGCGCAACGTCTGGTCGCCGCGGTGTTCGCGGAAGTGCTGCGGGTCGAGCGGGCCGGGCTGGACGACGACTTCTTCGCTCTCGGCGGCAGCTCGCTGGACGCCACCCAGGTCAGCGCCCGCACGGGTGAGGCGATGGGAGTTCGCGTTCCGGTGCGCGCGCTGTTCGACGCGCCCACGGTGGAGGGTTTCGCCGCCGCCGTCGAGCGGCTCGGCGCCGCCGGGGCGCCGCGACTCCCGCTGGCCCGCCGTCCACGGCCCGAGCGGGTGCCGCTCTCGCCCGCGCAGCAGCGCCTGTGGTTCCTCAACCGCGTCGAGAGCCAGGACGGCGCCGACAGCGTCTACAACTTGCCGATCGTGCTGCGGCTGACCGGCCGCCTCGACGTGACGGCGCTGGAGCGCGCCGTACTCGACGTGCTCGCCCGGCACGAGACGCTGCGCACCACCTTCCCCGAAACCGACGACGGCCCCTGCCAATCCGTTCGCGACGCCGCCGACATCGGCCTGAGCCTGCATCCGGTGCCGATCGACCGCTCCGCACTGGAGGATGCCGTGGCAGGCATCGTCGGCGCCGGGTTCGACGTGACCGCCGAGTTGCCGTGCCGGGTCGCGCTGCTCGCGGTGGAGCGGGTCAACGAGGCGCGCGGCGTCACCGGCGACGAATACGTGCTGGTGTTCGTCGTGCACCACATCGCCGCCGACGCCTTGTCGATGGTCCCGCTGGTCACCGACCTGGTCGGGGCCTACCTCGCGCGCCTGACCGGGCGGCGGCCGGACTGGGAGCCGCTGGCGGTGCAGTACGCCGACTACAGCCTCTGGCATCGGGACCTGCTCGGCGCCGAGGACGTCCCCGGTGATCTCGCCTACCAGCAGCTGCGCTTCTGGCGCGACGTGTTGACCGGCGCGCCGGCGCAATTGCCCCTCCCGGTCGATCATCCACGGCCCGCGATCCCCTCGCACGAGGGAGCCGGCGTCGATTTCGTGATCGAGCCCGAGGTCGTCGCGGGCTTGCGCGCGCTGGCCCGGCGCGGCGGCGCGACGTTGTTCATGACGCTGCACGCGGCCTTCGCCGCCACCCTGGCCCGGTTGAGCGGCAGCGCCGACATCGTGATCGGCTCGCCCGTCGGCGGACGCGGGGAGCGGGCGCTGGACGCACTCGTCGGCATGTTCGTCAACACCCTGGCGTTGCGCACCCGAGTAGCCGCCGACGCCTCGTTCGCCGCGCTGCTGAGCGAGGTGCGCGAGGCCGATCTGGCCGCGTTCGCCAACGCCGACCTGCCATTCGAGCGCCTGGTGGACGTCATGGCGGTGGATCGCTCCGCGGGCGCGCATCCGCTGTTCCAGGTGATGTTCAGCTTCGAGACCGCGACGCCCGCATTCGGCGGGAAAGCCATGGAGGTGCCGTGGCTGTCGGTGCACCCGGTCGAGATCCCCGACAACGGAGCGAAATTCGACCTGCACTTGGTGGTGGCGGAGCGCGCGGATTCGGCGGGACTGTCGGGCACCCTGCGCTACGCGACCGATTTGTTCGACGCCGCGACCGTCGAATCGTTCGCCGACCGCTTCCAGCGGATGCTCGCCGCCGTCGCGGTCGACGCCGGTGCGCGAATCGGTGACATCGAACTGCTTTCGGACGCCGAACGCACACGGGTGTTGCGGGTGTGGAATGCCACCGACCGCCCGTTCCCCGAATCCGACACGCTCGCCTCGCTGTTCGCCGCGCAAGTCGAACGCACACCGGACGCGCCCGCGGTCACCTTCGAGGAGACGACGCGGGCCCACCCGTCGCCGGACCACAGCTCCTCAGCGGCTGGCTCCGCGGCGCTGGCCCACCCGTCACCCGACCACCACCCCCCAACGAGTCGCTCCGCGACGCGGGCCCACCCGTCACTCGGCCACCACCCCCCAACGAGTCGCTCCGCGACGCTGACGTATTCGGAATTCGCCGGGCGGGTCAACCGGCTGGCGCGGTGGCTCGTCACCCAGGGCGTCGGCCCGGAAACGCTGGTTGCGCTCGGTATGCGCCGATCCGTCGACCTGGTGGTGGGCATGTACGCGGTCACCGTCGCGGGCGGCGGATACGTGCCACTCGATCCCGACCACCCCGCCGAACGCACCGCTCACATCCTGGCCACCGCCGCGCCGGTGTGCGTACTGACCGCCGGCGCGGACCTGAGCTGCGGCGTGCCCGAGACGCGGATCGACCGGCTGGACCTGTCCGGTTACCCGGACACCCCGCTCACCGACGCCGACCGGCGCGCTCCGCTGCGCCCGGCGAACACCGCCTACGTGCTGTTCACCTCGGGCTCCACGGGCGAGCCGAAGGGTGTCGCGATGAGCCACCGCGGCATCGTGAACCGGTTGTGCTGGATGCAGTCCGCGTATGCCGCGCTCGGGCCGGGTGATGTGCTGTTGCAGAAGACGCCCGCCACCTTCGACGTCTCGGTGCCGGAGTTCTTCTGGCCGTTGCAGGTCGGCGCGCGCATGGTGCTGGCGCGGCCGGACGGGCATCGCGATCCGGCGTATCTGGCCCGCCTCATCCGCGCCGAGGGCGTCACCGCGGCGCACTTCGTGCCGTCCATGCTGGCCGTCTTCGTCGCGGGCGAGTTCGACGTGCCGTCGCTGCGTGAGGTGTTCTGCTCCGGCGAGGCGCTACCTGTCGGCGTGGCCCAGCGGATGCGCGAACTCACCGGCGCGCGGGTGCACAACGGCTACGGCCCCACGGAGGCCGCGGTGGAGGTGACCTTCCACGAGGTGCGCGACACCGACTTCGAGACCGTGCCGATGGGCGAACCGATCTGGAACACCAGAACGTATGTGCTCGACGCGCGACTGCGCCCGGTGCCTGTGGGTGTGCCGGGGGAGTTGTATCTCGCGGGCGTGCAGCTGGCGCGCGGCTATCTGGACCGCCCCGGCCGCACGTGCGACCGGTTCGTCGCCGACCCGTTCGGCCCGCCCGGTGAACGGATGTACCGCACCGGCGACTTGGTGCGGTGGAACGCTTCAGGAGAGCTGGAGTTCCTCGGCCGCACCGACTTCCAGGTCAAGATCCGCGGCTTGCGCGTCGAACTCGGCGAGATCGAGTCGGTGCTGCTCGCGACGCCCGGCGTGACGCAGGCCGCCGCGCTGGTCCGGGACGATCGCGGCGTGGGCGAGCGCCTGGTCGCCTACCTGGTGACGGACGGACCGGTCGAGATCGCGGCGGTGCGTGACGCGGTGGCCCAACGGCTTCCGGGCTACATGGTGCCGGAGGCGTTCGTGGTGCTGGACCGGTTCCCGGTGAACGCGTCCGGGAAGCTGGACCGTTCGGCGCTGCCCGCGCCCGTGATCGCCGGCGTGGTGTTCGAGGCGCCGAGCGGTGCGGCGGAAGAACTCGTCGCCGAGACATTCTCGGCTCTGCTCGGGGTGGACGAGGTCGGCGCCGAGGACGATTTCTTCGCCCTCGGCGGCAATTCGCTCAGCGCCACCCAGCTCGCCGCGCGGCTGGGCAAAGCCACCGGCGGGGAAGTGGCGGTGCGCACGATCTTCGACGCGCCTACGGTGCGGGCGCTGGCGCGGCGGATCACGGTCGACGCTCCGGCCGAGACCGGGCCCGTCGCGCTGCCGCCGCTCACGCCGCAGGAGCGCGGCGGGTCGATCCCGCTGTCGATCGCCCAGCAGCGCATGTGGTTCCTGAACCGGTTCGACACCACCAGCGGCGCGTACAACATCCCGTTCGCGCTGCGCCTCACCGGAGCGCTGAACGTGCCCGCCCTGGAGGCGGCGATCGCCGACGTGATCGCCCGGCACGAAACCTTGCGCACGATCTACCCCGAGCAGGACGGCGGTGCGACGCAGCTGGTACTGCCCGCGGGGACGAGGCTGGTCGAGCTGGTCGCACGGCCGGTTCCCGCGCCGCAGGTGCCCGAACTCGTCGCCGCCGCCGCGCGAGCCGGGTTCGACGTGACCGCCGAGGTTCCGCTGCGCGTGCGCCTGCTGCGCGTGGAGGACGACGCCGCAGCAGGCAGCCACCAGGTGCACGTCCTGCTGTTCGTCGTGCATCACATCGCCGCGGACGGTTGGTCGTTCGCGCCGCTCACCCGGGATTTGGCCAACGCTTACGTCGCGCGGTGCGCGGACACGGCTCCCGCGCCGGGAGCGTTGCCGGTGCAGTACGCCGACTTCGCGATCTGGCAGCGCACCGCGCTGGGTTCCGCCGACGACCCGGCCTCGGTGCTGGCACGCCAGCTGTCCTACTGGACCGACCGGCTGGCAGGGCTGCCGGAGGTGCTGACACTCCCGTCCGACCGGCCCCGCCCCGCGGTCGCCACCAACCGGGGCGGTGCGCTGACCGGACGGCTGGACGCCGCCCTGCACGAGCGGATCCAGGAACTGGCCGCCGCGCACCGGGCGACCCCGTTCATGGTGCTGCACACCGCGCTGGCCGTGCTGTTGAGCCGTTACGGCGCGGGCCGGGACGTCGTGATCGGCGCGCCGGTCGCCGGGCGCGGCGAGGAAGCGCTGGACGAGCTGGTCGGCATGTTCGTCAACACGCTGGTGCTGCGCACCGAGGTTCGCCCGGACGCGACTCTGGCCGAGTTGCTGGCGTCCGTGCGCGCGGCCGACCTGGCCGCCTTCGATCACGCCGCGGTGCCGTTCGAGCAGTTGGTCGAGGTGGTGAACCCGGTTCGCTCACAGGCGCACGCTCCGCTGTACCAGATCGCGCTGACCTTGCAGAACCAGACCGCGCCGGAGTTCCGGTTGCACCGGCTGGCCATCGCGGCGCTGGAGATCGGCGCGGCGCCGATCCAGCTCGACCTGGACTGGACGCTGACCGACCGCTACACCGCCGACGGCGCGCCCGACGGCATCGACGTGCACCTGCACTACGCGCTGGACCTGTTCGACGAACCGACCGCCGCAGGGTTCCTCGCCGCCTTCGACCGCGTGCTGCGCGCCATGGTGCGCGACGCCCACACCAGGGTCGGCACGGTCGAGCTGATGTCGGTGGCCGAACGCGGCCTGCTGCTGTCGGATCGCAACGCCACCGCGCACCCGTTGCCCGCCGAGACGCTGGACGACCTGCTCACCGCCCGCGTCGCGGCCACGCCCGACCGTGTCGGCGTGCGTTATGAGAACGAAGCGGTGACCTACGCGGAGTTCGCCTCTCGCGTCAACCGTCTGGCCCGCAAGCTGATCCGCACAGGTGTGGGCCCGGAGGACATCGTCGGCCTGGCCGCGGCGCGCTCGATCGACATGCTCGTGGCGATGTACGCGATCGTGCGCGCGGGCGCGGCGTATCTGCCGATCGATCCGGCGCATCCGGCCGAACGCCTGGCGCAGGTCGTCGCGAGCGCGGAGCCCCGGTTGGTGCTGACCGCCGGTGACGTGTCGCTGCACCCGCTCGACGGCGTCCCCGTGCTCGAGCTCGACGCTCTCGACCTCGATGACTTCGCCGACGGACCGGTGGCCGACGCCGAGCGCATCACCGCGCTGCGCCCGGACAACACGGCCTACGTGCTGTTCACCTCCGGCTCCACGGGGCGGCCGAAGGGCGTCGCGGTGACCCACCGCGCGATCATGAACCAGCTGCGCTGGCTGGAATTCCGTTACGAGGTCACGGCGTCCGACCGCATCCTGCAACGGGCCCCGCTGACCTTCGACGTGTCGGTGTGGGAATGCTTCCTGCCGATCGCCGTCGGCGCGCCGCTGGTGATCGCCCGGCCCGGCGGGCACCTGGACCTGGCCTACTTCGCGGATCTGCTGCGCGAACACCGGATCACCATCGCGGAGTACGTGCCCTCGGTGCTGGCCGCGCTGATCGGCGAGGGCATGGGCGACGCGCTGCGGTCGTTCCGGCATCTGCACTGCGGAGGCGAGGCGCTCACCCCGGACCTGCTCGCCGCGCTGCGCGGCAGCTTCGACGGCGCGGTGCACAACGCCTACGGCCCGACCGAGGCGGCGATTTCGGCGATCTACCACGAATTCACCGACAGCGACGCCGAATCCGGGCGGGACGTCGCGATCGGCCGTCCGTGCTGGAACACCAGGGCCTATGTGCTGGACGACCGGTTGCGCCCGGTGCCGATCGGCGTCACAGGCGAGCTGTATCTCGCGGGCGACCAGCTGGCGCGCGGCTATCACGCCCGCCCCGGACTGACCGCCGAGCGGTTCGTCGCCGATCCGTTCGGCGTGCCCGGCCGCATGATGTACCGGACCGGCGACCTGGTGCGCTGGAACCGCGACGGCGATCTGGTGTATCTGGGCCGCAACGATTTGCAGGTCAAGCTGCGCGGCCAGCGGATCGAGCTGGGCGAGATCGAGTCCGTCCTCGCCGCCGCGACCGGCGTGACCAACGCGGCGGTGCTCGTGGCTCGCGACAACTCTGGACAGGAATGCCTGGTCGGTTACGTCACCGGAGCCGCCCCGACGCCCGATGCGGTGCTCGAAGACGCGCGGGCACAACTACCCGCGTACATGGTGCCCGCCCACATCGTCGTGCTGGACCAGATGCCACTGACCACTGTGGGCAAGCTCGATCGGTCGGCGCTGCCCGCTGTCGAGCTCACCGGCGCCACGGGAGACTTCCGCGCACCGCGGGAGGGGACCGAGGCGGTGCTCGCCACCCTGGTCGCCGACCTGACCGGCGCGGAGCGGATCGGCGCGGACGACGACTTCTTCGCCCGCGGCGGCAACTCGCTGCTGGCCATGCGGCTGGTCGCCCGGGTCAACGCGGCCTTCGGGTGCGCGCTGACGGTGCGCGAGGTCTTCGAAGCGCCGACCGTGGCCGGACTCGCCCTGCGAGTGGCGGGATCGGAACGGCCGGACGTCACCCGGCCCGCGCTCGTTCGCCGCGAACGGCCGGAGCGGATCCCGTTGTCCCTGGCACAGACCCGGATGTGGCTGCTGCACCGGCTCGATCCGGATTCGGCGGTCTATCACATCCCGATCACCATCCGGCTCACCGGCGCGTTGGACCTCGCGGCATTGCGCGCGGCCGTGCGCGACGTGATCGATCGGCACGAATCGCTGCGCACCGTCTTCCCCGCCGACGCGGACGGCCCCGCCCAAGTCGTCCGCACCGACGCGGATGTGCCCGAACTGCCACTGCATCCGATCGAGGTGACCGAGCCGAACCTGCGGGACGCGGTGCTCGCGTCGATCGGCGAGAGCTTCGACCTGCGCAGTCGTATCCCGGTGCGGGCGAGCCTGTTCCGCGTCGCGCCCGAAGAACATGTGCTGGCCGTGGTGGTCCATCACATCGCCGCCGACGGCGTCTCCACCGCACCGCTGGCCCGCGACCTCATGACGGCCTATACCGCGCGCGTCGCGGGGGAGCGGCCGTCGTGGCCGCCGCTGCCCGTGCAGTACGCGGACTTCACCCTCTGGCAGCGCGAGGCCCTCGGCTCCGCGGATGATCCGGACTCGCCGCTGTCGAACCAGATCGCCTACTGGCGCTCGGAACTCGACGGACTCGCCCCGGTGCTGGAACTGCCCGCCGACCGTCCTCGCCCGGCGGTGGCCTCGGGGCGCGGCGCCACCGTCGAGTTCGCGATTCCCGCCGACCTCACCGGCTCGATCGCGGAACTCGCCCGGCGGCACGGCGTCTCGATGTTCATGGTGTTGCACGCCGCCTACGCCGCGCTGCTCGCCCGGCTCGCCGGAGTCGGCGACGTCGCCATCGGCACCCCCGTCGCGGGACGCGGCGAACAAGCGCTGGACGACTTGGTCGGCATGTTCGTCAACACCCTCGTACTGCGCACGCCGATCACGCCGGACGCGTCGTTCGCCGCATTTCTCGGCGGCGTCCGGGAGATCGACGTGCGGGCCTTCGCCCACGCCGACCTGCCGTTCGAGCGCTTGGTCGAGGAGCTGAACCCGATTCGCTCGCAGTCTCATTCGCCGCTGGTGCAGACACTGCTCACCTTCGAACAGCACGACGACACCGTGCTGCGCCTGCCCGGCCTGACGGTGACGGCCTATCCGCTGGACAACCGCGTCGCGCAGTTCGACCTGGCGGTGGAACTGACCGAACACCGCGTCGCGACCGGTTACGCGCTGCGCGGCGTGCTGCGGTATGCCACGGACCTGTTCGACCAAGCCACCGTCGAGACGTTCGGGGCGCGCTTCACGCGCGTGCTGCGGGCCGCGGTGGCCGACCCCTCGGTGCGGGTCGGCGACCTCGAAATCCTGGACGACGCGGAACGGGCACTGGTGCTCGACCGCTGGAACGACACCGCCGTCCCCGTCGACCCGGCCGCCACGCTGATCTCGTTGTTCGAGGCGCAGGTCGCGAGGACCCCGGACGCGCCTGCGGTCACGGTCGATGGGCGCACCCTGTCCTACGCCGAGTTCGCCGCGCGGGCGCGGCGGCTGGCGCGCTGGCTGGTCGGTCAGGGCGTCGGCCCGGACGCGCCGGTCGCGCTCGGCATGCGACGGTCGCTGGATCTGGTGGTCGGCATCTACGCGGTCACCCTCGCGGGCGGCGCGTACGTCCCGCTCGACCCCGACCATCCGGCCGAGCGGCTGGAGTACGTGCTGTCGACCGCCCGGCCGGTGTGCGTGCTCACCTCGGGCCTCGACCTGGACGCGGGCGCGGCGCGGCAGGTCCGCGTCGACCGGCTCGACCTGACCCGATACTCCGCCGATCCGCTCACCGCCGTAGACCGGCTCGGTGCGCCCGCCCCTGGCCACACCGCGTATGTGATCTTCACCTCAGGATCGACCGGTCGCCCGAAGGGCGTGGCCGTCACCCACGCGGCGATCGTGAATCGCCTCACCTGGATGCAGTCGGCCTATCCGCTGGTCGCGGACGATGTGGTGCTGCAGAAGACCCCCGCCACCTTCGACGTCTCGGTCTGGGAATTTTTCTGGCCCTTGGCTTTCGGCGCTCGCTTGGTGGTCGCACGTCCAGATGGGCATCGCGACCCCGGCTATCTGGCCCGCCTGATCGTCGAGCAACGCGTCACGACGGTGCACTTCGTACCCGCCATGCTGGCGGTTTTCCTGGCGGATCCGCGCACAGAAAAGTGCATTACGCTGCGCAACGTCTTCGCATCGGGCGAGGCATTGCCCGCGGTTGCCGCGCAGCGGGCGCGAGAGGTGATCGGAGCGCGGGTGCACAACCTGTACGGCCCTACCGAGGCCGCCGTCGACGTCACCCATCACGAGGTGACCGATCAGGACCTGGTGTCCGTGCCGATCGGCAGACCGGTGGCCAACACCCGCCTGCTGGTGCTGGACGCCCGGATGCGGCCGGTCCCGGTCGGCGTTCCGGGGGAGCTGTACCTCGCCGGTGCACAGCTGGCCCAGGGTTACGTGGCGCGCCCGGAGTTGACCGCCGACCGGTTCGTGGCCAACCCGTACGGACCCGCCGGGGCGCGGATGTACCGCACCGGCGACCTCGTCTCCTGGACCGGCAAGGGTGAGCTGGAGTATCTCGGTCGCACGGACTTCCAGGTGAAGCTGCGCGGTCTGCGCATCGAGCCGGGCGAGATCGAGTCGGCGCTGTCGGCGCTGGACGCGGTCGCCCAAGCCGTGGTGCTGGTCCGTTCGGACGAGCGGTTGGGCGATCAGCTGGTCGCCTACCTGGTTGCCTCGGGCCGCCACCCGATCGACATCGAGGACGTGCGGGCCGCACTGAGCGCCGAACTGCCCGCGTATATGGTGCCCACCTCGTTCGTCCTGCTCGAGCGGTTCCCGGTCAACGCCTCCGGCAAGCTGGACCGCGCCGCGCTGCCCGCGCCGCGGTTCGCGACCGTGGGGTACCGGGCTCCGGCCACTCGGACCGAGGCGACCGTCGCGGGTATCGTCGCGGCTCTGCTCGGCGTCGACCGCGTGGGGGCGGACGACGATTTCTTCGCCCTCGGCGGAAACTCGCTGCTCGCGACCCAGGTCGCCGCCCGGCTGGGCGCCGAACTGGACGCCGAGATCCCGGTGCGCCTGCTGTTCGAGGCGCCGACCGTGACCGCGCTGGCCGCGCGGGCCGAACGGCTCGCGGGGACGGGCGCCAAACCGGCGCTCGCGCCCCGTCCGCGCCCGGAGCGCATCCCGCTCTCGCCCGCGCAGCAGCGTATGTGGTTCCTCAACCGCTTCGATCCCGCCGAAACCGTGCACAACATCGCGGTGGTGGTCCGCCTCACCGGCTACCTGGACCCGGACACCCTCGCCGCCGCCGTCGGTGACGTGGTCGGCAGGCACGAAACGCTGCGCACCGTGTACCCCGACCACGAGGGCGTCGGGTACCAGCGCATCCTCGACGTCGATCAGGCGCCCGCGATCCGGATGCTGGAAGCGACGGGCGCGCTGCGGGAGTTCGTCGCCGCCCCGTTCGACCTGACCGCCGAAGTGCCGCTGCGCGTCGGCCTGGTGACCCGGTCCGATCACGACCACCTGCTGGCGCTGGTGGTGCACCACATCGCGGCCGACGGCTTCTCGATGGGCCCGCTGGCCCGCGATCTCGCCGCCGCCTACGCGGCTCGCGCGACGCGAACCGCCCCGGTCTGGACCGAACTCGACCTGCAATACGCCGACTACGCGCTCTGGCAGCGCGAGGTGCTCGGCGCCGAGGACGACCCGGACTCGGTGGCCGCACGCCAGCTCGCGTACTGGCGCGAGACGCTGCGGGCTCTGCCCGCCCAGCTCGACCTGCCCGCCGACCGGCCGCGCCCCGCCGTCGCCTCGCACATGGCGGCGAGCACGACCGTCGCTCTCCCGCAGGAGATCGGCGCGGGCATCGCCGACGTGGCCGCGCGCTACGAGGCCACACCGTTCATGGTCGTGCACGCCGCGCTGGCCACCCTGCTGGCCAGGCTGTCCGGCACGGAGGACATCGCGATCGGCGCGCCCGTCGCGGGCCGCGGTGACGCGGCGCTGGACGAGCTGGTCGGCATGTTCGTCAACACCCTGGTGCTGCGCGCGCAGGTTCCCGGCTCGGACACCTTCGCCGCCGTGCTGCGCCGGGTGCGCGAGCGCGACCTGGACGCCTTCGCCCATGCCGACGTGCCGTTCGAGCGCCTGGTCGAGCTGCTCGACCCGCCGCGCTCGCAGGCCAGGCACCCGCTGTTCCAGATCGCGCTGTTCTTCCAGAACCTCGCGCCGGTCACCCTGGACATGGCAGGCGTCGCCGTGGCGGAGCACGACTTCGATTACGAGACAACGCCGTTCGACCTCCAGCTCACCGTCACCGATGACGCGCTGCGCTTCACCTACGCCACCGACCTGTTCGACGCCGACACCGTGGCGACGTTCGGCGCGCGCTTCACCCGTCTGCTCGCCGCGGTGACCGCCGACCCGGAACAGGTGGTCGGCGACATCGACCTGTTCGGCGCGGGCGAACTGCGCCGCGTGGTCACCGAGTGGAACGACTCCACGCACACCGCCCTGGCCGACGAACTGCTGCTCGACGAATTCGAGGCGCAGGCCGCCGCGACGCCCGACGACCCCGCGCTGGTGTTCGTGCCCGACAGCGCGCTGCCTCCCGTCACCGTGACCTACGGCGAGCTGGACCGGCGCGCCAACCGGCTGGCCCGCCACCTGATCGCGGCGGACGTCGGCCCGGAAGCGCTGGTGGCGCTGGCGATCCGGCGCTCACCGGAGCTGGTGGTCGCGATGTACGCGGTGCTCAAGGCGGGCGGGGCGTATGTGCCGATCGACCCGGACCACCCCGCGCGGCGCATCGCCCACATCCTCGACACCTCCGCGCCCGTGGCCGTGCTCACCACGGCGGCCGACCCGATCGACGTCGGCGATTCCGTCGCCACCGTCCTGGTCGACGCCGTCGCGCTGGACGGTTACGCCGACGACCCGATCGCGGCCGACGAACGTCGCGCGCCGATCCACCCGGGCAGCCCGGCGTACGTGATCTTCACCAGCGGCTCCACCGGGAAACCCAAGGGCGTCAGCGTGTCGCATGCCGCGATCGTCAACCAGATGACCTGGATGCAGTCGCGGTACGGTCTCACCGCCGAGGACGTCTACCTGCAGAAGACGGCGACCACGTTCGACGTGTCGCTGTGGGGCTACTTCCTGCCGCTGCGGGTCGGCGCCACCCTCGTGCTGGCGGCTCCGGACGGCCATCGCGACCCGGCCTATCTCGCCGGCGTGATCGCCGAAAGACAAGTCACCGTCACCGATTTCGTGCCGTCGATGCTGAGCGTCTTCGCGGGGCACGTCGCCGCAGCGGGGCGCGGCGCCGCACTCGCGTCGCTGCACACGGTGTTCGTGATCGGCGAGGCGCTGCCCGCCGAGACCGTGCGGGCATTCGGCGCGGTGAGCGCCGCGCGGGTGCACAACCTGTACGGCCCCACCGAAGCGGCGGTGAGCATCACCCACCGCGACGTGACGGGCGAGAGCGACCGCACCGCGCTGCCGATCGGCAATCCGGAATGGAACAGCCGCGTCTACGTGCTGGATTCGCGGCTGCGCCCGACGCTGCCCGGCGTCGCGGGCGAGCTGTATCTCGCGGGCGTCCAGCTCGCGCGCGGCTACCACGGCAGGCCCGACCTCACCGCGGACCGGTTCGTGGCCGACCCGTTCGGCGCGCCGGGGCTGCGGATGTACCGCACCGGCGACCTGGTGCGCTGGGAGACCCGAGGGGACACCGCCGAATTGGTGTACCTGGGCCGCACCGACTTCCAGGTGAAGTTCCGTGGCCAGCGCGTCGAGCTCGGCGAGATCGAGGCCGCGCTCGCGGCCGCCCCCGGGGTGGCGCAGGCGGCGGCCCGGGTGGTCACCACCGTCACCGGCGACGATCACCTGGTCGGTTACGTCACCACCGAGCCGGGCACGGTGCCTACGGATGCCGAGGTGCTGCGCGCCGCCGCGCGCACGCTGCCCTCGTACATGCTCCCCTCGGCTCTGGTCACGCTCGACGCCTTCCCGCTCAACGCCTCCGGCAAGCTGGACCGGAAAGCGTTGCCGGATCCGGTTTTCGACCGCGCCGCCTATCTCGCCCCCGTCACCCTGGCCGAGCGCGTAGTGGTCGAGGCCTTCGAAACGGTGCTTGGCGATGGGCCGATCGGCGTCGACGACCACTTCTTCGCCCTCGGCGGCAACTCGCTCAGCGCCACCCGGGTCGCGGCCCGGCTGGCCGACCGGCTCGGGCGTCGCGTCCCGGTGCGGCTGCTGTTCGAAGCGCCGACGGTAGGCGCGCTGGCCGCGCTGCTCACCGCGGAGGCCGCCGCGACCGAACAGGTGGTGCCCTTGGTCGCCGGACCGCGACCGGAACGGATTCCGCTCGCGCCGGTCCAGCGTGGCATGTGGTTCCTCAACCGGCTCGATCCGGCGTCCGCCGCGCACAACATCCCGGTCGCGCTGCGCATCGAGGGCGAGCTGAACACCGACGCCATGATCGCCGCGTTCGCCGACGTCGTGGCCAGGCACGAGACCTTGCGCACGGTGTATCCGGCCGACGCGACCGGCGCGGGCCATCAGGTGATCCTGCCCGCGGACGGCGCTTCGGTGCGCTTGACGGTCGAGGCGCTGGACGGTCGCGCCGCCGACGACCGGATCGCCGAGGTCCTCGCCGCCGGTTTCGACGTCACCGCCGCCGTTCCGGTGCGCGCGGCGCTGCTGCGGGAGCACGCCACCAGCCACGTGCTGGTCGCGGTGGTGCACCACATCGCGGCCGACGGTTACTCGATGAGCCCGTTGCTGCGCGATCTGCTGACGGCCTATCTCTCCCGCGTACTCGGCGCCGAACCGGTCTGGCCCGCGCTCGCCGCCCAGTACGCCGACTACGCCCTGTGGCAGGACGCCCAGCTGGAAAACACTGCTGCGCAACAGCTCTCATATTGGGCCGAGACGCTGCGCGATCTGCCGGGCGCGCTGGAGCTGCCCGCCGACCGTTCGCGTCCCGCCGTCGCGAGCAAGCGCGGCGCCAGCGTGCGGGCCAGGATCGGCGACGGGATCGCGGCGCGGGTCCGTGAACTGGCGCTGCGCCACGACGCGACGCCGTTCATGGTGGTGCACGCTGCTCTCGCCGTCCTGCTGTCCCGGTTGTCGGGCTCCGGCGACGTCCCGATCGGCACCCCGGTGGCCGGACGCGGCGCGGCGGCCCTGGACGACCTGGTCGGCATGTTCGTCAACACCGTGGTGCTGCGCGCCGAAGTGCACGCCGACGAGTCCTTCACCGACCTGCTCGCCCGGATCAGGGCCGTCGATCTCACGGCGTTCGAGCACGCGAGCGTGCCGTTCGATCGGGTGGTCGACGAACTCGGCGTCGAGCGTTCCCAGGATCGGCATCCGCTGTTCACCGTGGCGCTGAGCTACCTGAACACCGCCACCGACGCCTTCACCGTGCCCGGTCTCGAACTCACCGCCGTCGCATTCGACGAACAGGTGGCGCGTTTCGACCTGCAATTCACCGTCGCCGCCGAGCCCGACGCCGACGGCCACCTCGCGGTCGAACTGGACTACGCCACAGACCTCTTCGACGCCGCCACCGCGCGCGCTCTGCTGCGCCGCTTCGGCAGGCTGCTCGGCACGCTCATCGCGCGACCGGACGCGCCGATCGCCGCCGCCGATCTACTCGCCCCCGCCGAACGCGCCGACCTGCTCGGCCGCCGGGGCGACGCGCCGGTGCCGCCGCGCACGCTGGCCGAACTGATGGCCGCCGCCGTCGCGTTCGACCCCGGCGCGGTCGCACTGGTCGGCGGCGAACGGCAGCTGACCTACCGGATGCTGGACGAGCAGTCGTCGCGGCTGGCGCGCATGCTCATCGGCCACGGTCTCGGCGCGGAGGACGTGGTGGCCGTCGCGGCGCCGCGCTCGATCACCTCCGTGCTCGCGGTGTGGGCGGTGGCCAAGACCGGCGCCGCGTTCGTTCCGGTCGACCCGACCTATCCGGCCGAGCGGATCGCGCACATGCTGACCGATTCCGGTGCGGCGCTGGGCCTGACGATCGCCACCTGCCGCGCGGCGTTGCCCGGTGCCGTCGACTGGCTGGTGCTGGACGCCCCATCCACGGCCGCGCGGATGCGCCGCAACAGCACGGCGCCGATCGACCCCGCCGAACTCGTCCGTCCCGTGCGGTGCGCGAACCCGGCCTGGATGATCTACACCTCCGGCTCGACCGGGACGCCCAAGGGCGTGGTCGCCACGCACGGTGGCCTCGCCGGAGTGGCCCTCGCCCAGCGGGACCGGTACCTGGTCACCGCGCACGCGCGCGTGCTGCACGTGGCCTCGCCCAGCTTCGACGCGTCCATGCTGGAACTGCTGCTGGCTCTGTCCGCAGGCGCGGCGTTGGTGATCGCGCCCCCTGGCGTATACGGCGGCGCGGAACTCACCGCGCTCATCCGTGACCAGCGGGTGACGCACGCGTTCCTCACCCCGGCCGTCCTGCCCACGCTCGACCCGGCCGAGCTGGACTGTATACGGCACCTCACCGTCGGCGGCGAGTCCTACGGCCCGGACACGGTGCGCCGCTGGGCCCCCGGCCGGTCGTTCCACAACACCTACGGCCCGACCGAGACCACCGTCATCGCGACGATCAGCGCCGCGCTGCGGCCCGGCGACCCGCTCGACCTTGGCACGCCGATCCACGGCATGTCGGCGGTGGTGCTGGACGGCAGGCTGCGGCCCGTGCCGGTCGGCGTCACCGGCGAGCTGTACCTGCGCGGTCCAGGCCTGGCCCGGGGATATCATGCCCGACCAGGGCTTTCGGCCGCACGGTTCGTCGCCGACCCTTACGGTCCCGCGGGTGGACGGCTGTACCGGACCGGTGATCTGGTGCGCTGGACCGGATCCGGTGCACTGCGCTATGTTGGACGTTCCGACCACCAGGTGAAGGTGCGCGGCCTGCGCATCGAACTCGGTGAGATCGACGCCGTGCTCGCGGCGCACGAGACGGTGCGCACGGCCGTCACCGTCGGCCACACCGATGCCTCGGGTGCGGTGTCGCTGGTCGCCTACGTGGTCGCGGCTGCGGGCCACACGATCGACGCCGCCGACCTGCTGGCTCATGCCGCGCGCTCGCTCGCCGCGTACATGGTGCCGAGCTGCGTGCTGGCGCTCGACGAGCTGCCCCTGACCCCGGTCGGCAAGCTGGACCGTAAAGCATTGCCGCAGCCCGAGTTTCGCGCTGCTCCGTTCCGTGCACCGCGTACCGAGACCGAGCGGGCGGTGGCGCACACGGTCGCGGAGGTGCTCGGACTCGACGGCGGCGTGGGCCTGGACGACGATTTCTTCGCCCGAGGCGGCAATTCGCTGACCGCGACCCAGCTGGCCGCGCGGCTCGGTGACCGGCTCTCGGTCGCCGTCGGCGTCCGCGCGGTGTTCGAGCACTCGACCGTCGCCGCGCTGGCCCGCGCGCTGGACGACGCCTCAGGTGGGTCCGCGCGTCCCGCGCTCACCCGGCGCGCGGTGACCGGTCCCGTGCCGCTCTCGCTCGCGCAGCAGCGCATGTGGTTCCTCAACCGCCTCGACCGGCAGTCCACCGCCTACAACATCCCGCTGGCGGTGCGCCTGACCGGCGAGCTGGACGTGGCGGCGTTGAACGCCGCGATCGGGGACGTGGTGGCTCGCCACGACGTGCTGCGCACCGTCTACCCGCTGCACGCGTCCGGACCGGTGCAGGTCGTGTTGCCCGTCGCGGACACCACCCCGGTGCTCGCGCCCATCGCCGTCGCGGCCGACGACCTGGCCGCGGCGGTGGCCGATTTCGTCGGCGGCGGCTTCGACGTCGCCGAGACCGTCCCGGTCCGCGCCCGGTTGTTCGCGCCGGTCGACGGCGACGCGGCGGGGACCGAACACGTGCTCGTGGTGGTGGTGCACCACATCGCCGCGGACGGCTCGTCGCTGGCGCCGCTGGCGCGCGACGTCATGTCCGCCTACGCGGCACGCAAACGCGGCGTCGCACCGGACCGGCCACCGCTTCCCGTGCAGTACACCGATTTCAGCGTGTGGCAGCGTGAACTGCTCGGCGCGGAGGACGATCCCGCCTCGCTGCTGGCGCGGCAGATCCGATTCTGGACCGAGACGCTGGCCGAGCTGCCCGCGCAGCTGAGCCTGCCCACCGATCGCCCGCGTCCCGCCGTCGTCTCCACGCGCGGCAGGCACGTCGATTTCGCGATCACCCCGGATGTGCACACGCGGCTGGCCGATCTCGGCCGGTCCTGCGGCGCCACGCTGTTCATGGTGTTGCACACGGCGTTCACGGTGCTGCTCGTCCGCCTGTCGGGCACCTCGGACATCGCGGTGGGCACCCCGGTGGCCGGGCGCGGCGCCGCCGAACTCGACGACGTCGTCGGCATGTTCGTCAACACGCTGGTGCTGCGCGCCAGGGTGGACGCGGGCGAGGGCTTCACCGACCTGCTCGCGCGCGTGCGCGCCGCCGACGTCGCGGCCTTCGCGCACGCCGACGTGCCGTTCGAGCGTCTGGTCGAGGTGCTCAACCCGGAGCGCTCCACCGTCCGCCACCCGCTGTTCCAGGTCGGCTTCTCCTTCCACAACCAGGCGGAGGCCGATTTCTCGCTGGACGGATTGACCGTCACCGCCGCCGATTTCGAATCCGAAGTCGCCCAGTTCGACCTGCACCTGATCGTCACCGATCGCTACGGCCCCGACGGAACCCCGGCTGGCATGGCGGCTTCGATCACCTACGCCACCGCCCTGTTCGACGAGTCGACGGTGGCCGGTTTCGCCACTCGCCTGCAACGGCTGCTGGGCGCGGTGTGCGCGGACCCGCGACTGCCGGTCGGGGATCTCGCGCTGCTGGACCCGGCGGAGACCGAGCGCGTGCTGGTCACCTGGAACCAGACCGGGCGCGCCTTCACGCCTGCCACGCTGGCCGCCGCGTTCGAAGCGAGGGTGGCCAGGACGCCGCAGGCCATCGCGATCGTCGACGACGCCACGACGGTCACGTACGAGGAGTTCGGCGCGCGGGTCAATCGCCTGGCCCGGGTGCTCATCGCGCGCGGCGTCGGCCCGGAAGAGCTGGTGGCGCTGGCTATTCCGCGCAGCGTCGACCTGCTCGTCGCGATGTACGCGGTGGTGACGGCCGGTGGCGCCTACGTGCCGCTCGACCCGGCGCATCCACTGGAACGCACCGCGAGCGTACTGGCCGCCGCAGGGCCGCGGCTGGTGCTCACTTCGGCGCGGAAGCCGATGCTGCCCGCGACGGCGTCGGAACACAGCGTGGTGCTGGATATCTCGACCGTCGCCGACACGGTGGCCGACGGTCCGGTGCGCGACGACGAACGGATCGCCGCGTTGTCGCCCACGAACACCGCGTATGTCATCTTCACCTCCGGTTCCACCGGCGCGCCGAAGGGTGTGGCGATGCCGCACGCGGCTGTCGCGCACCAGCTGGATTGGATGCAGTCGGAATACGCGCTCGGCCAGGACGACGCGGTGCTGGTGCTGACCTCGGCCGCGTTCGACCTGTCGGTGTGGGAGTACTGGTGGGCGCCGCGGACCGGGGCGCGGCTCGTGCTCGCACCCCGGGACGCGCAGCGCGACCCGGCGGGGCTGCTCGACCTGGTGCGCCGTGCCTCGGTGACGACGCTGACGCTGGTGCCGTCGCTGCTGGCGATGCTGGCCGAAGCGTCCGGCGAGCGCCGCCTGCCGCGTTCGCTGCGCCGACTGCTGGTCATCGGCGAGGCGTTGCCCGCCGCGACGGTGCGGCGGGTCGAGGCGCTCACCGCGGCCAGGATCGACAACCTCTACGGACCCACCGAAGCCGCGGTGTCGGTGACCCGCTTCCGCACCGCCGCGGGCGACCGGCAAGCGCTGGTGCCCATCGGCACACCCGAATCCGGCAACCGGGTCTACGTGCTCGACGACCGTCTGCACCCGGTGCCCGCCGGGGTGACCGGCGAGCTGTATCTCGGTGGCGCGCAGCTGGCCCGCGGCTATCACGGCAGCGCCGAGCTCACCGCGGAGCGGTTCGTGGCCGACCCGTTCGGACCCGGGGGCACTCGCCTGTACCGCACCGGCGACATGGTGCGCTGGTCCGCGGGGGGCCACCTCGAGTACGTCGAGCGGCGCGACTTCCAGGTGAAGATCCGCGGCTACCGCATCGAACTCGCCGAGATCGAGCATGCGCTGCGCTCGCGGCCGGAGATCGGCGAGGCGATCGTCGTCGCCTACGACACCGACGGCGCGAACGCCGTGCTGGCAGGCTATTTCACCGCCGCAGAGCGGCTCGATCCGGCCGCGTTGCGCGCCGCGCTGGCCGAGATCCTGCCGAGCTACATGGTGCCCGCCGTGCTGCGGCAGTTGGCGACGTTGCCGCTCACCGCGAACGGCAAGGTCGACCGCTCCGCCTTGCCCCGGCCCGAGACACAGGCCCGGGAATTCCGCGCCCCCGGCACCGACTTGGAGCATGCCGTGTGCGCCGATTTCGCCGAGATACTCGCCGTCGAGCGGGTCGGCCTGGACGACAATTTCTTCGAGCGCGGCGGCAACTCGCTGCTGGCCACCCGCCTGGCCGTCCGGCTGAGCGCGGCGCTCGGCGAACAGATTCCCGTGTTGTGGCTGTTCGCCGCGCCGACACCGGCCCGCCTGATCGCCCAGCTGGAGCAGCACCGGTCCGGTCGCGGCCGGGTGGACGCGACCGCCGCGTTCGACGTCGTGCTTCCGCTGCGCACCGGCGGCGCGCGGGAGCCGCTGTTCTGCCTCCACCCGGCCGGCGGCGTCGCGTGGTCGTTCGCGGGCCTCGCGGCGCACTTGGACCCGGAGCGCGACGTGTACGGCATCCAGTCGCCGGTGCTCAACTCGGAGGCCATGCCGGAGTCCATCGACGACTGGGCGAGCCGCTACGTGCGCGAGATCCGCGCCGTGCAGCCCGAGGGCCCGTATCACCTGCTCGGCTGGTCGCTCGGCGGCGTACTCGCGCACGCGGTCGCGGTGCGGCTCCAGGAGCAGGGCCAGCGGGTCGCGGTACTGGCCATGATGGACAGCTCGCTGCGGGTCGCCGCGCACGCGGCCATCGCGCTGCCGGTCGCCGATCTGCTCGGCGGGTTGCTCGGCGAAGCGGCCGACGACGAGGACGCCGAACTCGACCCGCCCCGGCTCGCGCGCCTGCTCGCTGACCTGCCCGAGCCGTTCGCCTCGTTCGGCGCCGACCGCCTCGATCGTGTGCTCGGCGCGGGCGCCGGGTCACTGGAGTTGATCCGGCGCTACCGCCCCCGCCCCTACAAGGGCAACCTCGTGTACTTCACCGCCGCGCTGGACGATCCGACCGGTGCCGCGGGCGCCGCGAGCTGGGCGGACGCCGTGGACGGCACCGTGCACAACCACGCGGTGCACGCCTCGCACTGGCGGATGACCTCCGAATCCGCGCTGGCACGGATCGGCCACGTCCTCACCGCGGCGCTGGCCGACACCGACCGCCCTTAGACCCCCCAACCTGATCCGACCAGGAAGAAGGAAATCCGAAATGACCAATCCGTTCGACGACGACAACGCCAAGTTCTACGTCCTGATCAACCAAGAAGGCGAACATTCCCTATGGCCGGTCTTCGCCGCCGTTCCCGGCGGCTGGTCCATCGCCTACGGCGCCGCCAACCGCAAGTCCTGCCTCGAGTACGTCGAGACCCACTGGGTGGACATGCGTCCCAAGTCGCTCATCGAAGCCATGTCCACCGAGGCGAACTGACCACCTGAATACGCGGGGCGCGCCGGTCCACATCCCCCTGCCGACCGGTGCGCCCCGCCTCGTCTCCGGGCTCAGACCTCGGCGTGTGCCGCGTCGATCACCGCGTGCGCGTGCTGCCGCCATTCCGCGACGGCTCTGGTGCGCAGGCCGCCGAGCGCCGAGTCGAACTGTTTCGCGCGCTTGGTGACCGTGAGCCCCACGTAGGTGTGCGCGTTCGTGATGGCGCTGGTCGCCACCGCGCAGGCCTCCTCGACCTCGCCCGAGGCCAGCAGCGCCGTGGCGTGCTCGAAGCGGACCAAGGCGGGCTCCATGGTCTCCGACGGGTCGTACAACGCCATCGCGCGGGCGGCCGCCACGGCGGTCTCCTCGGCGCGGCCGAGCCGGGAATATCCGATCGCCTGATAAAAAGCGAGTTTCTCCGGGCGGAAAGAAAAAATACCGACCGAAAGGTCTTCGGACCCGACGTCTTCCAAAGCCGATGCCGATCGTGCGATACACCGCGCGAATTCATCGGCGTGCCCGAGACTGGCGTGCGCGCGCGCCGCCATTCCCCACAACCATGCGGCGGCCGGGCCGTAGGACGGATTTTCTTGCAAGCGGCCGTCGAGTAACTGCAAAACTTCCTTCGGTTTATCGCTATAGGTCGGCAAATACGCGAGTCCGGCCAGGGCGATGTCCTCCGAATAACGGTCGCCGATGTCCTGCGCGGCGTGGATCGCGGTGGCATACCACATGCGCGCCTGACCGAAATGCCCTTCGTTGAAGAGGATCTCGCCCACCACGTTCGCCAGCCGTCCGGCCGTGCGCACCAATCGGACCTGCTGATGGGTGGGCTGCCGTTCGCCGAGACAGCCACGTACCAGCCGGAATTGCTCGAGCCCCGTCTGCAACAGCTCGTGGGGCGGAACCTGCACCACCCGCGTGCCCAGGACCTCGGCCGACTGCTCCAGGAACGCCAGTCGCCGTTCGCTGATCGACCCCGCGTCGAGGGTTGCCAGCATCCGCTCCGGTTCGCTCGCCACCAGGTCCGCCGCCTGGCCTGCCATGCCCGCGCCGATGCAGGCCAGCAGTTCTCGCCTTCTCACGTCGTCTTCCTCGACTTCCTTGTCGAGCCCGATTTCCCTACCGAGCTTGGTGTGCCTTTCGGGCGCCGAATCGGCGCGTTCGTGGTCGGGGGCCGGCTCCTGGCGCGTGGTGATCGCGCGCTCGAATCGTTCGGCGACGACGGAATCGACGCCCGACAAGACCCTGTCCAGGAGACGCTGGCTAGCGGCGTGCATCCGGGTTGTCCGGCCGTTCTCCCACAGGACCACGGTGCGCGGTGTGACGCCCACCAGACGCGCGAATTCGTAACGGCTTCGCTTCATCGCCGTGCGAAGCGCATGTACAGCTTCGCCCGTCCAGTCGACCTCCACCATAGGTCTCTCTTCCTCGCTCCAGGCCGCTACAAACGGAAAGTACTCGCAATTACCGCATTCGGGTCTGTTATCTACCGAATCGCAACGCGCACTGTTGAATCGCACCCGGCATCGGGGGTCCGCCCAAACCCTGTCGAGGGCGCCCGTTGTCCGGAACCCGGCGCACGGTCCCGACACGGCCCGATCCATCCGTGTCGAGCGCGGCTCCGGCGGCGCCTTCTCGGTGCCGGGTGCACTGCGCTTATGGAGGTGAACGATGGACGTGTTGCACTCGGATGTCCGAGAGCTGTGGTTGATTCAGAGCCGCGACTGCTCGCAGGAACCGCTCGGCCTGACCTATGACCGCGCGCGGTTCCTGTGCGCCGTCCACGCCGGGCACGGCGCGCACTGCAGGCAATACCTAACCGCGTCGGCGTTCTGTTCCCGGCAGGCCGCCGACCAGTGAGCGGCCGTGAACCCGCTGCTGAGCATGCTCGGCGCGTGCACCTTGCTGGTGGCCGCGATCGTCGGCGTCGGCTCCTGCCTGCCGCACGGCGGCGCGGAGGACGCGCACCGACCGCCCGATGAGCCGTTCACCGTCGAGCAGGCGCACCGCGTGATGCAGGGCCACCGCCCCTGCCGCGCCGACGCCTGCCCCCGCAAACAAGCGGCCTTCCGCACCTTGGTCGCATCCGGCCGCGTCGTCCCCGACAACAGGGCCGACGGATACTCGCGCTGACCGACTGGCAGCGCAGCGAACTCGTTGCCGGCAGCGTGATCCGCCCGCCAACGACGTTCATCCCCTGCACGGGACTACGGCGAGGGAGCCCCGGCAGCGCCGAAGTCCTCGTACCCCGTACGACGGGGTACGAGGACTTCCCGGCGTCCGCTCACGCGTCGCGTTCGATCGGTCCTGCCGTGGGGCGCTCAGCCGACAGCAGCAACGGTCAGTTTCCGCTCGACGCGGTGGCGGCCGACAGCGCCTCGAATTCCTTGTCCGTCAGCTCGATTCGCGCGGCGGCGATGTTCTCCTCGACGTGCGCGACGCTGGAGGTGCCCGGTATCGGCAGCATGACCGGGGAGCGGCGCAGCAGCCAGGCCAGGGCGAGCTGGGCGGGGGTCGCGCCGTGCTCGGCGGAGATGGCGGCCAGCGGACCGCCGGGGGCGGCGAGTTCGCCCGTGGCGATGGGGAACCACGGGATGAAGCCGATGTTCTCCTGCTCGGCGTAGTTCAGCACGTCCTCGTCGGCGCGGTTGGCGAGGTTGTACAGGTTCTGCACCGAAACGATGGTGGCGAGTTCGCGCACCTGGCGCAGCTGTTCGACGGTCACCTGCGAGAGGCCGATGTGCCGGATCTTGCCCTCCCGCTGGAGCGCGACCAGCTCGCCGATCTGGTCGGCCAGCGGCACCTGCGAGTCGATGCGATGCAGCTGGTACAGATCGATCCGGTCGACGCCGAGATGGCGCAGGCTCAGTTCCGCTTGCTGGCGCAGGTATTCGGGCCGCGCGACCGGGCGCCACTCGTTCGGACCCTGCCGCGTGAGACCGGCCTTGGTGGCGATGACCAGGCCCTCCGGATACGGGTGCAGGGCCTTGCGGATCAGTTTCTCGCTGACGAACGGACCGTAGGAGTCGGCGGTATCGATGAAGTTCACGCCGAGCTCCACCGCCCGGCGCAGCACCCGTACCGCCTCGTCCGGGTCCTTGGGGTCACCCCAGACGCCGGGGCCGGTCAACTGCATCGCGCCGTATCCCAGCCGATGCACCGGAAGATCGCCGCCGATGGCGAAGGTTCCGGATGCCGCGGCGGGCTGCGCGTCGAGATCTGTGCTCATGAGAATCTTCTTTCCGAAGTCGGAGACTGCGCCGATGCCCTGCGAATGTCGCGCCGGGACCGGACGCGGGCCTTTCTACCGCAACAGCATCGCCCCGAGGCCGATTCCGCCCCGGCGTTCGCCGGTGGCGAAAACCGGCCGTGCCCTCGAACTGGCCCAGGGCCCGCGCCCGATGTTCGGCCTATCGGCAACGCCCACGTAGTCGGCACGGATCCCACCGTACTCGGACTCGGGAATCGAGCACCCCGAGCGACCAGCCCCCGAACGAAAGCTTCCGCCACGATTCCGCCGGTACCACGCGCGCCGACTCCCGCGCTTGGCCGACTCGGCGATACTCGTGCCATCGAGTGGCGCCTCGCTGCGGTGGCCACACACGATTCGCCGCGGCCGTGTGCCCTCTCGCGAACGAAGGCGTCGAGCGGGTTCGCCGGTCGGTCGGCCGCCGTTACCGGACCGACGGTGCGCTGTCGCCCACGTCCGTGGGCCATCCCGCGCTACGGCGTCAGGTGGCCGAAGAGGATCGCCTGCATCAGGCGCACCACGCGCCGGGGGGAGCAGGCCGGGTCGGTGGAGCCGAAGCGTTCGCCCAGGTCGACGACCAGGGCGAAGGCGGCGTGCACCAGCAGCCGCGCCTCGGCGGCGGACAACTCGGGTCGCACGCCGCCCAGCAGTTTGGCCCATTCCTCCACGTTGAGTCGCTGGATGTTGCGCAGCACCGTGCGCTCCTCCGGCGGCACGTTGCTGATTTCGGCGTAGTAGACGAAGGTCAGCTCGCGCTCGGCGAACGAGCCGGCCACATACAACTCGATCAGGGTGTCGAGCGCTTGCTGGGGCGTCTCGGCCGCGGAGACGGCAGGCCCGATGGCGGCCGACACCCGATCCGCCGCCCGGCGGAACGCCGCCGTGAGGATGTCGCCCTTGCCGCGGTAGAACCGGTACACCGCCGAGGATGCGGGCAGTCCGGCGGCGTTGGCGATGTCCTCCACGCTGACGTTCGGGTACCCGCGCTGATGGAACAGCTCCACTGCGCGCGTCAGCAGCAATTCGTGTTTGAAGGTGAGCGGGATCTCGGTCGCGGTGAAGTTCTCGGCCTCGGCGCTGCCGGGCGGCGGCAGCTCGCACGCGGCGAGTGCGTGGCAGGCCGCGGTGAGCCGCGCGGTGAGCGTCCGCACCGGGATCGACACATGGTGATCACCGATGCTGCTGAGCACGCTCAGTTCCGCCGCGGCCAGCACGGCGCGATCGGCCTTCGACAGCGCGGGCCTGGTCTCGGCGAGCAGTGCGGTGAGCGTCGCGTTCACGCCCGCGAGCTGATCGGCCAGCGTGTCCGCGTCGTCTTCCTCCAAGTAGCGCCGCTGCCAGCGCAACAGCGCCGCGCTGCGCCGGTTGACGATGGCGGCCTCGATCAAGGCGTCGAGCACCCGCGCGAGCCGTTGCTCGGCGGACAGGTCCGTGGCTTCGGGCAGCCGGACCGCTTCGGCGCTGACCGCGCCCAACCGCAACACTTCCTCGCGGAACAGCGCGTATTTGCTCGGATAGTGGCGATACAGCGCCGCGGAGCTGATGTCGAGCCGAGAGGCGATGTCGTCCATGCTGACGCCGTGGTAGCCGAGCGCGCCGAACGCCTCGGCCGACGCCGCCGCGATCTGGGCGCGGCGGTCACGTGGTCGGCGCCGGATCACGCGTGCCGGTGTCCCGTCGGCCGCCTTGTCCGCGGCATGGCGGTCCTGGGCACCCATGCCGCGATGGTAGCCCAACACAACGTTCGGTACAGCAACGCTACCCGGTCCCGGGAAGAAATGAACGGTAGATCACAAAAATCTGGTGGTCCGCCTTCAATGTCGCACAATGCGCCGATCGAAACGAGAATCGCTGCTAACTTATCTGACTATCGCGCGGGCCGTCCGAAGAGCACCAGCTGCATCAGCAGGCGCACCCGGTCCTGGGCGGCCAGCGGTTCGTTGCCGAAGGCGCGGCCCAGGTCGACGACCACCGCGAAAGCCGCGTGGACGAGGATGCGCGCCTCCGCCGGAGCGAGCTCCGGACGCACCTCGCGCAGCAGCCGGGCCCACTCCTCGACGCTGAGTCGCTGGATATTGCGCAGCACCGTGCGGTCCTCGGTGGGGACATGCTGGAACTCGGTGTAGTACACGAAGGTGAGGGCGCGTTCGGCGAACGATCCGGCGACGTATTGCGTGATCAACGCGGTGAGCGCGTCCTCGGAATCACCGGCCGCCGCCACGGCCGGGCCGACGGCGCCGGAAACCCGTTCGGCGGCACGGCGGAACGCGGCGGCCAGGATGTCGCTCTTGCCGCGGTAGAAGCGATACACCGCCGAGGCCGCCGAAAGCCCTGCGGCGGTGGCGATGTCCTCCACGCTGACGTTGGGGTAGCCGCGTTCGTGGAACAGCTCGACCGCTTTGCGCAGCAGCAGTTCGTGTTTGAACGAATCCGGAATCTCCACGACCGCGACCGGCTCGACCGCGCGCGTCGCGGGCAGCTTCGCGTGGGCGACCGACCAGCACGCCGAATGCAGCAGGCGGGCAAGGGGTTTCGCCGGGAGAGCGGCGTGATGGTCGGCGATGCTGGTGATCGTGCTGAGCAAGGCGGCGCGCAGCACGCGCACGTCCTCCTCGATGAGTTCCGGGCGCAGCGCGGCCAGCTGGCTGCCCAGCGCGCCGAGTACCGTGGCCTGCTGGTCGTTGAGCGTGGTCTGGTCGTCGGGCTCGAGGTATCTGACTTCCCAGCGCACCAGCGTGACGGTGGGGCGGTTGTCGATGGTGACCGCGATGAGCGCGTCGAGCACGTGCCGCAGCCGCTGTTCGGCGGGCCAGTCGGCCGCCTCATCGGGCAGCTCGACCGATTCGGTCATCGCCTGGCCGACGCGCAGCAGTTCTTCCCGGAACAGCGCGTATTTGCTCGGGTAGTGGCGGTACAGCGCCGCTGAGCTGATGCCGAGCCCGGAGGCGATGTCGTCCATGCTGACGCCGTGGTAGCCGAGCGCGCCGAACGCGGCGGCCGACGCGGCGGCGATCTGGGCACGGCGGTTCTTCGGTCTGCGCCGGATCTCGCGAGGTGCCGAGTCGCCGCTGCTCGCCTTCCGCGCCGTACGGCGATTGTCGACACTCATGACGAACATCGTAACGACCTGGCCGTATGGCCGGGCTGGCCGTGCCACGGGATACGGCTCCCGGGGATGAGCGGCCCCCGGGAGCTGTACCTGTTCTCCGGTGCGCGCCGGCATGCGACAAGGCGGGATGTGCGCGCCGGTGCGTCCGGAAGTCGACAGCCGGACTCGGCCGAAGCGCGGGGCACCATGCGCGCCGTGCCGAGACTAGCTGTCGAACAGAGACAAACTTACACGAATATAATTCCAGTACAAGAGCTGATCGAACACAGAATCATTGTTCACATACTGGTTGACCGCCGGTCGACCACCACCCGCGCTCGGCCGCGCGGCACCGTGGTGATGTTGCGGATCTTGCCGCGCTCGGGCGCGCTGCCCGCCGGGAGCGAAAGGGTGTCGCGGACGAGGATTTCGCGCAGCACTGTGGTGCCCTCGAGCAGTGAGAACCCCGCGCCGATGCATCGCCGCACACCGCCGCCGAACGGCAGCCAGGTGTTCGGCGCCACTTCGCCGTCGAGGAAGCGGGCCGGGCGGAACACGGCGACGTCGGGGTAGGCCTCGGTACGGCGGTGTGCGAGGACGATCGACGTGGCGACCACGGTGCCCGCGGGCAGCCGCTGTCCGCCGATCGTCATGTCCCTGGTCAGTTTTCGATTGGTGCCGGAGATGACGGTGTGCAACCGCATGGCCTCCTTGAGCACCGCGTCCAGGTATCGGTCGTCGCCGGTGCGCGCGGCCTCCGAGGCCTGCCGCTGGATCTCGGGGGCGGCGGCGAGTTCGTAGAGTGCCCAGGACAGCGCCGAGGCGGTGGTCTCGTGCCCGGCCAGCAGCAGCGTGATGAGCTGGTCGCGCAGTTCGGCATCGGTGAGCGGCGCGTCGCCGTCGCCCGCGCCGACCTCGAGCAGGCGTGACAGCACGTCGGTGCGCCCGGCCAGATCGGTCGCCCGCCGCCGCTCGGCGATCTCCGCGTAGAGCAAGGCGTCCACCGCGGCCAGGTTCTCGGCGAAGCTCTTCCACGGGCCGACCCGCCGCAATCGGTCGCTCTTCAAACCCAGGAAGACCAGCGGATTCAGGTGGACGATCCGATTCAGGCGCGGGTTCAGCTCGGCCCTGGTCCGCTCGTCGGTGACGCCGAAGACCACCCGCGTGATCACCTCGAGGGTGAGCGCGTTCATCCGGTCCAGCATGCGCACGGTGGATCCGGGCGCCCAACCGCCGATCTCCGCGGCCGCGATCTCGGAGATCAGCGCTCGGTAGCCGCGCAGCGCGGCGCCGTTGAACGCGGGCATGAGCAGCCTGCGCGCCCGCGCGTGCTCGGCCTCGTCGGTCAGCAGCAGCGAGTGCGGGCCCATGATCGCACCGAGGATCTGGTTGCCCTCGCCCGCGTGCAGGTCGTGCGGATCGCCCGCGAAGATCTCCTTGATGTGCTCGGGGCGGGAGTACACCACGACGCGGTCGGCGAACGGCGGGATCCGCAGGGTGAAGACGTCACCGTAGCGGCGCGCCATCGCGGTGAGGAACCGGGCCCGGTCCCGCTGGAACAACGCGCTCTGCACGAGCGGCGGCAGCGCGGGCCCAGGCGGAAAACCCGCGGGCTCCGTGCGTTCTCGGACGTCCTGTGCGGCCACGATGCCACCTCCACGCGCATGTCGAACCGGCTGTCGCCTCCACGCTAGGAGAAACCCGGACGCCGGTCCATGCCCGATGCCCGCCGCTCGCGTACCCCGGCTCACCATCCAATACTCCGTTTGTCCGAAACCGTCTGTACCGGTGCGTCTTTCTGGTAAGGAGTTCGTCATGGCGTTGGCTTTGCGCCCGGTGGACCCCATCCCGGTGCTCGGCGCCGTGGTCGCCGCGGTACGGCGGATCACGGCGCGCTATCGGCTCACCCCGCAGGAGAAGCGCAACCTGGAAGCCGCCCGCGGCGCGCGGGCGGCGGTCTTCACCGCGTCCATCGGCGGGCGCGGCTACCACCGATAAAATTCTGCGCCGCAGCCGAACTCGCGACGCACACAGCCGCGCCCGTTCTGGATCGCGGCGCCCGATTCGCGCGCTCCCGGCACTGCGTCCGGCAACTGATCGGGATCGGCCGCAGCCGAAGTCGGGAGCGCCCTCAGCCGCGCCCGCCGGGCCGGATCGTGCCGTACCAGTCGAGCAGGTCCGGGTTGTCCACGGCGCTGCGTTCGACGACGCGGGTCGGGTCGGCGCCCTGGAACAGCTTCTTGATCGGTACCTCGAGCTTCTTCCCGGTGCGGGTGTGCGGGATGCCGGGGGCCAGGATGATCTCGTCGGGCACGTGTCGGGGGGATACCTCGGTGCGGATGGTGCTGTTGACGCGCGCTTTCAGCTCGTCGGTGAGTTCCGCGCCGGGCGCGAGGGTCACGAACAGCGGCATCCAGTATCCGCCGTCGGGCTGCTCGGCGCCGATCACCAGCGCTTCGGCGATCTCCGGGAGCCGTTCGACGGATTGGTAGATGTCGGCGCTGCCCATCCGGATGCCGTGCCGGTTGAGCGTGGAGTCCGACCGCCCGTGCACGACCACGCTGTGGTGGTCGGTGATGGTGATCCAGTCGCCGTGCCGCCACACGCCGGGGAACATGTCGAAATACGCGTCGTGATAACGCTTCCCGTCCTCGTCGCGCCAGAAGGAGACCGGCATGGACGGCATCGGCGCGGTGACGACGAGCTCGCCGACTTCGCCGCGCACCGGCTGCCCCGCCGGGTCGTAGGCATCCAGCGCGACGCCGAGGAAGGGCGCCGACAGCTCACCCGGCCACACGGGCACGGTGCGCGCGCCCCCGATGAACGCGGACACCACGTCGGTGCCGCCGCTGATCGAGGACACCTGGACGTGCTCGCCGACGTTCTCGCCCAGCCACAGCGCCGAGGAGGTGGGCAGCGAGGAGCCGGTGATGCCGACGGTGCGCAGGGCCGACAGGTCGTGCTCGGTGCGCGGCACCGAGCCAGCTTTGATGCAGGCCAGCACATAGCCGGGGCTGGCGCCGAGCACGGTGGCGCCGACCTCGGCGGCGATCCGCCACAGCGCGTCGGGGGTCGGAGCGGTAGGGCTGCCGTCGTAGGTGACGATGGTCGCCCCGGCCAGCAGGCCCGCGATCTGGAAGTTCCACATCATCCAGCTCGGGCTGGTGTACCAGAAGAAGGTGTCCTCGGGTCCGATGTCGGATTGCAGGGCAACAGCTTTGAGGTGTTCGAGCAGCACGCCGCCGTGGCCGTGCACGATGCCCTTGGGCAGGCCGGTGGTGCCGGAGGAGAACACGATCCACAGCGGATGGTCGAAATCCACCGACTCCGTGGTGATCACCGGAGGCAGCCCGTCGGTGGTGGTCACCGCCTCGTCCCACGAGGTCGCGTCCGGCACGTCCAGCCCGAGCTGGGAGACCGCGATCGTGCCGTTCAGCGAGTCCAGGCCGGCACGCAACGCGGCGATGTCGTCGCGCTTGTCGTGCGCCTTGCCGCCGAAGCGGTAGCCGTCGGCGGTGACCAGGACAGTCGGCTCCAATTGCCCGAGACGGTCCAGCGCGGCTTTCGGCGAGTAGTCCTGTCCGCAGGCGCTCCAGATCGCGCCGATGCTCGCGGTGGCCAGGAACGCGATCACCGCTTCCGGGATGTTCGGCAGATACCCGGCCACCCGGTCGCCGGGCCGCACACCCAGCGACCGCAGCGTCTGTGCGAAAGCGGCGGTGTGGTCGATCAATTCGGCCCAGGACACCTCGCGGATCGGAGCGTCCTCACTGACCGCCTTGATCGCGGGCCGGTCGGTGCGCAGCTGCCGGATCACCTGGTCCACATAGTTCAACCGGGTGCCGGGGAACCACTGCGCGCCTGGCATCTCCGCGCTCGCCAACACTTCGCCCGCGATGTCACCGAGCTCGAAGTAGTCCCAGACCGCGTGCCAGAACCCGGCGAGATCGTCGACCGACCACTGCCACAGCGCGTGATAGTCGGTCGCGTGCACACCGGTGCGTTCCGCGACGAATCGGGCGAAGTCGGTGATCCTCGCCTCGGCGATGTCTTCTTCGGTCGGCACCCATTGTGGTTGCATCGCGGTCCTCTCGACTGGGGAAACTCTGCGTTCAGGCGCGGTCGGCGCGCCGCACGATCTGCTCGGCGTGCCGGAACACGGGGCCATCGACCATCCTGCCCTCGAAGGCGAAGACGCCGCGGTGGTTCGGCGCTTCGGCCAGCACTCGGCGGGCCCAATCGATCTGCTCCTCGGACGGCGCGTAGGCGGCCCGCAGCACCGGCACCTGGCTGGGGTGGATCGCGACCTTGGCGTCGAATCCGACCGCGACCGCGTCCTCGGCCTCTGCTCGCAGGCCGTCCAGATCGCGGATGTCCAGATACACCGAGTCCAGCGCGAACTTGCCGTACGCCTTGGCGGCCAGCAGCGCGCGGGAGCGGACGTGTCGCGCCACGTCGCGGTAGCTGCCGTCGGCGTGCCTGCTCGCGGTGCCGCCGAGCCCGGCCACCAGGTCCTCCGCGCCCCACATGACGCCGATCGCGTTGGCCGCCGTCATCGCCTCGCCGACCGTCAGCGCGCCGAGCGGCGACTCGATCAGCGCGATCACCTCGTAGTCCGGCAGGGCTGTGATGTCTTCGGCGGATTCGCATTTCGGCAGCATGAGCCTGCGGTAGGCGGTGTCGGCGAGCGCCGCCAGATCGAGCGCGTGGTCCTCGGTACCCGCCGCGTTGACGCGCACCACCGTGGTCGCCGGATCGAGCGGTGTATCCAGCAGCGCCTTGCGCGCCGCCGCTTTGTCGTGCGCGGCAACGCCGTCCTCGAGGTCGAGAATCACGACGTCGGCCGCAGCCGCCGCCTTCGCGAAGCGCTCGGGACGATCGGCCGGGCAGAACAACCAGGCCGGACCTGCCATCTGCCAATTCATGCGGCATCGCCTCCGGCATGAGCGCGACCCTGCCGACTCCGGGCCGAACCGCTCATGCTGTGTCGGTTGTGGATACCCACGGAGCCTGGTGTAGCAGTGCCACTGTGCTGCCTCAGGGCCGGGCCGCTCATGCTGTGTCGGTTGTGGGCATCCGCATCGCTGTTCGTGGTGACCTCGGGTTGTCTCACCCGGACCGGGCCCCTCATGCCGCGCCCTCCGGAGCCTTGCGCACCAGCGTCTTGCGCACCGCCGTTGCCACGACCTCGCCGTGCTGATTGCGCGCCGTGTGCGCGAAGGTCACGATGCCCTCGCCCGGACGGCTCTTCGATTCGCGCTTGTCGGTGACCACGGTTTCGGCGTACATGGTGTCGCCATGGAACAGCGGCTTGGGGAAAGCGACCTCCGAGAAGCCGAGGTTGGCCACGATGGTGCCCTGGGTCAGCTGCGCCACCGACAGTCCGATCAACGTGGACAGGGTGAACATCGAGTTCACCAACCGCTGATTGAACGGAGGCAATCGATCGCTGAACGCCGCGTCCAGGTGCAGCGCCTGGGTGTTCATGGTGAGCGTGGTGAACAGGACGTTGTCCGCCTCGGTGATGGTGCGGCCGGGGCGGTGCTCGTAGACCACCTCGGTGTCGAACTCCTCGAACCACAGGCCGCGCTGCACGATCGTCCGCCGGGTCACAGGCCCAGCTCCCGTCCGATCAGCATCAGCTGCACCTCCGTCGTCCCCTCGCCGATTTCCAGGATCTTGCTGTCGCGATAGTGCCGGGCGACGGCGTATTCGTTCATGAAGCCGTAGCCGCCGAAGATCTGCGTCGCGTCG
Source organism: Nocardia sp. NPDC051900 (assembly GCF_044452545.1). NCBI lineage: Bacteria > Bacillati > Actinomycetota > Actinomycetes > Mycobacteriales > Nocardiaceae > Nocardia > Nocardia sp. NPDC051900. The sequence goes on along the minus strand of NZ_JBITBU010000003.1, from coordinate 41,502 downwards.
CGAGCGTTGTCCATGGCGGCCTCGCTGGCCACCAGCTTGGCGATGGACGCCTGCTTCTTGAACGGCTTGCCCGCCAGCATCAGCGCCGCCGCGTCGTAGTAGGCCGTGCGCGCGGCGTGCGCCCGCGTCTCCATCCTGGCGATCTTGAACGCGATGGCCTGATTGCGCCCGATCGCCTGGCCGAACGCCTCGCGCTCCTTGGCGTAGCGCACGCTCTCGTCCACACAGCCCTGCGCGGCGCCGACCGCAAGCGCGGCGATGGCGATGCGGCCCTCGTCGAGGATGCGCAGGAAGTTCGCGTAACCGCGCCCGCGCTCGCCGAGCAGATTCTCCTCGGGGACGCGGACGTCGGTGAAACTGAGCGGATGGGTGTCGGAGGCGTTCCAGCCGACCTTGTTGTACGCGGGCTCGGCGACGAAACCGGGCGTGTCGGTCGGCACCAGGATCGTCGAGATCTCCTTCTTGCCGCCGGTGTTCCCGGTCACCGCGGTCACCGTGACGAGCTTGGTGATGTCGGTGCCGGAATTGGTGATGAACTGCTTGCTGCCGTTGATGATCCATTCGCCGCCGTCGATGACCGCGGTGGTCCTGGTGCCGCCCGCGTCGCTGCCCGCGCCCGGTTCGGTGAGCCCGAACGCGGCGAGGTTGCGGCCGCTGGTCAGCTGCGGCAGCCATTCCTGCTTCTGCTTGTCGTTGCCGAAGCGGTAGATCGGCATCGCGCCGAGCGAGACGCCCGCCTCCAGCGTGATCGCCACGCTCTGGTCGACCTTGCCCAGTTCCTCGAGCGCCAGGCACAGCGCGAAGTAGTCGCCGCCCATGCCGCCGTACTCCTCCGGGAACGGCAGGCCGAACAGGCCCATCTCGGCCATCCCCGCGACCACTTCGTACGGGAAGGTGTGGTTCGCGTCGTGCTCGGCCGCCACCGGAGCGACCACCGACCGCGCGAAGTCGCGCACGGTCAGCGCGAGATCGCGGTACTCCTCCGGCAGCGTGCCGGTGGACAGGAAGTCGGTCATGCGGGGATTCCTTCTCGTTCAATGGGATTCGTTGCGGCCTGTGCGACGACGCGCGCCAGCACTTGGTCCAGGCGCACCTGCGCGCCGGGTTCGACCAGTAGTTCGACGGTTCCGGCGACCGGCGCGGTGAGCGAGTGCTCCATCTTCATCGCCTCCACGATGACCACCGGATCGCCCGCGGCGACGGCGGCGCCGGAGGCGACCGGCACCGCGATCACGGAGCCGGGCATGGGGGAGCGGATCTCGGCGTCGCCCACGTGCTCGTCGCCGCCGCGCACGTTGACCTCGGCCACTTCGCGCAGTACCGCGATGCCGGACGGTCCGGCCACCCACGACAAGCCGTCCTGCTCGGCGACCCGGTAGGTGCGGCGCAGGCCGTCCAGGGTGAGGGCGAGTTCGCCCGCGCATCGATCGCCGGAGGCGGTGAATACGGCGGTCAGCGAGCGGCTTTCGCCCTCGTCGACCCGCACCATGCCGTCGTCCGGCGTGCCGGACAGATAGACGTGCTCGACCCGCTCGCCGCCCGCGAGCCGGATCGGCGTCGGCGCGTCGGCCCCGAGCCGCCAGCCGGAGGGCACCTCCCAGGGGTCGCGCGGCGCGGCGGGCCAGCGGCGCACCCAGTGCCAGGCCGCCGCGGCGACGAACTCGTCGTCGCCGACGGCGGCGGGCCGGAAGTCGGCGACCCGCCGGTCCAGCAGGGCGGTGTCCAGCCGTCCTTCGGCCACGTCCGGGTCGGCGAGCAGGAAGCGCAGGAATTCGATATTGCTGGTCACGCCGAGCAGCACGGTATCGGCCAGCGCCCGATCCAGTTTCGCGAGCGCGGCGGCGCGATCACCGGCGTGCGCGATGACCTTCGACAGCATCGGGTCGTAGTCGCTGCCGACGCGCGTGCCGATCCGCAGGCCCGAGTCGACCCGGACACCGGGACCTTCCGGCTCGTCGAGGTCGAGCACCGTGCCGCCGGTGGGCAGGAACCCGCGCCCCGGATCCTCGGCGTACACCCTGGCCTCGATCGCGTGCCCGACCATGCGGATGTCGTCCTGCGCCACCGCAAGCTTCTGCCCGGCCGCCACCCGGACCTGGCATTCCACCAAGTCGACGCCGGTGACCAGCTCGGTGACCGGATGCTCTACCTGCAGGCGGGTGTTCATCTCCATGAAGAAGAACTCGTCCGGCTGGTCGGCGGAGACGATGAACTCCACGGTGCCCGCGCCCACGTAGTCCACGCTGCGCGCGGTGTTGCAGGCCGCCGCGCCGATCCTGGCCCTGGTGGCCGCGTCCAGCAGCGGCGAGGGAGCCTCCTCGATCACCTTCTGGTGGCGGCGCTGCAAGCTGCATTCGCGCTCGCCCAGGTGCAGCACGTTGCCGAACTGGTCGGCGAGAATCTGCACCTCGATGTGCCGCGGCCGGGTGACGAACCGTTCCAGGAACAGCGTGTCGTCGCCGAACGCGGCGGCGGCCTCGCGCCGGGCGCTGCGCAGCGCCTCCGGCAGGCGGGCCGGATCGTCCACCCGGCGCATGCCCTTGCCTCCACCGCCCGCGGACGGCTTGACCAGCACCGGATAGCCCACTTCGGCGGCCGCGGCGATCAGCTCGTCATCGGTCAGGCCGGGGGTGGCGATGCCGGGCACCACGGGGACGCCGAACGCGGCCACGGTGTTCTTCGCGGTGATCTTGTCGCCCATCACCTCGATGGCGCGGGCCGGCGGGCCGAGGAAGACGATGTCCGCCTCCGCCAGCGCGGCGGCGAAAGCGGCGTTCTCCGAGAGGAACCCGTAGCCGGGGTGGACCGCTTGCGCGCCGGTGCGCACGGCGGCGGCCACCACCCGGTCGATGGCGAGGTAGCTCTCCCGGGCGGGGGCCGGGCCGAGACGCACCGCCGTGTCGGCTTCGTGGACGTGACGGGCGTCGGCGTCGGCGTCGCTGTAGACGGCCACCGAGCGAATCCCCAAGGCGCGCAGAGTGCGGATCACCCGCACCGCGATCTCGCCGCGGTTGGCGACCAGCACGGTGTCGAATCCGACGGGAACGGATCTGTTCAGCATCGTCATCACATCCGGAAAACGCCGTAGGAGACGGGTTCGAGCGGGGCCTGCGCGCACACCGACAGCGCCAGCCCGAGCACGGTTCTGGTGTCGGCGGGATCGATCACGCCGTCGTCCCACAACCTGGCCGTCGAGTAATAGGGGTTGCCCTGGCTCTCGTACTGGTCCCGGATCGGGGCCTTGAACGCCTCCTCGTCCGCGGCCGACCAGGGCTGCCCGCTGCTGTCGAGCTGGTCGCCGCGCACCGTCGCCAGCACCGACGCCGCCTGCTCGCCACCCATCACCGAGATCCGGGCGTTCGGCCACATCCACAGGAACCGCGGCGAATACGCGCGCCCGCACATCGAGTAGTTGCCCGCGCCGTAGGAGCCGCCGATGACGACGGTGAGCTTCGGCACGCGGGCGCAGGCCACCGCGGTGACCATCTTCGCGCCGTGCTTGGCGATGCCGCCCGCCTCGTAGTCGCGGCCGACCATGAAGCCGGTGATGTTCTGCAGGAACAGCAGCGGGATACTGCGCTTGTCGCACAGCTCGATGAAATGCGCGCCCTTCATGGCGGATTCGCTGAACAGCACGCCGTTGTTGGCGACGATGCCCACCGGATGTCCGTGGATGTGCGCGAACCCGGTGACCAAGGTCTTGCCGTATTCGGCCTTGAACTCGTGGAACCCGCTCTCGCCCTCGACGGTCCCGTCGACCAGGCGATGGATCACCTCGCGCACGTCGTAGGGAGTGCGCAGGTCGGTCGGCACCACGTCGTAGAGCTCGGATTCCGGCGCGGCGGGCGCGATGACGGGCCGCACGTCCCACGGGACCGGCGTGCGCGGGCCGAGCGTGGCCACGATGCGGCGCACGATGCGCAGCGCGTCCTGATCGTCCTCGGCCAAGTGGTCGGTGACGCCGGAGGTGCGCGAGTGCAGCTCGCCGCCGCCGAGTTCCTCGGCCGTGACCACCTCACCGGTCGCGGCCTTCACCAGCGGCGGGCCGCCGAGGAAGATGGTGCCCTGGTTGTGCACGATCACGGCCTCGTCGCTCATCGCGGGCACGTAGGCGCCGCCCGCGGTGCAGGAGCCGAGCACCGCGGCGATCTGGGGAATCCCTTTGGCGCTCATGGTCGCCTGGTTGTAGAAGATGCGCCCGAAATGCTCCCGGTCGGGGAACACCTCGTCCTGGTGCGGCAGGTACGCGCCACCGGAGTCGACCAAGTAGACGCACGGCAGCTGGTTCTGCAACGCGATCTCCTGCGCGCGCAGGTGCTTCTTCACCGTCATGGGGTAGTAGGTGCCGCCCTTGACCGTCGCGTCGTTGGCCACGATCACGCATTCCCGGCCGGACACCCGGCCGATCCCGGTGATGATCCCGGCGCCGGGGGAGTCGTCGCCGTACATTCCGGTCGCGGCCAGCGGGGACAGCTCGAGGAACGGGCTCCCCGGGTCCAGCAGCTGGTCCACGCGCTGCCTGGGCAGCAGTTTGCCCCGCGCGACGTGGCGAGCGCGCGCCTTCGGGGGCCCGCCCAGCGCGGCGGCGGCCAGCCGGGCGCGCAGATCGTCGACCAACGCCGCGTGCGCGGCGCGGTTCCCGACGACCTCTTCGGTAACGGTCATTACGTAATCCTGTCGTCCAGTTAGTCGACGATAACTGAAATTCAGGTTAGTCTTGATTAACCGAGTTGTCCAGATCGGCCGAAAGGACCGCGTGTGACCAGTGCCGAATCCGTCGCGCCGACGCGTCGTGAGCAATTGAAGGCGCAGCGCAGGGCGCAACTGCTGGAAGCGGGAGCGCGGTTGATCGCCGATCGCGGCTTCCTCGGCATGCGCCTGGACGACCTGGGCGCCGCCGTCGGCATCAGCGGCCCCGCGGTCTACCGGCACTTCCCGAACAAGGAAGCGCTGCTGATCGAGCTGCTGGTCGGGGTGAGTCAGCGCCTGCTCGACGGCGGCAAGAAGGTGGTCGCGGGCACGAACTCCCCTGAGGAGGCGCTCGCCGGGCTGGTCGATCACCACTTGGACTTCGCGCTCGGCGAGCCGGAGCTCATCCGCATCCAGGACCGCGACCTGGACAACGTGCCCGCCCCGGCCCGCCGCGAGATCCGCCGCACCCAGCGCCAGTACGTGGAGATCTGGGTGAGCGTGTTGCGCGAGCTGCATCCCGAACTACCCGAGGAGGCGGCGCGGGTGCAGGCCCACGCCGCCTTCGGCCTGATCAACTCCACCCCGCACAGCGCGAGCGAGGCGACCGCGGCACGCGCCCGGCCGGTGCTGCGCGGGATGGCGCTGACCGCGCTCGGGTGAGCGCGCCCTCATCGCGCGCTCCACCCGCCATCCATCGTGTAGGCCGCGCCGGTGACCATGCCCGCCTCCGGCGACACCAGCCAGGCCACCAGCGACGCGACCTCCTCCGGCTCGACGAGCCGTTTGATCGCGCTCTCGGTGAGCAGGATCTTCTCCACCACCTCCTGCTCGGGCACGCCGTGCGCCTTGGCCTGGTCCGCGATCTGCTTGTCCACCAGCGACGTCCGCACGTAGCCCGGGTTCACGCAATTGCTGGTGACGCCGTGCGGGCCGCCCTCCAGCGCGGTGACCTTGGACAGCCCCTCCAGGCCGTGCTTGGCCGTCACGTACGCGACCTTGTATTCGGAGGCGCGCAGGCCGTGGACCGAGGAGATGTTGACGATCCGTCCCCAGCCCTGCCGGTACATGTGCGGCAGCGCCGCGCGCACCAGCAGGAACGGCGCCTCGACCATCAGCGTGAGCAGGTCGCGGAAGCGCTGCGGCGCGAAGTCCTGGATCGGGCTGACGTGCTGCACCCCGGCGTTGTTGATCAGGATGTCGACGTCGAGTTGCAGCTCCTCCAGCGCCGCGACGTCGAGCAAATCCACCGCCCACGACTTGCCGCCCAGCTCCCTGGCCACGGTCTTCGCGCCGACGCCGTCGACGTCGGCCACCGTGACCGTGGCCCCCCGCGCCGCGAGCGCGCGGGCGCACGCAGCGCCGATGCCGCTCGCGCCGCCGGTGACCAGGGCGCTGCGCCCCGCCAGATCGCTCATCGCACGGTCACTTCGGTGCGCGCGCCGAGGGTCTCGGCGTCGGCGTGATCGATGCTCTCCAAGGTCAGTCCCTTCGTCTCTCGTGCGACGAGCACGGCGATCGCGCTCACCGCCGCCGCGCCCGCCAGGTACCAGGCGATCGGCACCGCGGAGTGGTAGGTGTTCAGCAGCCGGACGGCGATGATCGGCGCCAGCGAACCGGCCACGATCGAGGTCACCTGGTAGCCGAGGGACACACCGGAATAGCGCATCCGGGTGGGGAACATCTCGGCCATGATCGCGGGCTGCCCGGCGTACATGAAGGCGTGGAAGATCAAGCCGATGACGATGGCGGACATGATGACCACGTTGTGGCCGCTGTCCATCATCGGGAAGGCGAAGAAGCCCCAGGTGCCCGCGGTGAGCGCGCCGATCAGGTAGACCGGCCGCCTGCCGATGCGGTCGGACAGGTTGCCCACCAGCGGGATCGCCACGAAGTGCACCGCGTGCGCGGCCAGCAGCCACCACAGGATCACTTGGGTGTCGGCGTGCACCTGCGTCTTCAGATAGGTGATGGTGAACGTGACCACCAGGTAGTACATGACGTTCTCGCCGAAACGCAGCCCCATCGCGGTGAACACGCCGCGCGGGTAGCGGCGCAGCACCTCCACCACGCTCAGCGAAGTCGCCTTGATCTGCTCGGCTTCCCGCTGCGCCGCGACGAAAATGGGCGCGTCGGTGATCTTGGTGCGGATGTAGTAGCCGATCAGCACCACGACCGCCGACAACCAGAACGCGACCCGCCATCCCCAGCCGAGGAACGCCTCGTCCGACAGCGTGGAGGTGAGCACCAGCAGCACCACCGTCGCCAGCAGGTTGCCCGCGGGTACGCCTGCCTGTGGCCAGCTCGCCCAGAATCCGCGGCTGCGGCTCGGGCTGTGCTCGGCGACCAGCAGCACCGCGCCACCCCACTCTCCGCCGACCGCGAAGCCCTGGATGAAGCGCAGGGCCACCAGCAGCGCGGGCGCCCAGTAGCCGATCTGCCCGAAGGTCGGCAGGCAGCCCATCAGGAACGTCGCGCTGCCCACCAGCACCAGGCTGAATTGCAGCAGCTTCTTGCGGCCGTACTTGTCGCCGAAGTGCCCGAACACCACGCCGCCCAGCGGCCGCGCCGCGAAACCGACCGCGTAGGTGATGAACGCGGCGAGGATGGCGTCCAGGTCGCTGGTGCCCTTGGCGAAGAACACCTTGCTGAACACCAGCGTGGCGGCGGTGCCGTACAGGAAGAACTCGTACCACTCCACCACCGTGCCCGCCATCGACGCGGCCACCACGCGGCGCAGGCCGCTGGTCGTGCCGCCCGAATCCGCCGCTACGGCGTTGTGCTCCCTCATCGCACTTCTCCTTCGTGCCCGGGGCCACACTTCGTTCCCGATGTGACGGCCCCCACAATGCTTTGGCTGCACCGAGTATTGGTGCAGAGGAATTACGCCGCAATGACCATTTGTGCAGTGCGTCTCTGCAAAGATGCAGATATGCGCCCGGCCACTCCTGGTCGTCCCAGCGCGGACGACCTCCTCGTCCTCCTGGCCGTCGGGCGCTCCGGCCGATTCGTGACGGCGGCCGACGAACTCGGCATCAACCACACCACCATCTCCCGGCGCATCGCCGCGCTGGAGCACACCCTCGGCGGCCGGGTGCTCACTCGGGTGACCGGTGGCTGGGAGCTGACCGATCTCGGCAGGGAAGCCCTGGCCGCGGCCGAGGCGGTGGAGTCGGCGGTGAAGTCGCTGGCCGCGGACGCCGACGGCAACCGGGTGCTGGAGGGGGTGGTCCGGCTCTCGGCGACCGACGGCTTCAGCGCTTACATCGCCGCGCCCGCGGCGGCGGAGGTGCAGCGGCGGCACCCCAAGATCTCGGTGGAAATCGTGGCGATCACCCGGCGCGCCTCGCAACAGCGTTCGGGGCTGGATCTCGAGATCGTGGTGGGCGAGCCGCAAGTGCACCGCGCCACCGCCACGCATCTGGCCGACTACTGTCTCGGCCTCTACGGTTCCCGCGAATACCTGTACGAGAACGGCGCACCCGCGACGATCGATGACCTGTCCCGGTATCCGCTGGTCTACTTCATCGACTCCATGCTGCAAGTCGACGATCTCGACTTGGCTTCCAGCTTCGTACCCGCGATGCGCGAATCGGTTACGTCCACCAATGTTTTCGTGCACGTCGAGGCCACGCGCGCCTCCGCGGGCCTTGGCCTGCTGCCGTGCTTCATGGCCGATCGCCACGCGGACCTCGTTCGCGTGCTGGCCGATTCGGTGACCGTCACCCTCGGCTACTGGCTCGTCGCGCGCACCGAAACCCTTCGCCGCCCGGAAGTGGCCGCCGTCGTCGCCGCGATCCGCGCCGTGGTCGCCGATCAGCGTGACATCCTCCTCGGTCGTCGGCACTGACGGTCGACTCCGGCCCCGGGGGGCGATGCGACTCGTCTTCGTCCGCTCCTGGCGGCATCCTCGGCCTCGCTCCTGACCGTGCGGCTTCGGTGGCTCAGCGGGCGAGGTGTCCGGCCTGGCGGCGCGCTGTGATCCAAATTACTGGTATCCGACCATCTGGACAGCGCACAGCTATCTCAAAGAAAACTCACAGCAATCAGCTGAACAGATGTTTTCATGCTGTCGCCGCCAGCGACGCCGGTGAGGTTAACAGGCCAGCGTACAACGTGGTCAGACATGCGGGCATTTCTCATTTCGGGGAAGAATTGCCAGTGTTGGGAAGGTGCATACTCAGCAGTATGAGGCATAGATCACGCGCTACGTGAACGCGCAATCATTCTCCTGACCAGATGTTTCTCCGCCGCGCTGCCGGGCGTTGGCGGAGTCGTAACTCTGTCTTCGTCTCCGGCGCCTTATTTGAGTTCAGTGAGCCGACTTCAAACGGAGGAATCTGTGCTACCACACGTGACCGTGATCCACCGCGTACGTGGTGTCGATGTTCCGTATACCGAGCGTATCGATCACGTTCGCAATCTTGTCACCTATGTTTGCGCGAGCGGCTTGCCCGACGGCATACCCGAGCAGGCGGCGGCGGTCACGGTTCTCGACGGCGCGACTCCGGTGCACGGTGCCGTGCGCGATCTCGCGGCACGGTTCGGCACGCCGGAACGCATTGTCGCACTGCACGAGTTCGACCTCTTCGCGGCGGCGGAGTTGCGCGCGGAGTTCGACATCCCCGGCGACCGGGCGGAATACGTCACCCGGTTCCGCGACAAGCTGACGATGGCCCAGGCGGTCGCCGCGCGGAACGTCTCCGTTCCCGCATTCCGCGCCGCACCCGACCTGTCCTCGGTCGCCGAATTCGCCGCGGCGTCCGGTTTCCCGATCATCGTCAAGCCGCGATTCGGCGCGGGCAGCCGCGATGTGGTCAAGCTGAATTCGGAAGCGGATCTCGCCGCATTGCCGGACCTCGCGTCCGAACCATTTCTGGTCCAAGAATTCTGCCCGGACGAAGTCGGCGCCATAGACGGCGTATGGACGGGTTCCCAACTCGGGCCGTGGCGCGCTTCGAAATATCTCGGAACATGCCTCGATTTCGCCAACGACGCGGAAAGCCTGGGCTATGTCGAGGTCGACGATCCCGCATTGACCGGTACATTGACCGAGTTCGCCGAATCGGTTCTTTGCGCACTCAGCCCTGGTGTCCCGACCGTATTCCATCTCGAATTCTTCGTCGGCGGCGACGGCGATTCTCCCCGCGTCCAGTTTCTGGAGGTCGCGGCGCGCGCGTGCGGCGGGCAAACCACCCACATGTGGCGCGAGGTGCACCGGTACGACCTGCTCGGCGCGGCGGTCGACATCCAGCTCGGCCGGACGCCCGCCACGGCGCCGCTCACCGACGGCGAGGTGGTCGCCGAACTGCTCATCCACCCGCCGGTGACGCCGCCGTGCCGGGTGGTGGACGTGCACTGGGCGGTCCCGGAGGCCTACGCCCCGTACCACTGCTCGATTCCGCAGGTGGGGTCGGTGATCACCGAAACGTTCGGCTACGCCGATATCGGTGCGGCATTCCGCATCCGCGGAAAGTCGACCGCGGAAGTACTGGAATCGGTGCGGCGCACCGTGGCCGGGTTCCGAATGATGTGCACGGCGCTCGATTCACCTGTCGCGGTGGCGGTCGCCTGATCTGCTCGGACTTCTCTCGTGTCTCGGCTCTCCGTAGCTCTGCCGCCGCCGGGTCCGCAGCGCATGCTGACCCTGATCACCGCGGCGTCCGCTGTCTCCAGCGGAATCTATTTGTCCACCGTGGTCCTGTATTTCACCAGGATCGTGCGCATTTCGCCGATACGCGTCGGTGTGGGGCTCAGCATCGCCGGCGCCGCCTGCGTTGTCGGCGGAGTACTCGTCGGCAAACTCTCGGATCGGCATGATCCGCTGCTGGTATTGCGTCGCAGTCTGATCGTCGCCGCTCTCGCCACGCTCGGATTTCTCGCGGTCGACGGATTCGCGATGTATTTGCTCGTCGTTCCCGCGGCGGCCGCGGGGCAGGCCTGCGTGCAATTGCTGACCACGGCGATCATCACCAAGATCGGCACCGACCGGGCCAACGAGTTCCGGGCGTACACGCGGTCGGTGCTCAACGTCGGCATCGCCGTCGGCATCGGGATGTCCGCGCTGGCGGTGCAATTCGACTCCGCCCTGCTCTATCGCGCGGCGATCGTCGTCGGAGCGATATTTCTCGCCCTGGCGGCGCTGCTGGTCGGCCGACTGCCCGCGCTGCGACCCGTCGATGCCGAGTCGCCCGGCGGCCGCAGCCGGTGGGCGGCATTACGCGACCGGCCGTATCTGGCATTGACGGCGCTCGACGGTGTGCTGTCGCTGCAATACCGCGTCCAGTCGGTCGCCATTCCCTTGTGGATCATCGGCGCGACCACGGCGCCGCGCTGGTCGATCGCCACGCTCGACATGCTCAACATCGCCATCGTCGTGTTGTTCCAGGTCCGCGCCAGCAGGCGCGTCCTCGACGTCCCAGCGGCGGGCGCGGCGCTGCGGCGCTGCGGCTGGGCGTTCCTGATCGCCTGCGTCCTGTTCGCGTCCGCGCGCGGCCACGGGGGATGGATCGCGGTGCTCATCCTGGTCGCGGGCGGCGCGATCCTGAGCGTGGGGGAGCTGTGGCAGACGGCGGGCGGCTTCGAAGCGTCGAACCTGCTCGCCCCCCCGCGGGAAATCGGCGCGTACCTGGGTGTTTTCAGCATCGGCTTACGAATGGCCGACACCATCGGCCCGGCGCTGCTCGCTTGGTTGTGCGTCGATGTCGGCGTCGTCGGCTGGTACATCACGGGATTCGTCCTGCTGGCCGCCGGGCTGCTGTCCCCCCTCGTCGTCGCTTGGGCCGAATCGACCCGCGACAGGTACGCGCTCGCTCCGGCGTCGTGAAGCCGGACGCGAGACCCCGGTACTGGCATTGGAAGGAACCATCCCGATGGAAGCGACGATCGACATCCGGATCACCGAGGCGGATCTGGCCGAAGCACTGCGCACGGATGTCATGACCGGACTGTCCGGACCGCGGAAATGGCTGCCGCCCAAGTGGTTCTACGACGCCCGTGGCAGCAAGCTGTTCGAGGCGATCACCGACCTGCCCGAGTACTATCCGACCCGCACCGAGCGCGCGCTGCTGCACGCCTGCGCTCAGGAGATCGCGGTCGGGGCCTCCGACGCGACGGAGCTGATCGAACTCGGTTCGGGATCCTCGGAGAAGACCGGTCTGCTGCTGCGTTCGTTCAGCGAACACGGCTCGTTGCGCTCGTATGTGCCCTTGGACGTCTCCGAGTCCGCTCTGCGAGACGCGGTCGGGTGGATCAACGCGGAGTTCCCCCGGATCGAGGTCCACGGCCTGGTCAGTGATTTCACCAACGGGCTCGACTGGCTGCCACGCCGTGGGCGGAGAATCGTCGCGCTGCTCGGCGGCACGCTGGGCAACCTCGTCCCGGCGGAGCGGGCCGAGTTCTTCGGGCGCCTGCACGACGTGCTCGAGCCGGGGGAACAGTTGCTGCTGGGCGTGGGCCTGGTGACCGATCCGGCCGTCATGGTGCCCGCCTACGACGACGCCGCGGGCGTGACCGCCGAGTTCAACCGGAACATCCTGCACGTGGTGAACAACCGGCTCGGCGCGAATTTCGAACCCTCGCGGTTCGCGCACGTCGCCGTGTGGGATCCCGGCAACCGGTGGATCGAGATGCGGTTGGAGGCCACCGCCGACATGACGGTCACCGTCGCGGACCTGGATCTGGTGCTCGACTTCGCCGCCGGTGAGCAGATGCGCACCGAGATCTCGGCGAAGTTCCGGCTGGCGGACTTCCACGCCGAGCTGGCCGCTGCCGGGCTACCGGCGCAGCGATCCTGGACCGATCCCGCCGAGCGCTTCGCCGTGGTGCTCGCGGGCAGATGAGCGACGTCATCGCGGCGGCCGGGGCGACGTTCGCCGAACGTCCCCGGCTGCGGTCCGGCACGGGCCGGTGGATCATGGCCGCAGCCGTGCTCGGTTCGGCGCTGGTCTCCATCGACACCACCGTGGTCAATCTCGTCGTGCCGCGGATCGGGGCGGACCTCGACGCCGACATGGTGGATCTCCAATGGGTGGTGAGCGGCTACACCCTCGCCTTGGCGTCGCTGATCCTGGTGGGCGGGGCGTTGGGTGACAGGTACGGCCGTCGCGCGGTATTCGTCTGGGGCAGTGTGGTCTTCGCGCTGTCCTCGGCGTGGTGCGGAGTCGCGCCGGACGTCGCGACGCTGGTGGCGGCGCGGGTGGTGCAGGGGGTCGCGGGTGCGCTGATCACGCCCGGCAGTCTCGCGCTGATCGCGGCGTCGCTGGATCCGCGTGATCAAGGCGCGGCGATCGGCATGTGGTCCGGTCTCGGGGGCGTGGCGGGTGCGGTGGGGCCGATCGTCGGCGGCTGGCTGGTGGAACTGGCCGGATGGCGCTCGGTGTTCCTGATCAATGTCCCGTTGGCCGTGGCCGTGGCCGTCGTGTCGATGCGTCGCGTCCCGGAGTCCCGAGATCCGTACGCGCCGCGGCGGCCGGATCTGCTCGGCACGGCGGTGGTGGTCACGGGCTTGGTGGTGCTGACCTACGGCTTCATCGCGGGGCAGGTGGAGATGCAGGCGGCTGGCGCGGTGCTGGTGGCCGTCTTCGTGATCGTGCAGACCCGCGTCCGCAACCCGCTGGTGCCGCCCGCGCTCTTCCGGTCGCGGCAATTCACCGCGGTCAATCTGGTGACGTTACCGGTGTATGCCGCCTTGGGGTGTGTGCTGTTCCTGTTGCTGCTCCAATTGCAGATCGTCGCGGGGTATTCCCCTCTGGTCGCCGGAACCGCGACGATCCCGATTACCGCGATCATGCTGCTGTCGTCGGGTCGGATCGGGCGGTGGGCGCAGCGGCACGGTGCGCGCCTGCTGATGACCATCGGCCTGCTGCTATCCGCCGCCGGAGCGATGTCGTTGGCCGGAATCGGTGCGGACGGTTCGTATGCCACCGCGGTGCTGCCCGGCGTCCTCCTGCTCGGCGCGGGCATGGCGGTGTTCGTGGCTCCGTTGACCGAATCCGTGTTCGCGTCGGTGCCGACCGAGGAGGCGGGCATCGCCTCCGGGGTCAACAACGCGATCGCCCGCATCGCCCAGTTGCTCGCCATTGCCGCGATCCCCGGCCTGGTCGGCATCTCCCGGACGCCGCTCACCGACGGCGTCGCGTTCGGCGCGGGCTACCGCGCGGCCATGTGGATCTGCTCGGCCCTGTTCGCCTCGGGCGCCACACTCGCCGCGACCCTCATGCCTCGACCGGCAAGGACCACGGTGGCCGCCCCACCTGCGGCGCGATGGCCGAGCGACCTGCTTCCCTTTTCGGCGGACGCGGTGGACATCGGCGAGTCGCGGACGACCCCGTCGCGAGGTCGTCGGCTGGGCCGCGGCCGGGGTCCGCGTCGGCAACCGGGCGGCGGCCCGTCGGACCACGACGTTCGCCGCCCGCGACCTACCCACTCGACCGCACGGCCGGAAAACCGCTCCGGTCAACGTATGCGGAACGAGTGAGTGCGGGTCGGCCGCTTACGCCGTGCGTGCGGGTCGGCACGCGTTCGCGCCCCTCGGACGGTGCAGCGCAGCCGGAACGGAAGTCCGTTCAAATAGCAAGCGGGGGTGACACCGCGACGGGCTGGTCAGGTGGTTCGTAGGTCCGCCATGCCTCGGCTAATCGGCGTGCGGCTTCGCGCAGGTCGTGGGGTTCGGCGACGAAACTGATCCGTATGCGGTCGATGCTGCCGCCGGAGGCATCCAGCCCGGCGCCGGGCAAGATCGCGACCCCGTGTCGCAGTGCGCGCTGAGCGAAGGAGGCGCCATCCCCATGGGGCAGTCGGATCCACAGCGTCTGGCCACCGGACACCGTGGGGATGTCCCATTTCGGTAGCCGCGCGGCCAGTTCGGCCACCAGCAGGTCGTGACCTTCTCTGCGCTGCTGCGAGATTCGTTCCCGCAATCGGTCGAGATCGCGGAGCAGCCAGGTGGCGGCCAACTGTGCTGGGATGTTGCCGCCGAGATCGTGCACCGCACGCAGCCGAGACAACCGGGCGATCACCGGGACCGGTGCCCGCACCCAACCGACACGCAACCCGCCCCAGACGACCTTGCTGAGCGAACCGATGGATATCACCGATTCGTCATAGTGGGCCAACGGCGGTGGTGGCGGATCGGTGCCAGGGAATCCGAGATCGGCCAGCACCTCGTCATCGACCAAAGGCACCGCGGCCCTTCTCGCCGACTCGACCAGGGCCCGCCGTCCCGGCGCGGGAAGCACCGTCCCTGTGGGGTTGTGGCATGTCGCAACGACATACGCGAGCGCCGCCGAGGTTACCGTGCCCAAGCCGACCGGGCCTGTCCGCAGTACCGTCGCGGCCTCGCGAAACGCCTCGAGCGCGCCCGGGTACGTCGGTGACTCGACCAGGACGTGGTCACCGGGCCGGAGCAGCGCGCGGGCGAGTAGCGACAGCGCGTGTTGTCCGCCGCCGGTGACGAGAATCTGCTCCGGATCGGTCGGCACGCCACGCGCTCGATATCGGTCGGCAATCGCCCTGCGCAACAGCGGATGTCCGGTTGGGTGGTAACCGATGTCGCCCTCGACCGCGGCGAGCTCGGGCGCGATGTGCCGATATGCCTGGGCCAACTCGGGCGGCGGTTTCCCCGGAGCGGCACAAGCGAGCGCGATGACATCGGCGCTCGGCTCGAGCAGTTGCAAAAAGGCCGGGGAATGGGTGGTCTCGCGAGCCGGGACCGTCTCGGGTCCCGCGACCCGGGTGCCACTGCCCTGTCGGCGCACCACGCGACCATCCGCGCCGAGCAGATCGTATGCCGCTACCACCGTACTGCGCCCGACCGCGAGAGCCTTCGCCAGTTTGCGCTCGGGCGGCAGCCGCATGCCCGACCGCAGCTCACCGTCATCGATCAACGCCCGCAGTCGCCCCGCCAGCAGGACATAGAGCGGACCTCGGTCGGTCGACCAGCGACCGAGCCGATCAGCAAGTTCCATTGGCTCCATATGCAAACCAATTCTGCCTGATTGGCTCTAGGGTCCCGACCTCGCCACGGCGACGATGAACCCATGAGCAAGATCTCCATTACCGATGTCGTCGACGACCTGAGCGGTCCTTGGCAGCCGCGCGACCTGGCCACCGCCAACGACGCCGTGGTGCGCATCGCTCGCCTGCACGGCGCATTCCCCTGGCATCACCACGACGAAGACGAGCTGTTCCTCTGCTGGAACGGCACCTTCCGCATCGAAATGCAGGACCATGCGGCGGTAACACTTGGTCCCGGCGAGATCTTCGTGGTTCCTCGCGGAGTCGAACACCGACCGGTGGCCGAGGAACCAGCTCACGCGATCATGATCGAACGGCCGGAAACCAGGCAATACGGCAACTAGCCGAGGACGCACGCGACAGCGGTAGAAGCTGCGACGCGCTGAGTGAACTGTCAGTGCGGCTCCCTATGCCGCGGCAGCCTGGTCAGCTCCTCGTGGTACCGGGGCGGCGTAGTAGGCGCGATAGGAGTGAGTCAGGGAAGTAGCCACAGTCGTTCACAAGGCAGCCGGTCATATTCAATGCTTTGATCGCCGACTTCGAATGCCGATACTTCCGGACAGTGACTCTCGGGCCACTTTCGCAACAGGTTTCGGACTGCTGTTCGACAAGCTACGTAGTCGAATACGCCGGCAGGTCCGGTGAACCTGATGTGGACGTCGGGTTCGCGGGGAAGCGGGGATTCCGCTGAAGAGGTGTACACCTGTCGTCACGCAGCTTCCGGTGGCCTACTCCGCATCCGGACCGCTGGTCGTCCCGCAGGGTAGGAGTGCGTTGACAACCCTGGCGGAACGATCATGGTCGGGCTGCTGGCCGGTGATGAGCCCGAGGTAGGTATAGGACTCCATGACGCGGACCAGTACGTACGGCAGATCTTCGGAAGGAATCGACGACTGCAGGCGACCGGCGGCGGTCTCCTCGCGCACGATCTCGGCGATCAGCTCGATCAGTCGAGCCTCGAAACCGGACGCCTTGGTTGTCAGCAGGCGCAGGGCCAGTTCGCCCTCGCGGTCGATGAAGCGCTGCATGCCCGGATTCGTGTTGACGGCGCGCATGGCCTCGTTCATGACGGCTGCGGCGGGGGACTGACCGGGCGCGGCGGGAGGTCCGGAGTGGCAGTGGGTCTTCCGCGAGCGGGTGAGGGTGGGTTCGATCAGTGACCAGAGAATCTCGGTGAGCAATTGGTCGCGGGAGCCGACCCAGCGATACAGGGTGGCGCGGTCAACGGCGAGACCCTTGGCCAGCGCTTGCATGTCCACACGGTCGCCGGCGAGGAAGGTTTTGCGGGCTTCGCGGAAGGCGTCGAGAGCGGTCGGACGCGACGTCGCGGTGCCGTCGAGATGGCGCCGCAACGGTGTGTCGGCGGAGCGGGGGTCCTGCCTTGGCATCCTGCGCACCTCCCTGCGGTTGTCTCGGAATGCGTGCCGACCGTCACAGTATGCTACATTTCGGAGAAACATTGCAAGAAAGCTACGGATAATTATTCTGGTGCAACACTGAACTATCCGCCGCTTCGGCCTCCTGACCCGAACCCGGTGTCATGGGCGGTCTTTGAGCACAACCGTGCAGGTGTGAAGGGACAACCGCCGATCTGACGCATTTGGTCTCGGCGGCTGCGCTGCGCAGTTACATGTCTTGTCGAGCCAGGTCACGCCGTGCGGGCGAGTGTGTCGAAGCGGTGGCGGAGGTGTTCGGCGTTGTCGCCGTGGGTATGGGTGGCGGCGGCGCGGACGGGGCGTAGTTCGGCCAGAAGGCGTGGGGAGTTGACGGGGCCTTCGAGGAGGGTGAGGGCGGTGTGTGCTTCGGTGATGGCGGAGGTGGTGTCGCCGAGGCCCGCGAGGGCTGCGGCGTAGTAGGCGCGGTACGAGGCTTCGTCGCGCGGACGCTGAGTGCCGCGGGTGCCGATAGTTTCCCGGTAGATGCCCACCGCCCGATCGTGCTGGCCCAGATAGACCCGGCCCCTGGCCTCGATGGATCGGATCTCGAACGGCGTCACGTGGTGCAGCCATACCGGCTCGTCGACATCGTCGAGCCCTCGATCGACCTCGCGCCAGGCGCGCGTCATCGCCCGATCGAAGTCCTGTCGTTCGCCGATCGCGGCATGCGCCACGGCCTCCCGCGCGGAGCGAACGGCATTCAGCCGAGCCGATGGGATCCGGCGAGCAAGGTGACTGGCCCGCTGTGCCAGCCGCACCGGTTCTCGGCTGGTCGGCCGGTCTGTGGTCAGAAACGTCAAGCTGGCCAGCGCATTGGCGAGCAGTTCGTCGTTATCGGCCTGCTCGGCCATCAGCACCGCTTCGACGTAGCACCGCCGGGCGACGGCTGGGCGACCGGCGTCCAGACAAAGCCAGCCCGCGCACCGAGCGAGTCGGCTCGTCTCGGCCAACAGCCGCACGCCGGTTTCCCGGCCGTAGGTGCCGTGGTCGAGCAGGCGACGAGCCAAACCGTATTGGCGAAGCGCGAATTCGGCGATGTCCCCGCCTCCGAAGTGATTGTCGTGCTGCCACATGCGTTGCGTCAGCGTCTGCAAGTAGTCGACATGGCTGGACCCGACTCGCGTCGGCACCGTGGCCGCCGGAGCGGTTGCCGCCAAGGTTGTGATCGTCGCAGCGAGGCCGAATTGTCTGCGGTCCATTTCGTCGGCTCCTTTACCCCCATCTTCGATGGTCCTCGGATCGGCCGGACCCAGCAAGATTGGCAGCAACGCGGTGCGCGGCACGCCCAGCGCGTCGGCGGCACGGACCAGTTCCCGGATGTCGAAGATGGTTCCCACTTCTCCGCGCTCGACTCGTCCGGCGTGGGTGCGGTCCCAGTGCAGCAGCGCGCCGAAATCGGCTTGGGATAGCCCCATTTCTTTGCGGACGAGGGCGAGGGCCTGCCCGGGCTGTCCTTCGGCGAGCAACTTGCGGAATCGCGGCGACTTCCATACGCCGTCGATCTCGTTGTCCGTCACTTTCGTCCCCCTGACCCCGAAATTTGCTGTGATGGCGCGACTTTAAGCACGATCGCGCAGGTCGGGAGGGACAATCGCAGATATCGCACGGCTGTTCCCTCGCAGTTGACAGTCTCTGGAGGGGCTCCATGTGGCTTCACTCGGTCGATGCAGTCGACTTCGGGCCATTATGGTGGCTGCGCTGCGAAGTCACATGTCACGTCACGCCGTGCGGGCGAGTGTGTCGAAGCGGTGGCGGAGGTGTTCGGCGTTGTCGCCGTGGGTATGGGTGGCGGCGGCGCGGACGGGGCGTAGTTCGGCCAGAAGGCGTGGGGAGTTGACGGGGCCTTCGAGGAGGGTGAGGGCGGTGTGTGCTTCGGTGATGGCGGAGGTGGTGTCGCCGAGGCCCGCGAGGGCTGCGGCGTAGTAGGCGCGGTACGAGGCTTCGTCGCGCGGGAAACAGCTCTCATGGCCGACGCTCTCGCGGTACAGCTGCACCGCCCGGCTGTGGTGTCCGAGCATGCCGAGTCCTCGCGCCTCGTGGGCGCGCAGTTCGGCCTCGGTGACGTGCTCCAGCCATGCCGGGTCGTCCGGGCTGTCGAGCCCGCGATCGGCTTCGCGCCAGACTCGCGCCATCGCGCGGCCGAACTCCTGCTCGTCGCCGACGGCCGCGTAGGCCGTTGCCTCCTCGGCGGCCTTCAGCGCGTTCATACGAGCCGACGGTATTCCCCTGACGAGTTCCGTCGAGCGCCGTGCGAGGCGCACGGGCTCGGCGAATGAAGCGGGCGAGGACGCGGCGAGATTCGCGAGATCACCGAGGGCGGCGGCCAATAAGGCATTGTCACCGCACTGTTCGGCGAGCAAGACCGATTCCGTGAGGTGCCGCCGGGCCGTGCCGGGGCGATTACTGTCGCGAGCCAACCATGCAACGGTATTCGACAGCCATCCCGTCGCACTGACCAATTCGGCACCTATGCGGTGGCCGTAGGACCTCGAGTCCAGTAGCCGCCGTACGGAGGCGTATTGCCCTGCTGCGTAGTGGAATATCGCGCCGCCACCGCGATGATGGTCGTGCTCCCAGAGTCGTTCGGTGAGCATGCGGATATACGTGATATGCCCGGTGCCGACCCGAATCGGTTCCGCGTTCCTGGTCGGCGGTATGGAGACACCCGCCACCGCCGTCATTGTCGCTGCCAGGCCGAATTGTCTGCGGTCCACGTCATCGACTCCTTCGCAGGCCTCGTTGTCGATGGTCCCCGTATCGGGGGTAGCGAGCAAGAGGGGCAGCAACGCGGTGCGCGGCACGCCCAGCGCGTCGGCGGCACGGACCAGTTCCCGGATGTCGAAGATGGTTCCCACTTCTCCGCGCTCGACTCGTCCGGCGTGGGTGCGGTCCCAGTGCAGCAGCGCGCCGAAATCGGCTTGGGATAGCCCCATTTCTTTGCGGACGAGGGCGAGGGCTCGACCTGGTTGTCCCTCGGCGAGCAACTTGCGGAAGCGCGGCGACTTCCATATGCCGTCGATCTCATTGTCCGACACTTTCGTCCCCCTGACCCGAAATCCGATGTTATGAGCGGACTTTAAGCACGATCGCGCAGGTGGGGAGCGACAACCGCAGATATCGCGCACCTGGTCTCGTGCGCTTGACAGCGTGGCTATCCGCCTCCCGTTCCTCGAGGCTCGGGATGCGCGCGCCGTCGGGGTGATGCCGTGCGGGGCACGGCACTCCGGACGCGGTGAGCCGCGAACGGTGGCGAAAGCCCCCGGCGGCGGGCGTTCCCATCGAACGAGAGGTGATGATGAAGCCGAAAGTGGTCGGGTACCTGCGCCGCGACATCTCCGGGCAGCGCACGCGCAGGCACGAGATGGAAATTCGCGCTATGGCGAAGTCCTCGGGTTTCGATCTGGCACGAACGCTGGTCGCCGGTCCGACCGCGCCCGCTTCGCTCGCGGCGCTGCTCACCGTGGTCGGCCGCGTCGGCGCGGTCGCGGTGATAACGCCCGCGCTCGACCATGTGCAATTCCGCGCGGACGACATCATGGCGGTGTGCGCGCTGATCACGCTCGATTCCCAGCACCTCCCGCCGCCCGGCATCGTCGGTCGGCGTCCGGCCGCCTCGTCGCACCCGGGTTTCCCGGGCCCGGCCTGCCTGCCCTGGCAGCGCTGATCCGCGAACTCGCGCGGCCTGAGACCACTGGTTCGGAGCACCCGCACGAGAAAGAAGTCGCTGTGCCCGTCGTTCGTCGCCGCATTCGCTGGCACAGCGCCGGACTCGGAGCGTCGTTTCGAGTTCGGACGCGATGTACCTGCGCTGAGCGCACGGGACCTTGCTGGGATAAACAGACCGTTCGGTAGTAAGTTCCCTCATGAGACGTCGACATTCCGCTCCGGCAGCTTCGCTCCGGTCGGATGTTGGACCGCTGCCGGGCGGTTCGTCGCAGGTGAAGGTGAGGGTTCATGGCCGAGTACACGCCGACTCTGGTCGCGATCTACGACGTGGGTTATTCGCGGACGCGCCGCGTAGCCGAGTTCAGGTTGGATCCCGGCGGTGGCGTGACGCTGGCGGTGACCGATCGGAACGGATGCCCGCTCGCTGAAAGGCTGTACGAGCGCGGTATCAAAGTCTTCGATTCGCCCGCGCGAATAACGCCGGACGAAGGTCCGCGTTTCCTGCGCGCGCTGCTCGATGCGCAGGCGATGAGCTATTACCGCGTCATCGATGAAACCCCGGACGAGCCGGAGCGGCCCGGCGTGCGCACGCCTTGGTCCGCGATCCCAGCACCGGGCTCGGACGGCGCGGCCCCGCCGCCCGCTCGGTGAGAGATGCTGTCACCCCTCTACTTCGCAATATCACCCGGCGCTTGACCAGAACCCTCGATCTGGGGACCCGGACCGCGGCGGGCACCTACCGGCGCACCAGCAGCACGCTGGATCTCGGTGCTCGCGAGTTCCGGGCAGTCGACGAGCGGTCCGCGCGTCTGGTGGAAGAAGCGCGCACCCAGGTGCGGTCGCACCCGGCGCAGGGGGCTCGGCAGAGGTGGAATTACCAGCCCAGTGTCGCCGAATCCGCCATGCGTGCGCGCCGGTTGACGACCGATGTCGGCTTCGACGGCGATATGAGAGAAGCCGTGGCGAAAAGCTCCACCACAGTGCGGAAGATGCTCTCCGACGACGGGCAATTGAACGTCTACAAACCGATTGATGGCGAGAAATACGACGCGGGATTACCTTTCGTGCACGCGCCCGGTGCGCTCACGAGCCGGGAGATCGCGGCATACCGTGTGGACGAACTGCTCGGCTTCGGCAGAGTGCCGCCGACCGCACGGACCGACGGCGTGATAGGACCCGACGGCCGGCCCAGGCCGGGCATGATTCAGCAATTCGTCGAGTCCGAGCCGTTCAGGCCGGTGGGCGAGTATTCGAGAACTCAGCAACAGCAGGTCGGAGTACTCGACTACATCATCGGGGCCATGGATCGCCATCCCGGCAACTACCGCACTGTCGAACGCGGTGGGCAGTTGGAAGTGGTGGCCATCGATCACGGTCGATCGTTCCCGCTGTCGACTCGGCCGCTCGAAATCGAGATCGATTCCGACTTCGTCACGGCGCAGAAGGGTGAACGGCTCGAAGACGATGTCTTTCGCGCGGTGCAGAATGTGGACATGGACCGCTTTCGGGCGGCGCTCGGCGACGCCGGTCTGCACGACAATGCCATCAGCGGCGCGGTGACCCGGCTGGAGAAGATACGTGAACTCGGCATGATCCCGGCCGACGCCAACGTGCTGCCACCCTGATCCGCTGAGTCATCCGGCCTGCGGGTGCGGTCGCCGCTCGATCGTGTCGCGCGCCCGTGCCCACACTTCTTGTTTCTCGAACGTGGCGGCCTGCCACGAGTCGGTGGCGAGACCGACTCGACCGCGCCATTTCCGCATGATGTCGGCGTGCACCGGCCAGCGCACGAACCGCCGCATGTCCCGCTCGGTTTCCCACACCGAGATCGAGCCGCCGCGTGACTCCGACGGCCGAGCCCACAGCCACAGGCCGACCGCGCCGTGCATCACCGGCCAGTTCCGGCCCAGCCGCATTCCCGTCTTGTAGATCGCCTGGACGTCCTCTTCGGAGGCGGCCAGAAAGTCGGTCACGCTGACGAACACCGGGCCCCGGCTGTCGTGCAGCGGCCCGGCCTGCCAGGGCATCAGCACGGTTCCGTCGGAAAACGGCTGTTCGTCCGTGCCGCTGTGTCGGTCGCCGGAACGGTTCTCGCCAGAGTTAGTAAGCATGAGTAGATGATATGCACACGCTTATTGAATTGCCAACCCTTACCTTCTGGTCTTCGCGGCCGGCGGTACATCGAACCCGCGACTACCACCGGCAGTGCTCCGATTCGTCGTATCGATCGACTGGATCCGAGTGGTTGCACAGCGGGCGTCTTGCTGTAGTCGGTCGGAGTCGGCACCGCGGCGAGCCATGCGGCAGCCACTCGCGAAACTGGCTGTACACCAATGGAGTTGCTATCCGCCGTCGAGCTGTACCTGGTCGACGGACTAACCGCGACAGGTGTCCGCCGAGCTCGAAAGGGTCAGAGGCGCGAGGAGTCCGCTGCGTTCTGTTGTCGGCTCGGGCGGTCCGTCGGCTGTCGACCTATGGCGTCACTGGGGCCGCGGCCGTTGCGGTCTCCGGAGTGAGGTGTCCGTCGACCATGCGGTAGACGGCGTTCATCCGGTGTAGGTGGGAGCGGTCGTGGGTGACCAGGAGGGTGGCGGCCTCGTGTTCGTGGGCGACGGACAGGATCAGGTCGATCACCGCGGCGCCGCGTTCGGTGTCCAGTGCGCTGGTGGGTTCGTCGATCACCAGGAGGGACGGTGCGTTCATCAGGGCGCGGGCGATGTTCACTCGTTGCCGTTGACCGCCGGACAGTTGCGCGGGACGCTTGTCTCGCTGGTCGGCGAGCCCGACCGAGTCCAGTAGTGCCAGTGCGCGGTCGCGGGTCGTTCGGCGGTGTCGGCGTGACGTGATGATCCGCTGCCCGAGATGCGCCATCGCCTCGAGTTGCTCGACGGCGGTGAGTGCCGGGATCAGGTTCGGTTGTTGGAAGACGATGCCGATCGACGAGCGACGCAGTGCGGCGGCTTCGCGACGGGTCACGTCAGCGAGATCGGCGGTGCCCCGGGGTGTTACGAGACGGATGCGCCCGGATTCCGGGCGGATCAGGGTGGCTGTCACGGCCAGCAGGCTGGACTTGCCGGAGCCGGACGGGCCGGTGATGGCGGCGATCTCGCCGCCGCAGACCCGCAGGTTCACTCGGTCCAAGGCGGTGAGCCGGCCGGTGCCGTCGGGGTAGGTGAGCGTCACGTCCGCGAGGGTGAGCGTGGTGGTGGGTGTCATCGGAACTCCGTGCTGAGGGCGGTCGGGCGGTTCGGGTGCGCTGATGAGGCGATCCGGGTGCGGCGGTTGGCGATCGTGCCGTGCGGAGGCCTGCGGTCAGCGGCCCGCGCCGAGCGCGGTGAGCGGGTCGGCGGTGAACAGGAAGCGCAGGGCGAACGCCGCGCCGAGCAAGCCGAGCAGGATCAGCGCGAGCGAGGGAAGCAGTGTGGTGGCCGGGCTCAGCACGAACGGCACCGCGTCGCCGAGCAATGCCGCCGCGGCGACGGTGATCCCGAGGCCGGTCGCGATACCGGCCGTGAGCACGGTGGCGGCTTGGACGAGTGCGTCGCGGACGAGCGACCCCGAAGTCGCCCCCAGCGCTTTCAGCGTGGCGATGTCGGGCATCCGCTGAATCGTCCACACGGTGAAGAACGCGCCGATCACCAGCGCGGAGATGGCGAACAGCAGGGCGGTCATCAGGGTGAGCGAGCCGTTTTCGGCCTGGTAGGAGCCGATCGCCGAGCGCGCTCCCGACAAGTCGGTGGTCCGGGTGTGCGCGGTGGCGTTCACCGCTTCCGGATCGGTCGCCCCCGAGACCGCGAGCACGGTGGCCGCGCCGGAACGAGGGTTGAGCGCCTGCCAGTCGGCGAGCGTCATCCAGACCACGGGCGTATGGCTGTACCAGTCGTCGCCACGCACGGCGGACACGACGAACGCGCGGCCGCCGATCACCACGGAACCGCCGGGCGCGGCACCGAGATCGGCGGCCGCGCCGGTACTGAGCAGCACCGTGCCCGCATCGGTCGCCGGGCGGTTGCCGAATGCCGTGTCCGTGCCGAACAGGGCGACCTGCGCGGGGGCGGAGCCGTCACCGTTCGCTTTGCCGCGGGCGATGCCCACCGGTGTCACGCCGCGGGCGGCGGCGCGCCAAGTCGCGATCTGCTCTCCGGTCAGCATGGACCCGTCGAACGAGGGAGCGCCGCCGGTGTCGGCGAAGACGACGGTATCGCCGGGCAACGACTCGACGGCCGAGACGTTCTGGTGCGCGAGCCCGGCCGTGAGCCCGCTGAGGAAGCTCACCAGCACCGCCACCAGCGTGACGACGAGTGTGATCAGTGCGAACCGGCCGCGGGCGGCGCGGAGGTCTCGGAGTGCGACGAACATGTCTCCACCCTCACGCCGCGCCGGGCCGTTTCCATCGCGCCGGGGGAGGAAGCGCGGATGAGCGAAAGTCGGCGGCGGTTTTCCACCTTTCGATGGATGCCCCGGCGATAGCCGTACATAAGCTGACACCGTGCACTCGTCCCCGTTGACCCCGGTTTTCACCACGTTGCGGCTCGGCCTGCACGTGCTGATGACCGGTTTGGCGGTAGTGGTCGCCGTGCGCGCGGTGCTGCCCGGCGCGGCACATCCGGCCGCGACCGTCGGTCTCGCCGCGGCCTTCCTCGTGACCTATTTCGCGGGTGCGGGGTTCGCGGGGAAACGGCGCGCGATTCCGGTGTGGCTCGGTGCGCTGACGGCCTTGTGGCTCGGGCTGGTCGTACTCGCGCCGGACGCGGGTTATCTCGCGTTCGGCCTGTTCTTCCTGTACCTGCACCTGCTGCCGCGCCCATGGAATCTCTGCGCCGTGGCCGCCGCGACCGCCGTGGCGGTAGTCGGCTTCGGCCTGCATCGGGGCTGGTCGGTGGCCGGTGTGGTCGGCCCGGTCATCGGAGCCGCCGTCGCGGTCGGGATCGGGCTCGGTTATCAGGCGTTGTTCCGCGAGGCCGCGGAACGACAGCGACTGATCGACGAATTGCTCAGCACCAGAGCGATACTGGCCGAACGGGAACGCACGGCGGGCAAGCTCGCCGAGCGGGAGCGGCTGGCCGCCGAGATCCACGACACGGTCGCGCAGGGGCTGAGCTCCATTCAACTGCTGCTGCACGCGGCCGAGCGGGAAGCGCCGGATCACCCCGCGCTGCAACGGATCCGGCTGGCCAGGGAGGCGGCCGCGGAGAACCTCGCCGAGACCAGGCGACTCATCGCCGAACTGGCTCCCGCCGCGCTGGAGGGACAGTCACTGGCCGAGGCGCTGGAGCGGATCACTCAGCGCGCCGCCGCGCCCGGGTTGAATACCAGGTTCGTTGTGGAGGGTCCGCCGGAGCGACTGCCCATGCCGATCGAGGCCGCGCTGGTCCGGATCGCGCAAGGCGCGGTCTCGAACGTGATCCGGCACGCCGGTGCGGGCCGGATGCGCGTGACGCTCACGTATGCGGACGACGCGATCCATCTCGACGTGGTCGACGACGGTGTCGGCATCGCTCCCGAAGTGCTCGAGCGCAGCCCGTCCGGATCGTTCGGGCTGGCCGCCATGCGATCGCGGGTACACGAGCAGGGCGGAGTCATGGCGGTCGAGTCCGAGCCGGGGCACACGGCAGTCACCGTGTCCTTTCCGCTCGACACTGTCTCGGGTTGCGCCGAACTCGAAGCGGACGAACATGGCGCGGTGCCGCTCGCCATGGCACATCCGCCGCGCACGGAACCGGCCCGGACGGAATCAACTGCCTCGGACCCGGTCGGGCCGGTGTCCGGCAGTCAAGGCGGGCCCGAGACCGGTCCGCCCGACCAGGGCGGAACGGACACCCGAGGCGCGGACTCGCCCGACCTCGGCGCGGAGGGTTCCGAGTGATCCGCCTGCTGCTCGCCGATGACCACGCGATCGTCCGCGCCGGATTGCGCGCGCTGCTGGACGTCGCCGACGACATCACCGTCGTCGGCGAGGCGGCCACCGCGGAGGCCGCCGTCGCGTTCTGCGCGACCACGCCGGTCGACCTCGTGCTGATGGACCTGAGTTTCGGGTCCGGCCGGTCGGGAGTCGAGGCGACCGCGCGGCTGCGTGAGTTGCCGAGCCCGCCGAACGTCCTCGTGGTCACCAACTACGACACCGACGCCGACATCCTCGGCGCGGTCGAGGCCGGCGCGTGCGGCTACATCCTCAAGGACACACCGCCCGGCGAATTGCTCTCCGCGGTGCGGTCGGCCGCGGCGGGCGACAGCGTGCTCTCGCCCGCGGTCGCGTCCAAGTTGATGA
Organism: Nocardia sp. NPDC051900; assembly: GCF_044452545.1. NCBI lineage: Bacteria > Bacillati > Actinomycetota > Actinomycetes > Mycobacteriales > Nocardiaceae > Nocardia > Nocardia sp. NPDC051900. Next base: position 14,427 of record NZ_JBITBU010000003.1, on the reverse strand, counting down.
CCAGGGTGCGCCGCGCCGACACCACGCTGAGCAGGCGCGAGATCGAGGTATTGCGGCTGGTGTCCGACGGCCGGTCCAACCGCGAGATCGCCAAACAGTTGTTCCTCAGCGAGACCACCGTCAAGTCCCACTTGGTGCATATCTACGGAAAACTCGGCGTGCGCTCGCGTACCTCCGCGGTGGCGCGGGCCCGCGAGCGCGGCATGCTGTGACGCGGACGCGCGCGGGAACGGCCGTTCTTCACCGGAGCCGAAGCTCCGCCGATCGACTACTGTGACCGACATCGGATTTTCTATCTTCGGGGGTTTCACATGCTGATCTGGGGCTGGCAGAAGCGTATCCACACGCTCGCCATGATCACCTTGATCTGCGGCCGCTGCGGCAATCCCGCCGCGCACGCGCTGCGCAAGCTCGTCACGAAGTTCACGCTCTTCTTCATTCCGCTCTTCCCGCTCAGCACCAAGCATCACCTGGAGTGCACGTGGTGCGGCGCATCGTCACCGGTCGCCGGACCGCAGGTGCCCGACCTCCTCGCCCGCGCGAACGCCGAGAGCATGGGCCCCGCCCAGTACCAGCAGCAGCCCGCCGCGGGCGGCCCCAACGCCCAGTGGCCCCAGCAGCCCGCTCCCAACCCCAACTGGCAGCGCTGACGAAAGTCCACCGGAGACAGCCAGTGGGTCGGCAGTCCGGCACGGTGCGCGCTGATCGCCTTCCACCGCGGTCGATACCGACGCGACGAGTGAATCGCGCGACCGAACTCAGCCGAACGGAGCCGATCGAACCAACCGAGCCGAGCTGTCCGGAGTCACCACCTAGGGTGAGCGGATGGCCTCTCTTTCCGATCCCGAAGTGCGCGAGTTTCTGACCCATGGCACCCGCACCGGCAAGGTGGCGTTCGTGACGGCTGACGGCAGGCCGATGGTGACGCCGGTGTGGTTCATCGTCGACGGCGACGAACTGGTGTTCAACACCGGCAAGTCCACCGCGAAGGGCAAGGCGTTCGCCCGGGACGGCCGCGTCTCGGTGTGCGTCGACCTGGAGGAACCGCCCTACGCGTCGGTCCAGTTGCGCGGCACGGTGACGCTCTCGGAAGACCCGGGCGAACTGCTGCGCACCGCCACCGAGATCGGCGGCCGTTACATGGGCGCCGACCGTGCCGAGGAATTCGGCAAGCGCAACGGCGTCCCCGGCGAACTCGTCGTCCGCCTCCGCCCCGAGAAGGTGATCGCCCACTTCGACGCCACCGCCTGAGCGGGGGTCAATACACTCGCGCGCATGACCGTGCACTTCATCGGGGCCGGGCCGGGCGCGGCCGATTTGTTGACGGTGCGCGCGGTCGAGTTGCTCCGCGCGTCGCCGGTGTGCCTGTACGCGGGGACCTATCTGGATCCCGGCGTGCTGGCGTACTGCGCGCCCGACGCCGAGCTGGTCGATACCCAGCGCTTGGACCTCGACCAGATCACCGAGCGTCTGGTGCGCGCGGACCGGGCCGGACAGGACGTGGCCCGCCTGTGCTCGGGCGACCCGTCGCTGTATTCGGCGCTGACCGAGCAGACCCGCAGGTTGGACGCGCACGGGGTGCCGTGGGATGTCACACCGGGCGTGCCCGCCTATGCCGCCGCGGCGGCGGTGCTCGGTGCGGAGTTGACCGTGCCGGAGCTGGTCCAGTCGGTCGTGCTGACCCGGGCGCAGGCCCGCTCCACCGCGATGCCCGAGTCCGAAGCGCTGGCGAATTTCGCCGCCACCGGCGCCACCCTCGCGCTGCACCTGGCCGTCACCCGCACCCGCGCGACGGCCGCCGAACTGGCCGCCGAGTACGGCCCGGATTGCCCGGTCGCTGTCGTCTACCGCGCCAGCCAGCCCGAGCAATTGATCCTGCGTGGGACCCTGGCCGACATCGCCGACCAGGTCGAGGCCGCCGGACTGCGGCAGGCCGCGGTGATCCTGGTTGGCCGCGCGCTCGCGCCGGCGGTGTCGTGCGCGGAATCCCACCTCTATGACCCGGCGCGGGTGCGCGGGTCGTGACGGCGGGTGACATAGGCGGCCGCCTCCCGCGGCGCGAAAGCGCCGGTTTGGGGCGGGGGTGACGCATGTGAGAACCGCAACATCCTCCTGGCAAACCTCTTACAACCTACCTACCTGCGTTGATGCGCAGCGGCTATGACGATTGGTTGGTCGGCTGCCGGGGGCGACGGTAGATTGATCCGGTGATTCGCAAAGAAGGTCCCGGCGGAGCCGGTCGGTGGGTGCTGGGCACGGGCGAGCCCATGTAACGAGCCCGGCCGGTTGGACAGATAGTTCAATTGAACATTTTTGCCTGATTTGATGTGAGAACTGAACCTGGAGACGCAGGCGCCACGCTCGGATAGGTGGAGCGCCCTCTCCGGGTGTGGTCGGGGAGCGCTTGCGTGGTGTTCCGGAAGCGAGGTTACGGTTGGACCGGCTGGATTTCGGCGGAAACGGCGAAACTGGTGGCGAACGGGCACACGCTGCGTCTGGGGTAGCACCCGAGGTGTCGGGTGCGTTCCCGTTGTCTCCCGCTCAGCTGGGCATCTGGTACGCGCAGCACGTCGACCCGCAGGTGCCGGTCACGATCGCGCAGTACGTCGACCTGCACGGTGAGCTGGATGTCGATGTGCTCGAGCAGGCCAGCATCGACGCGTCGCACGAGTTGGGTTCCGGGTTCCTGCGGATCGTCGAGCGCGATGGCGAGCCGCTGCAGTTCGTCGACCACTCGATCGCCGATTACGACAAGGTCGTGTACGTCGATCTGCGCGGCGAGGCCGATCCGGCCGCCGCCGCGATGGCGTGGATGCGCGCGGAGTACAGCCGTCCGTTCGACCTGCTGAACGACCGGTTGATCAAGGTCGCGGCGCTGCAGCTGGCCGACGATCATTGGTACTGGTATTCCCGCTCGCATCACGTCGCGCTCGATGGCTTCGGCGCGATGACCTATGTGAATCGCATCGCTGAGCTCTACACCGCCTATGTCGACGGGGTCGAACCGGCTGTTTCCAAGGCGACCGACCTGCACACGCTGTATGAGCAGGAGATCGCCTATCGGGAGAGTTCCCGCTTCGCCTCCGACAAGGAGTACTGGGCGCAGCGGGTGGCGGGGCTGGAGGAAGGCACCAGCCTGACCGGCCGTTCCGCGCCGCCCGCCGCGATCAACGGCATCGCCAGCGCCGCGCTGTCGGACGAGCAGAACACCCTGCTGGACGCGGCGGTCGCGCGGCACGATTCCTCGCCCGCCGGTCTGCTGCTGGCCGGTTTCGCCGCGTACCTGGCGCAGTGGAACGGCGTCGAGGACGTCATTCTCAGCCTGCCGGTGACCGCGCGCACCACCGCGGCGATGCGCCGCTCGGGCGGTGTGTCGTCGAACATCGTGCCGCTGCGGCTGCACGTGGGCCACGACACGACGGTGTCGGAGCTGCTCAAGCAGGTGGCGGTCGAGGTGTCCGGCGCGTTGCGGCACCAGCGGTACCGGCACGAGGACATCCGCCGCGACGCGGCCGGTGACGGTGTGGTGACCACGGAGTTCTTCGGGCCGTGGGTCAACATCATGCTGTTCGGTGACGAGATCGCGCTCGGCCCGATGGTCGGGCAGCTCAGCGTGCTGTCGACCGGCAGCATCGAGGATCTCGGTGTCAACTTCTACCAGTCGGTCGCGGGCACGCGTTCGCACATCGACTTCGAGACCAACCCGAACCTCTACACCGAGGACGAGGCGCGCCGCCACCACGGCCGCTTCCTGGAGTTCTTCGATCGCTTCCTTGCCGCCGAGGCGAGCGCCACCGTGTGGGGGCTTCCGGTCGCCACCGCCGACGAGCGCGAGCGGACGCTGCTGGAGTGGAACGACTCCGAGCAGGACGTCCCGGAGACCACGCTCGCGGCGCTGCTGGACGCGCAGATGCCGCGGACCCCGGACAACATCGCCCTCGACTTCGAGGGCACAACCCTGACCTACGCGGAGTTCGACGCGCGGGTCAACCGGCTGGCTCGTTTCCTGATCGCCGACGGCGTGGGCCCGGAGTCGCTGGTCGCGCTGGGCATGCGCCGCTCGTTGGAGCTGGTGATCGGCATGCACGCGGTGCTGAAGGCCGGTGGCGCGTACGTGCCGATCGATCCGGACCATCCGGCCGAGCGCACCGCCTACATCCTCGACAGCGCCGCGCCGGTGTGCGTGCTGACGCACTCGGCCGACGAGCTGGAGCTGCCGCAGGCGGTGCGGCGGGTGGAGATCGACACCCTGGACACCTCGGCGTACTCCGCCGACCCGGTGACCGACGCCGATCGCCTGGCGCCGCTGCGTCCGGACAACACCGCCTACGTCATCTACACCTCGGGTTCGACCGGCCGCCCCAAGGGCGTCGCGGTCACCCACCACGCGATCGTCAACCAGCAGCTGTGGATGCTCGACGAGTACCGGCTGACCGCGGAAGACGTGTACCTGCAGAAGACGGCGACCACGTTCGACGTGTCGCTGTGGGGTTACTTCCTGCCGCTGATGGTGGGCGCGAAGCTGGTCATCGCGTCGCCGGACGGGCACCGCGACCCGCTGTACGTGGCGGAGATGATCGCCCGGCACGGGGTCACCGTGACCGACTTCGTCCCGTCCATGCTGACGGTGTTCGTCGCACACGCCACGCAGGCCCAATGCGCGACGCTGCGGGCGGTTTTCGTGATCGGCGAGGCGTTGCCGCCGGAGACCGCGGCGGGCTTCCGCGCCATCACCGACGCGGGGCTGCACAACCTGTACGGCCCGACCGAGGCCGCGGTCTCGGTGACCTACTGGGAGGCGACGGCCGCCGACACGGTGACCGTGCCGATCGGTATCCCGGAGTGGAACGTCCAGGTCTACGTGCTGGATTCGCGGCTGCGCCCGGCCGCGATCGGCGCGCCCGGTGAGCTGTACCTCGGCGGGCGTCAGCTGGCGCGCGGCTACCGCGGCCGCCCCGACCTGACCTCGGATCGCTTCGTCGCGAACCCGCTGTCGAGCACGGGTGAGCGGATGTATCGCACCGGCGACCTCGTGCGCTGGAACGAAGCGGGCACGCTGGAATATATCGGCCGCACCGACTTCCAGGTGAAGTTCCGCGGCCAGCGCATCGAGCTGGGCGAGATCGAGACCGATCTGCTCGCCCACCCCGCGGTCAGCCAGGCCGTCGTGCTGGTGGTGGACACCGCGACCGGTCAGCAGCTGGTGGCCTACGTCGTGCCCGCTCCCGGTCACAGCGTGGAACCGGTGGAGCTGACCAGGTTCGCCGCCGAGCAGCTGCCCAGCTACATGGTGCCCACGTCGATCATGGTGCTGGACGCGTTCCCGCTCAACACCAGCGGCAAGCTGGACCGCAAGGCGCTGCCGGAGCCGGTGTTCAGCGCCGACGCCGGCGACTTCCGCGCGCCGCGCACCCAGGCCGAGCAGATCGTGGCGGGCATCTTCGCCGACGTGCTCAGCCAGGACCGCGTCGGCATCGACGACAACTTCTTCGACCTGGGCGGCAACTCGCTGGTCGCCACCCAGGTGGTGGCGCGCATCGGCGCCGCGTTCGGCACCCAGATCGGGGTGCGCGCGCTGTTCGAGACCCCCACCGTCGCCGGTATCGCCGCGCGCGCGGAAAACGCCGCGCCCGTGGGCGAATCGCGTCCGCCGCTGGTGGCCCAGCAGTTGCCGGAGCGGGTGCCGCTGTCGCTGGCACAGCAGCGTATGTGGTTCATCAACCAGTTCGACCCGACCGTGCCGACCTACAACCTGCCGTTCGTGGTGCGGTTGCGCGGCCAGGTGGATCTGGAAGCGTTGCAGTCGGCGCTGCTGGACGTGGTCGAGCGGCAGCAGTCGCTGCGCACGATCTTCCCCGAGTCCGGCGACGGCGGCTACCAGCAGGTGCTCCCGGTCGACCAGGTCGATCTCGGTATCGAGGTGCAGCCGATCGACGAGGCCGAACTGCACGGCGCGCTGGCCGAATTCGCGGCGCGCGGCTTCGACGTCTCGACCGAGCTGCCGATCCGGGTGCGGGTCTTCGCGGTCACCGGCGGGCGTGGCAACGGCGCGGCGGACTACGCGCTGGCGTTCGTCGTGCACCACATCGCGGCCGACGGCTTCTCCTTCGGCCCGCTGGCGCGCGACGTGGCCGCCGCCTATCTGTCCCGCAGCGCGGGCGAGGCGCCGAGCTGGGCGCCGCTGCCGGTGCAGTACCAGGACTTCAGCGTCTGGCAGCGCGAGCTGCTCGGCGCGGAGTCCGATCCCGCGTCCATGGCGGCGCGCGAGATCGCCTATTGGCGCAGGGCATTGGCCGGTCTGCCGGATCAGCTCGACCTGCCCGCGGACCGCCAGCGCCCGCCGGTGCAGAGCTTCCACGGCAGCCGGGTGAGTTTCGACATCGACGCCGAGTTGCACCGGCGGCTGGTCGCGCTGGCCCGCGCGCAGGGCGTCAGCCTCTTCATGGTCATGCACGCCTCGCTGGCCGTGCTGCTGGCCCGGTTGTCCGGCACCAGCGACATCGCGATCGGCACCCCGGTGGCCGGGCGTGGCGAGCAGGCGCTCGACGACCTGATCGGCATGTTCGTCAACACCCTCGTGCTGCGTTCGGAAGTGGACGGCAGCGAGTCGTTCGCCGAATTCCTCGGCCGCACCAGGGAAACCGATCTCGCCGCGTTCGCGTTCGCGGACGTGCCGTTCGAGCGGCTGGTCGAGGTGCTCAACCCGACTCGCTCGCAGGCGCGGCACCCGCTGTTCCAGGTGATGCTGTCGTTCCAGGAGATGTCGCACGCGACCCTGGAACTGCCCGGGCTCTCGGTCACCGCCGACGAACTCGAGGTCGATATCGCCAAGTTCGACCTGCAATGGACGGTCACCGAGGAACGCGGCGCGAACGGTGAGCCCGCAGGCATGGGCGCGGTCATCTCCTTCGCCACCGACCTGTTCGACGCGCCCACCGTCGCCGAGTTCGGCCGCCGTTACCTGCGCGTGCTGGAAGCCGCCGTCGCCGCGCCGGGAACCACGGTGCGCGACATCGAGATCCTCGACGAGGCCGAGCGCGCCCGGGTGCTGTCCGAGTGGAACCACACCGGGCACGACGTGCCCGCCGCCACCGTGCTCGAGCTGTTCGAAGAGCAGGTGCGGGGCAGGCCGGACGACCCGGCCGTCCTGTTCGACGGCGGCACGCGCGGCGCGGAGGAGTTCGGCGCGCCGATCGAGCTGACCTACGCCGAGTTCGCCGCGCGGGTGAACCGGTTGGCGCGCAAGCTGATCGAGGCGGGCGTCGGCCCGGAGACGTTGGTCGCGGTCGGCATCCGCCGCTCGGTGGACATGCTGGTGGCGATCTACGCCACGCTGACCGCCGGTGGCGGCTACGTGCCGATCGACCCCGACCACCCGGCCGAGCGCACCGAATACGTGCTCGACAGCTCGTCTCCGGTGTGCGTGCTCACCACCACCGGCGACAACGTCACCGCCGCCGACATCCCGGTGCTGACGCTGGACACCCTGGACCTGAGCGTATTCGGCGACGAGCCCGTCACCGACGCCGAGCGCCGCGCCCCGCTGCGCGCCGCGAACACCGCCTACGTGCTCTACACCTCCGGCTCCACCGGCCGCCCCAAGGGCGTCGCGGTCAGCCACGCGTCGGTGGTCAACCAGATCGCCTGGATCACCGCCGAATACCGGATCGGCCCGGCCGATGTGATCCTGCAGAAGACGCCGGTCACCTTCGACGTGTCGGTGTGGGAGCTGTTCGGCACGCTGGCCGTCGGCGCCCGCATGCTGATCGCCGCGCCGGACGGTCACCGCGATCCGATCTACCTGTCGGAGATCATCGGACGGCACCGGGTCACCATGACCTCGTTCGTGCCGTCCATGCTCTCGGTGTTCGCCGGGTCCGCCGACACCGCCGAATGCGCCTCGCTGCGCGCGGTTCTGGTCGCCGGTGAGGCGCTGCCGCCCGCGACCGTCACCGCCTTCCGGCAGTTCTCGACCGCCGCGGTGCACAACCTGTACGGCCCGACCGAGTTCACCGTGCACGCCACCGCCTGGCAGCTCAACGAGGTCGCTCCCACGTCGGTGCCGATCGGCCGCCCGGTGTGGAACGCGCAGACCTACGTGCTGGACGAGGGCCTCGCCCCGGTTCCGGTCGGCGTGCCCGGCGAGCTGTACCTCGGCGGCGTGCAGACCGCCCGCGGCTACCACGGCCGTCCCGACCTGTCCGCCGAGCGCTTCGTCGCCGACCCGTTCGGCCCGCCCGGCTCCCGCCTGTACCGCACCGGCGACCTGGTGCGCTGGGTGCGTCCACGCGATCCGGAGGTGGGCAGCGCGGGCGTACTGGAGTACATCGGCCGCACCGACTTCCAGGTGAAGTTCCGCGGTCAGCGCATCGAGCTCGGCGAGATCGAGACCGCCCTGCTCGACCATCCGGCCGTCACCCAGGCCGTGGTGCTGGTCATGGACACCGTCGCGGGCGACCAGCTGGTCGCCTACGTGGTCACCGGCGGCGGTCCCGTCGACCTGGACAGCATCAAGAACGCGCTGCACCGCACGCTGCCCGCGTACATGGTGCCCTCGGCGATCGTGGTGCTCGAGGCGTTCCCGCTGAACGCCTCCGGCAAGCTGGACCGCAAGGCGCTGCCTGCGCCGGTGTTCGAGGTGCGCGAATTCCGCGCTCCGACCACGCCGATCGAGGAGATCGTCGCGCAGATCTTCGGTGAGGTACTCGGTATCTCCCGCGTCGGCGTGGACGACGACTTCTTCGAGCTGGGCGGCAACTCGCTGATCGCCACCCAGGTGGCCTCCCGCCTCGGCATCGCGCTGGACACCAGGGTGCCGGTGCGCATGCTGTTCGAGGCGTCCACGGTCGCGGCGCTGGCCGCGCGGGTGGAGTCGCACGCCGGGGACGGCGCGCGCAAGGCGCTGGTGGCCCGGCACCGTCCGGAGCAGGTGCCGTTGTCGCTGGCGCAGCAGCGCATGTGGTTCCTCAACCGTTTCGACACCTCCTCGGCGGTCAACAACATCCCGGTCGCGATCCGGCTGTCCGGCGATCTGGACATCGCCGCGTTGCAGGTCGCGGTCATCGACGTGATCGACCGCCACGAGTCGCTGCGGACGGTGTTCCCGGAGACCAAGACCGGCCCCGTGCAGGTGGTGCTGGACGCGGCGCAGATCGTGCCGGACCTGACCCCGGTGCGGGTGACCGAGCACAACCTGATCGATCACCTGGTCGAGCTGGCGTCGATGGCGTTCGACGTGACCAGCGAAGTGCCGCTGCACGCCCGGCTGTTCGAGATCAGCGAGACCGAGTACGTGCTGGGCATGGTGGTGCACCACATCTCGGCCGACGGCTGGTCGATGGGCCCGCTGGCCCGCGACGTCATGGTGGCCTACGCCGCCCGCACGTCGTGGGAGGCGCCCGCGTGGTCGGCGCTGCCGGTGCAGTACGCCGACTACGCGCTGTGGCAGCGCGAGGTGCTCGGCTCCGAGGACGACCCGAGTTCGCTGATCGCCAACCAGATCCGGTACTGGACGCGCGAACTGGCCGATCTGCCCGACGAATTGACGCTGCCGTCGGACCGGCCGCGCCCGGCCGTCGCCTCCTACCGCGGCGGCACCTACCCGTTCGTGATCTCCGGCGAGACCCAGCGCGCCCTGATCGAGCTGGGCCGCAGGCACAACGCGTCACTGTTCATGGTGCTGCACAGCGCGCTGGCGGTCCTGCTCGCCCGCGCCAGCGGCACCAGCGACATCGCCATCGGCACCCCGGTCGCCGGCCGCGGTGAAGCCGCGCTGGACGACTTGATCGGCATGTTCGTCAACACCCTGGTGCTGCGCACCGAGGTGGACGGCGCGATGAGCTTCGCCGACCTGCTCGCCCGCTCCCGCGAGACCGACCTGCACGCCTTCGCGCACGCGGACGTACCGTTCGAGCGCCTGGTCGAGGTGCTCAACCCGGCGCGTTCGCAGGCGCGGCATCCGCTGTTCCAGGTGATGCTGACCTTCCAGAACACCCGGCAGGCCAGCTTGGAACTGCCCGGACTGTCGGTCAACGGCATCGACTACGACGCGCGGCTGGCCAAGTTCGACCTGCAGCTGACCCTCTCGGAGACCCAGGACGACCACGGCGATTCGGCGGGCATGTCGGCCGAATTCTCCTACGCCCTGGATCTTTTCGACGAGCCGACCGTCGCGGCGTTCGCCCGGCGCTTGGACCGCATCCTCGCGGCCGTGACCGCCGACCCGGACGTCCCGATCGGCGACATCGACCTGCTCGCGTCCGAGGAACGCGCCAGGGTGCTGATCGATTGGAACGACACCGGACATCCGGTGGACCAGGTCGCTACGCTGGTCTCGCTGTTCGACGCGCAGGCGGCGGCGACGCCGGACGCGATCGCGCTGGACTTCGAAGGCGAGCGGCTGACCTACCGCCAGTTCCAGGAACGGGCCAACCGCATCGCCCGCCAGCTCATCGGCGCGGGCGTGGGCCCGGAATCGCTGGTGGCGCTGGCGCTGCGGCGTTCCACCGAACTGGTCGTCGCGATGTACGCGGTGGTGCAGACCGGCGCGGCCTACGTGCCGCTGGACCCGGATCAGCCCGCCGACCGGATCAACTACATCATCGAGACCGCCCGCCCGCGGATGATCCTGTACCGCTCGGCGGACGGATTCGGCCTTGACCCGCAGCCGGCGGTGACCGCGCTGTCGGTGGAAGGCATCGAGGGCGTGCCCGGTTTCGCCGAGACCAGCGGCGCGCCGATCACGGATGCCGAGCGCACGCGCCCGCTGCGGCCGGAGAACACCGCGTACGTCATCTTCACGTCCGGTTCGACCGGACGCCCGAAGGGTGTCGCGGTCAGCCACGAAGCGATCGTGAACCGGTTGCTGTGGATGCAGCACGAGTACCCGATCGGTCGCGACGACGCGGTGTTGCAGAAGACGCCCGCCACGTTCGACGTGTCGGTGTGGGAGTTCTTCTGGCCGTTGCAGACGGGGGCCAGGCTGGTCGTGGCGCGCCCGGACGGGCACCGCGACCCGGTGTACCTGTCCCAGATCATCGCCGAGAAGCAGATCACCACGGCGCATTTCGTGCCGTCGATGCTCTCGGTCTTCGTCTCCACGCTCGGCAACGAGAACGGCGACGGACTGCCCGCGCCGCGGCTGCGGCAGGTCTTCGCCTCCGGTGAGGCGCTGCCCGCGCAGACGGCGCAGCGTCTGCGCGAGCTGACCGGCGCGCGGCTGCACAACTTGTACGGCCCGACCGAGGCCGCCGTCGACGTCACCTACCACGAGGCGACCGACGCCGACGCGGTGTCGGTGCCGATCGGACGCCCGGTGTGGAACACCCGCGTCTTCGTGCTGGACAGCCGCCTGCACCCGGTCGCCCCGGGTGTCGCGGGTGAGCTGTATCTCGCGGGCGATCAGCTGGCGCTCGGTTACCTGGGCCGCTCGGACCTGACGGCCGACCGATTCGTGGCCAACCCGTACGGCGCGCCGGGCGAGCGGATGTACCGCACCGGTGACCTGGTGGCCTGGACTCCGGACGGCGAGCTGGAGTACCTGGGCCGCACGGACTTCCAGGTGAAGCTGCGCGGCCTGCGCATCGAGCTGGGCGAGATCGAGTCCGCGTTGCTGGCGCAGCCCGGGATCGCGCAGTCGGTGGTCGTACTGCGCTCCGACGCGCACGCGGGCGATCAGCTGGTGGGCTACCTGGTCTGCGAACCGTATGTGGCCGTGGACATCGACGAGGTGAAGTCCGCGCTGGCCGCGGCGCTGCCGGGCTACATGGTCCCGGCCGCGCTGGTCGTGCTGGACGCCTTCCCGGTGAACGCCTCCGGCAAGCTGGACCGCAGGGCGCTGCCCGCTCCGGTGTTCGAGGCCAGGGTGTTCCGCGCGCCCTCGACTCCGATCGAGGAGATCGTCGCGGAGATCTTCGCCGACCTGCTCGGCGTGCCGCGCGTCGGCGTGGACGACGACTTCTTCGAGCTCGGCGGCAACTCGCTGGTCGCCACCCAGGTGACCGCCCGCGTCAGCGCCGCGCTGAACACCGAGGTCGGCGTGCGCGTGCTGTTCGAGGCCCCGACCGTGGGCGCGCTCGCCGCGCGGATCGAGTCGCACGCGGGAAGCGGTGCGCGCCAGGCGCTGACGGCACAGGTGCGTCCCGAGCACCCGCCGCTGTCGCTGGCGCAGCAGCGCATGTGGTTCCTCAACCGCTTCGACATCGGGAGCGCAGCGACCACATCAGGCGCGGCCTCCGCCACCTACAACATCCCGGCCGCGGTGCGGCTGGAAGGCGCGCTGGATCTGGACGCGCTGCGCGGCGCGGTCGCCGACGTGGTCAGCCGGCACGAGTCGTTGCGCACCATCTACCCGTCTCGCGACGGCGTGGCCTACCAGCGGGTGTTGAACGCCACCAGGGCGATTCCCGAGCTGGACGTGGTCGAGGTGGCCGAGGGGCAATTGCTCGGCGTGCTCTACGAGTTCGTCGAGCGCGGCTTCGACGTGACCGCCCAGCCGCCGGTGCGCCTGCGCGCCTACCGGCTCGCCCCGGACGACTACGTGCTGGTCGTGGTGGTGCACCACATCGCCGCGGACGGCTTCTCCATGCGTCCGCTGGTGCGCGACCTGATGACCGCTTACGTGGCGCGGACCTCGGCGGCTGAGCCGGGCTGGCCGCCGCTGGCGGTGCAGTACGTGGACTTCGCGCTGTGGCAGCGCGACACGCTCGGCTCCGAGGACGACCCGACCTCGCTGATCTCCGAGCAGCTCGACTACTGGCGCGAGACGCTGGCCGGGCTGCCCGACGAACTGCGCCTGGCCGGTCGTCCGCGGCCCGCAGTCGCCTCCTACGGCGCGGGCACCTATCGGTTCCGGGTGCCGGGCGAGCTGATCGAAGACCTGAACCGGGTCGCGCAGACGCACGGCAGCACGCTGTTCATGGTGGTGCACGGCGCCTTCGCCGCGCTGCTGGCGCGGTTGAGCGGCTCCGAGGACATCGCCATCGGCATCCCGGTCGCCGGTCGTGGCGAGCAGGCGCTCGACGATCTGGTCGGCATGTTCGTCAACACCTTGGTGTTGCGCGCCGAGGTGGACACCGCCGAGCCGTTCGCCGATCTGCTCGCCCGGGTCCGCGAACGCGACCTGCAGGCGTTCGCGCACGCGGACGTGCCGTTCGAGCGGCTGGTCGAGGTGCTCAACCCGGCGCGTTCGCAGGCGCGGCACCCGCTGTTCCAGGTGATGCTGTCGTTCCAGAACCTCGGCCGCACCGCGCTGGAACTGCCCGGTCTCACCGTCTCCGAGCTGGGCATCGACCAGCCGACGGCGAAGTTCGACCTGCAGCTCACACTCAGCGAGGTCCCCGGGGCCGAGACGGCGATGGACGCCGAACTCGTCTACGCCACCGACCTGTTCGACGGCGTTTTCGCCGGGACGTTCGCCGAGCGGTTCGTGCGCGTGCTGCACGGCATCGCCGCCGATCCGTCGGTCACCGTCGGCGACATCGACCTGCTCGACGACGCCGAGCGGGCCTTGGTGATCGAGCGCTGGAACGCCACCGAATTCCCGGTCGACGCCGCGCTCACCTCGCCGGTCGGCGACGCCGCCGCGACCCTGGTCTCGCTGTTCGAGGCGCAGGTCGCGCGCACTCCGGACAGTCCCGCGGTGACGTTCGAGGGGACGAGTCTGTCCTACGCCGAGTTCGCCCGCCGGGTGCATCGCTTGGCGCGCTGGCTCAAGGTCAACGGCGTCGGCCCGGAATCGTATGTGGCGCTGGGCATGCGCCGCTCGATCGACCTGGTGGTCGGCATGTACGCGGTGAACGCCGCGGGCGGCGCGTACGTGCCGCTGGATCCGGACCATCCGGCCGAGCGCATCGACTACATCCTGGAGACCGCGCGCCCGGTGTGCGTGCTGACCTCCGGTTCGGACCTGGAGACCACGGTTTCCCGGCAGGTGCGCATCGATCAGCTCGACCTGTCGGAGTTCTCCGACGGGCCGCTGACCGACGCCGACCGGCACAAGCCGCTGCGTCCGGCCAACACCGCGTACGTGATCTTCACCTCCGGTTCGACCGGCCGCCCGAAGGGTGTGGCGGTCTCGCACGCGGCGATCGTCAACCGTCTGGTGTGGATGCACGCCGAATACGGTTTGGCGGCCTATGACGTCGTGTTGCAGAAGACGCCCGCGACGTTCGACGTGTCGGTGTGGGAGTTCTTCTGGCCGTTGCAGGTCGGCGCGCGCCTGGTGGTGGCGAAGCCGGACGGTCATCGCGACCCCGCGTACCTGGCGCGGCTGATCGTCGACGAGCAGGTCACCACGGTGCACTTCGTGCCGTCGATGCTGTCGGTGTTCGTGGCCGAGGAGCGCGCGGCCGAATGCACGAGCCTGCGCAATGTTTTCGCGTCCGGTGAGGCGCTGCCCGCGGTGACCGCGCAGAAGTTGCGCGAGCT